>CAUZFM010000006.1:0-49738 GCA_963579235.1 uncultured Binatia bacterium (SeqCode)
TCGGAGAGCCGGTGGCCTGCTGGAAACTCGACGCCGGACGAGTTACTTCGCGACCGGTATCGCCGGTGTTCCACGGTCGCGACCTGTTTGCCCCGGCCGCGGCTGCGCTGGTTTCAGGGGTTGACGCCGGCGACCTGGGTGACCCGGTGGCCGACTTCGAGCGTCTGCAACTGCCTGCGCCGAAATCTGTTGGTGGACAGCTCGAGGGCGAGGTTATACACGTCGATCGTTTCGGCAACATGGTGACCAACATCGCTGCCTCATTCGCAACCGGGCTGCCGGGGACGGGCGAGTTGAAGACCGCGGCCGGTGGGCTGGTCATCGATGGCTTCAGTCGTTGCTACGCTGACGTGGGCGAGGGCGAGCTGCTGGCTCTAGAGGGCAGCGGCGGCCGACTCGAGCTGGCGCTGCGCGCTGGGTCAGCCGCGGCGCTGCCGGCTATGAGCGGCGTCGGCATGCCCCTGCGCGTGTACCGCAGCGAGTAGACTCAGCGAGTTCGGTCAGTTGATGACTGGTAGCGCCGGGGAGAGCAGCTGCACGCCCGGCCGCAAAGCAGCGGCCGGTTCCACCAGCTCGGCTACCCGGCCGAGTAAGGGCGGCAGCTTTACTGTGGATACAACCGATCCACGCAGGCGCGAAAGCCTTTCGCCCAGTTTTTCCCTGCGCGGGTAGTAAACCAGCTCAACAGTGTCGATGTCTTCTATGGCGGCCGCTGTGGCGGCTGCTGCCACAGCCTGCTCAAAGCCGCCGATCTCGTCTACCAGTCCCCGCTCGAGCGCCTGTAGCCCGCTCCACACGCGTCCGCCGCCCACGCTGTCCACGTCGTCTATACCCAGCGACCGGCCCCGGGCCACCCGTCGCAGGAAGAGCTGGTAGGTGCGCTCCATCTGGGTGCGCACCAGTGACAACTCGGCCCTGTCAAAGCCCTTGCTGATGTCCATCAGGCCCGCGTAGCGGCCCCTGGTGAGCGTTTCGCTGCCTATGCCAAGCCTGCCCAGCAGTCCCGCCACATTGGGCTTGAAGAGCACCACTCCTATCGATCCGGTGATGGACATTCCCTGGGCCAGCACGCGGTCGGCGGCAGAGGCCATGTAGTACCCGCCCGAGCCCGCGATGTTACCGAGCGAGGCCACCACGGGCGTTGTCCGAGAAGCGGCTCGCACCAGTCTCCAGACCTGGTCCGACGCCTGTGCCGAACCGCCGGGGCTGTCTACGCGCAAGACGATGGCCTTTACGCCGTCGGCCAGGGCCTCGTCAAAAGCCCGCGCCAGGGTGTCGGCTCCAACCGACGCACCGGTTACTCCACCGGCCCTGCTCTCCCCGCTGACGATGTTGCCCGCGGCGTGGATGACGGCCACCCGTTCGCCGCCGCCGAGTCCGAGCGACGACGCGCTCACGCGCCTGTAGTCTTCTTCGTAGACCAGGGGAGGTGAGGGTCCGCCGGCTGGGTTTTCGCGCAATTGGTCAATGTGGCGCACGCCGTCGGCGAGACCCGAATCCATGAAGGCTTCGGGCGATGCCGGGCACGCGTCCACCACGGCGGGCACCTCGCCGGGCTGGAGTCCGCGCGACAAAGCGATCGACACGCCGAACTGCGCGTAGAGATCGTCGAGCAGAAAGTCCGCGGCTTCGCGGTGGGCCGCCGACATGCCCCTGCGGCCCATCATGTCACCCATCGATTTATATTCGCGGATCTGCTCGACCTCCATGTCGATGTCGATCTTCTCCCAGACGCCTCCCAGGAAGACGAAGTGCGCTGCCATGCCGTTGAGCATGGCCGAGGATCCGGGGGGCAGGTACAACTCGTCAGCCGCCGAAGCGATGAAGTACTCCCTGTTACTACCGAACGACCCACTGTCGAGCAGCGACACGACTTTCTTACCGGCGTCCTGCAGGCCGGCCAGCGACGCGCGGATTTCCTGGGCCTGGGCCCAGCCCAGTTCGGTGTTCTGTACGCGCAGCAGCACCCCGTCGATGCGCTCGTCGTGGCGGGCCTTGTGCAGGGTGGCGAGCAGGTCGAGAAAAGCCGGTCGGTCGTCGAGCAGCCGGTCAAGGGCGTCACGCCCAGGCGGGAGCTCGGCGTAGTTGCCCTCGAGGTCGATCACGAGATAGCTGCCCTTGGGCACGTCCGGCTCCGAGTCACGGAGAAGGACGAAAACAGCTAGGACCAGTAAGGCAAGTACGATCCATCGTTTCTTGATGCGCATGTATACTCCGCCGGGAATCTTCGCCGCCAATCACTCCAGGGCCTGCTGTCTCCCGGCCGGACCACGGCAGGCCCTTCCTTGTATCACAGCTGGCCGGCAGTGACGCGTTTGCGGGCCGGCCCTGCAAACCGGGATCGTGGTGGCGGGCTGCTGCCGACGGTGTGATCTGCTAGTCTCGCGGGGTGTCACGGGAGCTTATAAGCGTTGAACTGGGCTCGGTGTCGGGTTACGAGGCCTGGCGGGCTGAACTACTGGCTGCCACCCTGGCGGCCGACCTGGGCTGCGCCTGGCTGCTGACCTGGACCCGCAGTGAGCAGGGAGTGAGCCTGGGGCGATTCCACCGGCGCGCCGAGGGTGCCGAGTACATTGAGCGACGCTTGACGGGAGGACGAAATCTACCCGCGGGGCCAGGCGTACAGGAATTTGCTTTCGTGCTGCCATCGGTGGACTGGCTCGACGAGGGAGCTGGCGGCCTTGGACCGGGGCAGGTACTTAACCGGGCGCTCAGGCCCCTGCTCGCTTGTCTCAGGGCAGAGTTATCGAGCCGCTCCGGGCTTGAGCCGTTCTACCCGGGCCGCGAGCTCGTCACCGTCGACTCCAGGCCCGTGGCCCACGCAGCGTTTTCTGTTCTTGCTGACGGGGTCTGCGTCGTCGAACAGATGTTGTTCACGGCCGAGGCGCCAGGCGTGGTTGACTCGTTGCTCGAGCGGCTGGATCCCGCTGGAGTAACCGGCCAGGCGCTGGGTGGACTCGACGCGGGCTGCAGCCTTGCCCAACTCGGCGTTGATTCGCAGATAGACTGGGCCCGGCTGGTGGCGCTGGAGTCCGCCAGCGTTTTTGCCTGCAAGCTGTCGCCGGGCTCGCTGCCCGGGCAAGGGCTCACGGCCGACGCTTCGGCCTGGGACTGCTTCCAACGCGAGCGAGGCAGTCTTACTGCCGGGCGGCTGCTGGCTGCCGGCCCGTCCATGCTGGGCATGCTCGAGTGCAGCGGGGTTGGCCCGGGCACGGAGGGAGGGGCACCCGCGGGGCAGGGCGATGTCGCACTGTCGGGCATAGAGATATGCGGAGACCTGCTGGCACCGTTTCACTTGATCGACCAGGTTGAGCAAGCCCTCGAGGGTTGCCCGCCTGTTGTTTCCGAGATCGCGAGCAGGATAGAGCAGCTGACATCCTCGACGGGCGGATTTATCCTCGGCTGTGACAACAGCGGAGAAAACGCGCTCGCCGCCCTGCTGGCGCGCTGCGCGTGAGACCACCGACGCTGCCGATTGCGCCCGTGCCCGTGGCGTGGCATTGACGGCTGCATGGCGGACTGTCTTTTCTGTTCCATCGGTGCTGGTGACGTCCCGGCCGAGAAGGTTTACGAGGACGACCAGCTGTTTGCGATCCGCGACATAAATCCGGTCGCGCCGCTGCACCTGTTGCTCATTCCCCGCAAGCACATCGCTACCATACTCGACTTCGAGGAAGCCGACAGTGCCCTGGTGGCTGGTATCTATCGCCTCGCGGCTCGCCTTGCCGCTGAAAACGAGCTCAGTGACAACGGCTACCGCGTGGTCGCCAACTGCAAGAGCGACGGCGGGCAGACAGTTTACCACGTACACTTTCACCTGCTGGGTGGACGCGCGATGGCGTGGCCGCCGGGCTGAGCAGGAGGACGCAGGGCAAGGGCATGCTGGGCGCTGTTATTTTTGATTTCGACGGGGTGATTGCCGACGACGAGGGCCTGCACCTGGCTGGTTTCAGGCACGCGCTGTTGTCGCTGGGCATGGAAATCAGCGACGAGGATTATTACCAACGCTACGTGGGCTACGACGACCGCGACGGCTTCACCGTGATCTTCCGTGATCGGGGAGTGAGCCTGGACGAAGAAGCCCTGCTCGGATTGATGGCCGATAAGGCCGCCGAGTTTGAGCGCCTGGCGGCGGGTGGCACTCGCCTCTTTGATGGTGTCGAAGAGCTGATCTCTGCCCTGGCCGAAGCGGGCGTGCCCCTGGCCATCGGCTCGGGAGCGCTTGGCAATGAAATACGGATGGTGCTGGCGCAATCCGGGTTGGCCGATCGCTTTGAGGTCATCGTATCGGCCGAGGACGTATCGGCGGGCAAGCCCGACCCGGAGACCTACGACAGGGCCCGACGCTTGTTGCAGAAGGGGGCTGGCCGCGAGGCCGGCGCTGGCATAGCGGCCGAGAACTGCGTGGTCATAGAAGACACGACTGCCGGCCTGGCCTCGGCCCGGTCAGCCGGTATGCATACGCTGGCGGTGACCAACACTTTTGCGGCCGCGAGCCTGGACGCCGACCTGGTGGTCGATAGCCTGGCCGATGTCAGCGTTGAGACCCTGCGTGGCCTGCTGGCTTAGGCGACCGGGCCGTGGAACCGTCGTGGTATCGGATACCGGACAGGGCGTGAGGCAATAGGCGTGGGTAAAAACAGCAACGGCGAAATCCTGGGGCAGATAGCTATTTCGCATGAGATCTTTGTTGAGCTCATGGACCGCCGTTTGCCCGAGCTCGAGGCGGAAGACCTCGAGCGTTACTTCGTGGCCCTGAGTAATTTACTGGGAATGCTCGAGGACGATGAAAAAGAACTGCGGCAGGTGGCCCGCGAAATGGCAGCAGAGGCCATGACGCTGCTGTTGGACGAGCTGGCGCGATGAAGCCGGGGGCCGGCATCCAGCCGGACTCGCATGTCGTGGTATTGCAGGCGGCGGCGTTTTTTTTGGCGTAGCGGGATCCGCTGTTCTCGGCGTCAAGGAATCTTTCAGAATTTGCGTTCCAAGGGCAGTGTTACGCGGTAGACATTGCGCCCCCTTACGACCGACACCAGCACCGCGTTGCTGTTGCGCAGTGCCGCAAGACGGCGGCGAAAAGCGTCGCGGTCGGGCACCTGGCGACCGCCGAGCGAGCTTATACCGTCGCCTGGCCTGATGCCGATTTCGGCCGCCGGGCTGCCTTCTCTCACCGCCGAAACAGCAAGCGGTCCGCCCTTGCGTTCCACCAGCTTCAGCCCGAGCCCCTGCCACGCCAACCGGTCTATCCGCTCGGCCGGGTATACTGCTACCTGCAGTTTCAGCGAGCGCAGCACCCCGTCGTTGAACACGCCCACCTCGAGGGTTTCGCCGGCCGTGCGGCCGGCCAACTGGGCCTGGTACTGGGCCATGTTGTGCACCTTGTCGCCGTCTATCGCGCCTATGATGTCGCCCGCTGCCAGGCCGGCCTCTGCGGCCGGGCTGTCCTTTTCTACGCCCGAGACAAGCACTCCCCCGTCGCTGTCTACACCCAGATGAAAGGCGATCTCTCCGGTGAGACCCTGCACCTTCAGCCCCAGCCACGCCGGCTGAACCGAGCCGTAGTTGAGGATCTGCTCGACCACGATTCTGACTTTCGCGCTGGGAATGGCAAAGCCTATTCCCTCGCCGTCTCGGTGTATGGCCGTGTTGATGCCCAGCAAGCGTCCTTCCACGTCCACCAGCGGCCCACCCGAGTTGCCGGGGTTGATCGAAGCGTCGGTCTGCAGCAGGTCGTGGTACACGAGCCTGCCGGCGTTTATCGTTCGCCCGGAAGCGCTGATGACCCCGGTTGTCACGCTGTGCGACAGTCCGAAGGGGTTGCCTATGGCCACGACGGTTTCGCCGATCATCACCGAGTCGTCCGATGGCAGCGGGACAAAGGGCAGGGGGGTGTCGCTGTCGATGTGAAGCACGGCGAGGTCGGAATCCGAGTCGGCTCCCTGCAGGCTGGCTTCGAACTCTCTGCCGTCAGCCATCAGTACGCGTATCGAGGTGGCTCGCAGGATGACGTGCTCGTTGGTGACTATGGTGCCGTCGGCATCAACGAGCAGGCCCGATCCCAGTGAGCTTCGCTTCTGCCGTCGTGAGCGCGGCTGCATCTCGCCGAAGAATTGGGAGAAGAAATCATCGGAAAACGGGTCGCTGAAAAACGGCGAACGACGTCCCAGCGGGGATTCTACTATGGTCTCGGTGTAGATATTGACTACCGCGGGGCTGACCTTCTCTATGGCCTCGACCACCGGTGTGCGCCTGACGCTGCGGCCCGGCGAAGCCTTGCCCGCCTTGCCGGCGTCGGCCACGGCGGGGGCGAAGGCGGGAAGGACCACCGCGGCCGCGAGCGTGAGCATGAGCAATCGCTGCGCGAGCGCGACAGGCGGCCGGTATGTCGGGCTGATCAATCGCACGGTTCGAAGTCTATACGCCGCCTCGCGACGTCGATGGAAACCACCCGCACGCGGGCGCGGTCCCCTGGCCTGGCGGTCCACTTGCCGTCGCGGCTGATCAGTTCCATTCGGTCGGCATCGTGATCCACGTAGTAGTCCAGTCGAGACAAGGGTACCAGTCCTTCAATGCCAGTATCATCCAGGCGCACGTAGTAGCCGTGCGGAGCCACGCCGCTGACGGTACCGTCAAAGCGCGAGCCGATGTGTGCACCGAGGTAGATGGCCCAAGCGGCGCGGGTCACGCTGCGTTCGAGCGCCTCGGCCCGGCGTTCGAGGAGCGAGCAGTCCACTGACATCGACTCAATGGCCGCCTTTCCCGGTCGCGAATCGGCGCGCCCGCTCATCCGGGCCACCAGTGCACGGTGCACCAGCAGGTCGGGGTATCGCCGTATGGGTGAGGTGAAATGCGTGTAGCAGGGGCTGGCCAGGCCGAAGTGCTGGTCCTTGTACGCGGTGTAGCGCGCGCGCATCATCGATCTCAATATCATCAGGCTCACCTGGGCCGAGCCCGGCAGCTGGGTGGCCTTATCCAGCAGGGCCTGCAGGTCGGCCGGCTTGATGTTTTCGGGGGCAGTGTCCAGCCGCAGACCCATGGCGGGCAGGCGCGAGGCAAGCGATATCATAGCCGCCTGGTCAGGGCGCTCGTGCACGCGGTAAGGAAAAGCCGGCCCCTCTCGGTCGAGTTTGTCGGCGACCGTCTCGTTGGCAGCCAGCATGAAATCCTCGATGAGAAGGTGGGCCGCCAGCCGTGGCCGGTTGACGATAACGTCCGGGTCACCGTTGTCGTTGACCTGTACCTGGCTTTCGGGGAGGTCCAGCTCCAGTGATCCGCGTTTGCGCCGGGCTGTCCTCATGGCGACAGAGCAGCACTGCATCTGCCCGAGCATCTCGGCTGTCGCGCTGTCGATATCCCCCGACTGCCCGTCGAGACAGTCCTGCACCGACTGGTAGGTGAGTCTCGCCTTGCTGCGTATGATACTGCGTGCGAAAGTGGCGTCGGTGACCTCGCCGCTGCTGCTTATGGTCATCTCGACCGAGACGGTCAGCCGGTCTCGGTCCGGGCGCAGGCTGGCAAGGTCGGTGGAGATTCGTTCCGGCAGCATGGGCACGGCATAGCCCGGAAAATAAACGCTGGTGCCCCTGTCGAAGGCCTCGGCGTCGAGCTTGCTACCGTCCTTGACGTACCAGGACACGTCGGCGATGGCCACGCAGAGCAGCCAGCCCTTACCCTTGCGCGATAGGCAGATAGCGTCGTCAAAATCCCTGGCGTCGGCCCCGTCTATGGTCACGAAGTGACTGTCCCTGAGGTCGAGTCGTCCCTCGGCGTCCCTGTCGCCGGGTTCACGAAAACGCTCGGCCTCGGCCAGCACCTCGTCGCTGAACTCAACCGGCAGCGAAGCCTCGGTGCAGGCGATGGCTATCTCCCTGTCCAGCGGGCCACGGCTTTCAACCTCGCCATCGATGCGTACCTCTATGTTGCTGTGCCGGCCCGGGTAGCGGCTTATGGTGGCCTTGAGCAGGCAGCCGGGCCGCGCGCGGGGGCTGTCGTGGGCAAGCCGGACCTCGTAGTCTATGGCGTGGTCGGTGGGAATGAACACGCTGCGGTTGCGCGTCGACATCTCCCCGGTGATGACCTTGCGGCCTCGTTCAAGCACGCTGTGTATGGCCGCGTTCACCGGCCTACGGGTACTCCTGGACAGCGGTTCGGCCAGCACGAGGTCGCCGTCCATGGCGGGCCTCAGCGCGTTAGCCGACACGCGCAACGCGTCCTGTGAAGCGTCCAAGGGGATGATAAGGGCGTCGCGACTACGGCGTCTTACCCTGCCGGCCACCAGTCCGAGTTTGCCGGTGAGCCCCACGCGGGACTTTTGGTGCAGCAGTTCGCCGCGCCTGGCCAGCGAGGCCAGGGCCTCTTCGAACTCGGCCGGCTCAAGCCCGGTGCTCGCCTTGAGCTCGGCCACCGGGGTGTAGCGCTTGCGCGATTTACGCAGTCGCGCGAGGACGACTGCTTCGTTGTCGGGCTTTTCTTTCTTTCTCACGCCGATGGGTTCTCAGTGGATGAGCACGCAGGCGGCGATCACGACCGTCCAGCGCTTGTCTTTTGCTCCCCTGGCCGATTGCGAGACATTGCGGGTGCGGACGATCTGATCGCTCAGTGTCCAGTAACGCCTTCTTTCGTCGTAGCTGGTGTCCGGGTCGAAATCTACGTTGAGTATGGTGGCAAGCATCTGGGCCGCGAGATCCTCGGCGTAATCGCCGGCCTGCTCGTCGGTCTCGCCAAAGGAATGGTGCTCGCTCAGGTAGCCGTACATCGAACGGTCGCGGGGGACCGCCACGCCCACCGAGGCCGCCAATTGGCGGTGGGGTTCGTTGCTCTCGGCGCGGCTCATGACAACGTGCACTATTTCTCCTGCTGACAGGTGGGTGAGGCCTTCCTTGCGCGACACCAGTCGACAGTGGGGGGGCAGGATGCTCGACACCGATACGAGGTTGAAGTGGGCTATGCCGGCCGCGCGGAGGGCGAGCTCGAAGGCCGCCAGTTTTTCTTTGTGCCGCCCCACGCCACGGGTCAGGAAGGCCCTGGTCGCGACGTCACCCACAGGCTCAGATGAACACGGGCGCGTCGAACTCGCCGAATACCTCTCGCATGGCGTCGGACACTTCACCCAGGGTGGCGTAAGTTTTAACCGCGTCGACGATCACCGGCATGAGGTTACCGTCTCCCCTCGCGGTCTCAATCACCAGCGCCAGCGCGGCCTGCACGGCGTCGTTGTCGCGCCTCGCCTTGAGGGCGGCGAGTTTTTCGAGTTGCCTCGTTTCTACCGACGCGTCTATCTTGAGCAGGTCTACGGGCGCTTCTTCGTCGGCCTGGAATCGGTTTACTCCCACCAGGACGCTGTCGCCGCTTTCCTGCGCCAGCTGGTACGAGTAGGCGGCCTGCTGGATTTCCTGTTGCTGGAAGCCACGCTCGATGGCAGCCACCGCTCCGCCGAGCTTGTCGATCTGCTCGATGTACTGCTCGGCCCGCTGCTCTATCTCGTCGGTCAACTGTTCGACGAGCCAGGAACCGCCCATGGGATCTATCGAGTCGGCCACGCCCGACTCGTGGGCTATGATCTGCTGGGTGCGCAGCGCTGCCGTTACCGCGGCCTCGGTGGGCAAGGCCAGGGCCTCGTCGAAGGAGTTGGTGTGCAGCGACTGTGTACCGCCGCAGACGGCGGCCAACGCCTGTACGGCCGTTCTCACGATGTTGTTGATCGGTTGCTGGGCGGTGAGCGATGAGCCCGCGGTCTGGCTGTGAAAACGCAGCATCATAGAACGCTCGCGGGTGGCGCCGAAGCGCTCCTTCATGATCTTTGCCCACAGGCGACGCGCAGCGCGGTACTTGGCTATCTCTTCGAAAAAATTGTTGTGCACGTTGAAGAAGAACGACAAGCGACCGGCAAAATCATCGACATCGAGGCCCACGTTGATCGCGGCCTCCACGTAGGCGATGCCGTCGGCCAGCGTGAAGGCTACTTCCTGAACTGCCGTCGAACCGGCTTCGCGGATGTGGTAGCCGCTGATCGAGATCGTGTTCCAGCGCGGCACCTTCTCGGTGCAGAAAGCAAAGATGTCAGTGATTACGCGCATGGAAGCCGTGGGTGGGTAAACGTAGGTGCCGCGCGCGATGTACTCCTTGAGCACGTCGTTCTGTACGGTTCCGCCCACCTTGTCCCAGGGCACGCCCTGCTTGTCGGCCACCGCCAGGTAAAGCGCCAGCAGTATCGAAGCAGTCGCGTTGATGGTCATCGAGGTGGTGACTTCGTCGAGCGGTATGCCACGGAAAAGGATTTCCATGTCTTCGAGCGAATCGATCGCGACGCCCACTTTGCCGACCTCACCGGCCGACCGTGCGTGGTCCGAGTCGTGGCCCATCTGCGTGGGCAGGTCGAAGGCCACGCTCAGGCCGTTGGTGCCCTTGTCGAGAAGGTAGCGGTAGCGGTTGTTGCTCTCTTCGGCCGAGGCAAAGCCGGCGTACTGGCGCATGGTCCACAAGCGGCCGCGGTACATGGTGGGCTGGGCCCCGCGTGTGAAGGGAAAGTGGCCGGGTAGTCCCAGCTTGTCAGGGTAGTCGCCGTCGGCCGGGCCGTACACCCGCTCGATTGGAATGTCGGACGTGGTAGAAAAATTTTCTCGGCGCTCAGAGTTTTTTTTGAGTGCCTTGGACAGGGTGTCGTTTTCCCAGTCTTCGAGTTGTTCGTGGAAGTTGCTCATGGTTTCGGGTCTCCGTCGATCAGTCGGGCTGGCCTGATTATCCGAGCATGGCCAGTAGTACGCCGGCTGCCACGGCCGAGCCGATGACGCCAGCCACGTTGGGGGCCATGGCGTGCATGATGAGAAAGTTTGTCGGGTCTTCTTTCTGCGCGGTCGTGAGGGCCACTCGCGCGGCCATGGGTACGGCCGACACCCCGGCGGCACCGATGATGGGGTTGATCGGGTCCTTTGAAAAACGATTCATGATCTTGGCAAACACCACGCCGGTGGCTGTGGCAATGCAGAAGGCCAGTAGACCGAGGGCAAAAATCTGTAACGATTCGGTACGTAGAAAACGCTCGGCCGTGGCGCCGGCGCCCACGCAGATACCCAGGATTATGGTGACCGAATCGATGAAAGCGTTGCGCGCCGTGTTGGCCAGGCGGTCGGTGACCCCGCTCTCCTTGAGCAGGTTGCCGAAGAACAGCATCCCCAGCAGCACCGTGGCCTTGGGTGCGATCAGCGTGCAGACGATGAAGCCCACTATGGGGAACAGTATTTTCTGCGCGCGCGACACCTCGCGCGGGTCCTTCATGCGTATCAGCCGTTCTTCACGGGTCGTGAGCAGGCGCACGATCGGGGGCTGTATTATCGGTACCAGGGCCATGTAGCCGTAGGCCGCCACGGCAACGGCCGGCAGCAGTTCGGGGGCCAGCTGGGCGGTTATGAAAATCGTGGTGGGCCCGTCGGCGCCGCCGATAATGCCTATGGCACCGGCTTGCTGGGGGGTGAAGTTAAGCGCCAGCGCGCCCCAGTAAGTAAAGAAAATGCCTGCCTGCGCAGCCGCGCCCAGCAGTATAAGCCGGGGCTGCGACAGCATGGCCGAAAAATCCGTCATCGCTCCCAGGCCGAGGAAGATCAGCGCGGGGAAGATCTCGTGTTTGACGCCGAAGTAGAGGTAGTGGATGACCCCGTGCTCATCAAAGGGAGACGCCCCCGCCTCGGGGATGTTACCCATGATCATGCCGAAGCCTATGGGCACCAGCAGCAGGGGCTCGTAGTTTTTGGTTATGGCCAGGCCTATGAGCAGCAGCCCGACGCCTATCATCAGCAGGGAGCCGGGGTGCTGGGGGAAAAGCGCGAAGCCGGTTTGCGAGAGAAAGTGAACCAGGGAATCCATTATGGTGGGTGTCGGTCAGCCGACCTCGACCAGCAACTGGCCGCTGCTGACTTCGCTGCCCTGTGATACGTGCACGGCCTTGACCGTGCCGGCCGTCGGGGTGGCGATGTCGTTTTCCATTTTCATTGCTTCGAGCTTGAGCACTATCTGCCCGGCAGCAACAGTGTCGCCGGCTTTCACCAGCACGGCGGTCACCATCCCGGGAATGGGAGCCGTGACCGAGCCGCTGCCGCCGGCCGCGGGCGCAGGAGCTGCCGGAGCCGGGGGAGCCGCTGCCGGAGTGGCTGCCAGCGGTGAAGAGGCGGCAGGGGGCGCCACCGCCGGTCCGACCGACTCTACCTCGAAGGATTGCCCGTCCACGCTTACCGTAGCCGTGCCACCAGCGTGGTCGGTTACCGTGACCTCGTATTCGTTGCCGCCACTGCGGACCTTGTAAACAGCCATTCTATCTCCCTCGGGTTCCGGCCAGTTGGTTTCCACGAGCCAACGCGGCCCACCTGCTGCTGTTGGCGGCCGGCCGCACACTGACACGGCGCCGCTGGTGCAGCCCCCAGGCTGCCAGTGCCACGGAGGGCAGATCGTCTTTTTCCGGCCCTTCGCCTGCGCCCATCGCCGTGGAAGCTGAAACGCCGTCGTCGCTGGCAAGGCCGGCTGTCGTAGCAGGCCCGGCCGTTTTGCCTCCGAGCCGGGCGAGGACCTTGTCCATGATGCCGATGACGATTATCAACAACAGCAGTGCCAGGAATACCATGCTTATGCCGAGCACGGCCATGTTCGGCCCTGATACTGCGCTAGCGTCCATGCTCACAGGGGAATGTTACCGTGCTTGCGCGCGGGTCTGCTGCCTTTCTTGTTGGCCAGCATGGCCAGGCCCTGGGCTATGCGCACCCTGAGGTCGGTGGGCGAGATTATCTCGTCTATGTAACCCAGTTCGGCGGCCCGGAACGGCGTGGCTATCTTGTTGCCGTAGTCTTCGACCAGTTCCTTGCGGCGCTCCTCGGGCTTGTCGGCTTCCTTGATCTCCTTGCGGAAGATTATGTTGACCGCACCGTCGGCTCCCATCACCGCGATCTGCGCGGTGGGGAAGGCGAGGTTGAGGTCGGCGCCAACGTGCTTGGCCCCCATGACGGCGTAGGCGCCACCGTAAGCCTTGCGGGTTATGACCGTGATCTTGGGCACGGTGGCCTCGGCGTAAGCGTAAACGATTTTGGCCCCGTGGCGGATGATGCCTCCCCATTCCTGCGACGTCCCCGGCAGGTAGCCCGGCACGTCCTCAAAGGTGACGACCGGCAGGTTGAAGCAGTCGCAGAACCTGACGAAGCGCGAGATCTTGTTCGACGCGTCGATGTCGAGGCAGCCGGCCAGATGCATGGGCTGGTTGGCCACTATACCCAGCGGCCGTCCACCTATACGCGCAAAGCCGGTTATGGCGTTGAGGGCAAAATGGGCGTGGGCTTCCATGAAGCTGCCGCGGTCGCTCACGGCAGCTATAAGGGTCTGCATGTCGTAGGGCTTGTTGGGGTTCTCTGGAATGAGATTTTCAAGCTCGGGCGTTAGCCGGTCCTGGGGGTCGCCAGTGTCGGCCAGCGGTGGGTCGTCGACGTTGTTTGACGGCAGGAAGGACAGCAGTCGCCTGAGCTCGGCTATGCAGGCCTGGTCGTTGGGCGACACGAAATGGGCCACGCCGCTGCGGCTGTTGTGGGCCATGGCTCCGCCGAGATCTTCCTGGCTGACCTCTTCGCGGGTGACCGACTTGATTACCTCCGGGCCGGTGATGAACATGTAGCTGGTCTTGTCGACCATCATTATGAAGTCGGTCAGTGCCGGCGAGTACGACGCGCCGCCCGCGCAGGGGCCCATGACCAGAGATATCTGCGGCACGACGCCCGAGGCCATCGTGTTTCGGTAGAATATGTCCGAGTAACCACCGAGGCTCTCCACTCCCTCCTGGATGCGCGCGCCGCCCGAGTCGTTGATGCCCACTATGGGTGCGCCTGCGGTGGTGGCCATCTCCATGATCTTGCAGATCTTCTCGGCCACCGTGTGGCTGAGGCTGCCGCCGAGCACGGTGAAGTCCTGGGAGTAGCAGAACACGGTGCGGCCCTCGACCGTGCCGAAGCCGGTAATCACGCCGTCACCGGGTACCTTGTTGTCGCCCATGCCGAATTCGTCGCAGCGATGGGTTCGCAGCCGGTCGAGTTCGACGAAGCTGCCCACGTCGAACAGCAGTTCAATGCGCTCCCTGGCGGTAAGCTGCCCCTTGTCGTGACGTTTCTTTATACGCAGTTCGCCGCCGCCCGCTTCGGCAGCAGCGTTACGACGCTCAAGCTCGTTTAACACCCGGTCCAGTGCCATCCTGTTCTCCGCTCTCCTGGTTCTTCGCGTAAACGCTTCGCTTAAATGCTTCGGCGTCGTAGGCTCGGTACGGCCCCAATGGGGTACCGGAAGCCCCGAAAAACAAGATTGATACTGCTTGGGCGGGCAAAATTCAAGGTTGGGTGGACGGACCCCGCCCGGGGCCGCCAGGAAGGCCGGGGGGAAGTGTAGCCCGGTCGCCCACGCGCAGCCCGTGCCTGCTGCAGAAACCGGCCACGGCCTCGAGCACGAAGCGGGCCGGGGCCCCCGACGCGATGCTGTGTTCGGAGTAGGCCCGGGTGTCACGGGCTATTGAAACCAGCTTGCCGCTCGAGTCAATAAACATGATGTCGAGGGACAGGGGGGTATTTTTCATCCAGAAACTGCGTGGTTTTTCTTCGGCAAACACGAAAAGCATGCCTTCGTCGTCAGCCATTTCGCTGCGCCACATAAGCCCGCGCCGCAACTGCTCCGGGGTGGTCGCTATTTCTACGCGTATAGAGATATCGCCCGACGCCGTGTGCAGAACCACCACCGGGCTGCTGTCGTGGCTGCATCCCGCGAGGGCGAAGGACGTCCACAGCAGGGCCATTGCGCAGAACAGGGGCTTAAAGCTATACTTCATCTGCGTACTGTCCTATCTTAGGCCTTCTTCTTATCCACCGCTGCACCCGAGGGGGAACGATGGCAAGTTCGATTATCTGGACATTGGTTCTTATTGGTTTCGCTGGGCTCTTTGCCTGGCAGATGTACCGGCGCTTTGAGCCGCTGCTCAAGGCTCAGCCCACGCCTTTTGCCCGCGTCGACCGTATTCCCGAGCGCATAAAGCACACGCTTGTATATGCCATCGGGCAACTCAAGTTTTTCCGCGGCGAGCAGCCCGCCGGTGTCATGCACGCCTTGGTCTTCTGGGGCTTTCTCATACTGGGCGGGCAGGTGGCAACCATGTTCCTGCGCGGCTGGGCGCCCGAGGCCAACCTGCCGCTACTTGCGGTCGACCAGCTGGGCGGCCCCTACATGCTGCTGCGCGACCTCACCGAGGTCATCGTCTGCGTGACCGCGCTCGGCCTGCTCTCGCGCTGGCTCATTACCCACCCGCAGCGCCTGTACGGTTTCAAGCCTGCCGAGGAAAAAATCGCCGGATCTTCTCACTGGGAGGCCATACTGATTCTCTGCTTCATAGCCGGCATAACCATGACCGGGCTGGTCTACGACGCCGGCCGCCTGGTGTTCCTCAAGGGGCACGCAGAGATCGAGGCCGAGAGGGCCTGGCAACCTGTTGCGAACCTGCTGTCGGGGCTGCTGGCCCAGGGTGGTCCGTCGGCAGCCGAGACCGTGAGCAACGCGGCCTGGTGGATACATAACCTGATCGTGCTCACCTTCCTCAACATGCTGCCGCTCTCGAAGCACTTTCATGTCATAACGGCTATTCCCAATGTTTTCATGAGCAAGCTCGACCCGGTGGGTGCGCTGTCGAAGCAGGATCTCGAGACCGCCGAGATTTACGGCACCTCGCAGATGGCTCACTTCGACTGGAAGCAGGTGCTCGACATGTACACCTGTACCGAGTGCGGCCGCTGCTCGTCGGTGTGTCCGGCCACGGCCAGCAACAAGCCACTGGCTCCGCGGCAGATGCTGCTCGACCTGCGCGATTACCTCTACGAGAAGCCCGAGTCGATACTCGACGAGAATTACGACGAGAAGATAGTGGGCGACAACTGCATCAGCGACGAGGTCCTCTGGTCGTGTACTACCTGCCGGGCCTGCGAAGATGCCTGCCCGGTGCACATAGAGTTCGTGGACAAGATCGTCGATATGCGCCGTCACCTGGTGCAGGAAGAAGCGCGTTTTCCCGCCGAGTTAACGCGCACCTTCAAGGGCCTGGAGACCCAGGGCAACCCCTGGGGCATAGGCGCCGACAAGAAAGCCGACTGGGCCGAGGGCCTGGGCATTCCCCACCTGGCCGACAAGCCCGATGCCGAGTACCTGTTCTACGTGGGTTGCGCGGGCTCGTTCGATGACCGCGCCAAGAAAATCACCCAGGCCGTGGCTCGCATACTCGACGCCGCGGGCGTGAGCTACGCCATACTGGGGCGCGATGAACCCTGCAACGGCGACACGGCGCGCCGCCTGGGCAACGAGTACCTGTACCAGACCATGGCCCAGGCCGCGGTCGACGTGCTGGCAGGGTTCAACGTCAAGAAGGTGATCACCAACTGCCCGCACTGCTTTAACACCATACGCAACGAGTTTCCGCAGTTCGGTGGCGACTTCGAGGTGCTGCACGCATCCGAGCTGGTGGCCGGCCTGATCAAGGACGGCAGCGTGCGCATAAGCCGCGAGGCAGCCCAGACCATCGTCTACCACGATTCGTGCTACCTGGGCCGCTACAACGAGATCTACGACGCCCCGCGCGAGATACTCGCGGCCATACCGGGAGTGATCCTGGCCGAGGCCGAGCGCAACCGTAGCGTGGGCATGTGCTGTGGTGCCGGTGGCGGCCGCATGTGGATAGAAGAAGACCCCACGCAGCGCGTGAACACGCTCAGGGTCGAGCAGCTGCTCGAGACAAAGCCGGACGTGATAGCCTCGGCCTGTCCCTACTGCATGACCATGCTCGACGATGGCATCAAGGGGAAGGGGCTTGAGGAGACGGTGCAGGCCCGCGACGTGCTCGAGATAGTGGCCGACGCCATCGAGGCATCCCCGGCCTGACCGCCGGCCCCCCGCAGTAACTGTTGGCCGCCGCCGCTTAATCGTAAGCAACGGTCATCAGTGGCCGGGACGGCAGGCCTGGTATCAGGCCAGTGACTTAACCTTCTCAGTCAACTCGGGCACGGCCTCGAAGAGATCGGCCACCAGGCCGAAGTCGGCGACACTGAAGATCGGGGCCTCCGCGTCCTTGTTGATGGCCACTATGACCTTCGAGTCTTTCATGCCCGCGAGGTGCTGGATGGCGCCCGAGATGCCCACGCCTATGTAGAGCGTGGGCGCGATGACCTTGCCGGTCTGGCCCACCTGCAGGTCGTTGGGCACGTAGCCCGCGTCCACCGCGGCACGGCTGGCGCCCATGGCTGCGCCCAGCGCGTCGACCAGGGGCTCGAGCACCGTGGTGAAGTTCTCTCCGGACTTAAGTCCGCGGCCACCGGCCACGACGCGCTCGGCCTCGGTCAGGACCGGGCGGTCCGACACCGTGGCGTCGAGCTTTACGAACTCTACCGCGTTGCCGGGCTTTTCTATGCTCAGCGAGAGGTCCTCGCTGGCCGATGCCGCCGCGCCCTCCAAGGGCTCGAAAGCAGTGGTTCTTACCGATACCACCTTGAAGTCCGACTCCAGCTTGACGGTGGCAAACACGTTGCCCGCGTACATGGGACGGATGAAAGTGCCGTCGTCGTTGACGCCGGTCAGGTCGCTGGCGATCCCAGCCTCGGTGGCCGCCGCCAGGCGCGGGGCGATGTCCTTGCCCGCGGTCGTCGCGGCAAACACCACGGTGTCAGAGCCGGTGGCCTCGGCCACGGCTTTCATGGTCAGGGTCCTGATGTCGGCTGTCTCGTGCTCGAGGTCGGCGCTTTCTACGTACACGACCTTTGTTGCGCCCAGTTGCGCAGCCGCATCCTTGAGGCCACCGAGATCGTTACCCAGCAGGGCCAGTATCGTGTCACCGCCGCTCGCGGCAGCGATCTGCTGCGCGGCACTCACTGCAACGGCGGTGGCCTTGGGGATGTTTCCGCCAGCGTGCTCTCCATAAATAAGTACGTTACCCACTTGAATTCTCCTTGTCCGGGGATCCGCTTAGAGGACCTTGGCTTCGCTCTGCAGGGCGGCGATCAGTTCGTCTACGTTTTCAACTACGCGGCCTGCCGCCCTTTCGGGGGGAGGCTCGACGCCCACGATGGTGCACAACCTGCCGAGTTCAATACCCAGCGAAGCGGCGTCTATTTCTTCCATGGGCTTCTTGCGCGCTTTCATGATTCCGGGCAGCGATGCGTAACGCGGCTCGTTCAAGCGCAGGTCGGCGGTTATCACCGCGGGCAGCGGAAACGACAGGGTCTCGAGTCCACCGTCTATTTCGCGCACGCAGGTCGCGCTGCCGCCGCCGTCGGCAAGCTCGAGCTCAGAGATAAAGGTAGCCTGCGGCCAACCCAGTCTCTGCGCGAGCATCTGTCCGACCTCGTTGGAATCGTCGTCGATGGCCTGCTTGCCCATGATCACGAGATCGGGGCTTTCTTTCTCGACAATTTTTTCGAGTATGCGCGACACGCCCGTGGGGTCGGGGTTGTCGGCGCTCACCAGGATGGCCCTGTCGGCGCCCATGGCCAGCCCCGTGCGCAACTGCTCCTGGCTGTCGCTGCTACCGACCGAAACGATCACGACCTCGGCTTCACCCTGGGCTTCCTTGATCTGCAAGGCCTGCTCAATGGCTATTTCGTCAAAGGGGTTTACCACCCACTTGATACCCGCCTCTTCTATTCCCGTTCCGTCCGCGTTGACCTTAATCGAGGTCTCCGGGTCCGGGACGCGCTTGGCGGTCACCAGAATCTTCACTGTTTATCTCCTCCTGATTGCCTGCAGTTCGAGCCGGTCTATTAGGCGAAAACCGCCCAGCCCACTGCGGTCAAAGCGGTCACGCAGGGCAACCGTTCCGACGATGGAATCCGGGAGAATTACCACGCAGCGCGTTAGGATACAAGTCGGCACCGCCAGCGGTCGAGTCTCCGGCCGCTGGCGACAGCGCGCCCACTTGCCTCGGGCTCGCCAACTGGCAACAGTCCCGGCGCGGGCAAGCGTTGGCCGGCAGGGGAACAGGAGATGGCGCGTATACTTTTACTTGGACAGGCGGCATTCGGCCGAGACGTGCTGGCTGGGTTGCTCGCCGCGGGGCACGAGATAAGCGCGGTGTCTTTGCCCCCCGATCGGGAGGGAAGGGCCCTGGACCCGCTCAAGGAGGCCGCGCTGGCTGCGGGACTGGAAACCGTGCAGAGGCGGAGCTATCGCGACGCCGACGCGGCCGCGGCCCTGCGCGCCGACACGGTGGACATCGCAGTGCTCGCCTTCGTGACGCAGATAATTCCGGTGGATGTGCTCGACGCCCCGCGCCTGGCATCGCTGTGTTTTCATCCCTCGCTTCTACCGGCCTACCGCGGGGGCTCTGCCATCAACTGGCAGATCATCGGTGGCGAAACCCACGGTGGCCTGGCGCTGTTTCGGCCCGACGCCGGTCTCGACGCGGGGCCGGTGTATCTCGAAAAGGAACTCATCATCGGCCCCGACGACACCTCGGGCTCCTACTACTACTCGACGGTGTTCGAAACCGGGGTGGCGGCGACCCTTGAGTCGGTGGAGCTGTTGTTGGCGGGCGAAGCCGAGCCCAGGGTCCAGGACGAATCCCTGGCCAGTTACGACCCGCTGTGCCGGGACGAGCACGCGGGTGTTGATTTCGACAGGCCCCGCGACGGTCTTCACGATCTCGTCAGGGGCTGCGATCCATCTCCAGGGGCGCACTGCCTGTGGCACGGCGAAACACTGCGGCTTTACGGCTCGCGCAAGGTGGAGGCCGAAAGCGCAGCGGCGGCCACGGTGCTGGCCATCGACGACGAGGGAATGACGGTGGCCTGTGCGGACGGGGCGTTGCGCTTTACTCGCCTGGGTACCGCTAGCGTACGTAAGGCCGCGGCCGCCGAGCTGGCCGATGGCCTGGGTCTTGCGGTCGGGGCGCGATTGGAAGCGGCCTGACCTTCAGTCGCCAGCCGTTGCCGCGTTGGTCGCTACCTGGTCGAGTATGGCCACGACTTCTTCGGTGGACGTATATAACACCGTCTGCCAGCCCAGCGAGCGAGCGGCCTTGAGGTTGATGCCCAGGTCGTCCACGAAGAGGATGGCCTCGTGGTCCACGGCCAGTCGCTCGCGCGTGAGTTCGTATATGCGCTGTTCGGGTTTGCGGGTGCCGACCTCGCTGGAGTCGATGATCACGTTGAACAGGCCGGCCAGCGATGGAAGGCTCTGCCACTGCTGTCGCCACTCGGTCACGTTGTTGGTGAGCAGGGCCACCGGCATGCTGGCCGCCAGCCGCCTTACAGCCTCTATCATGGGCCGCCGCACGGCCGACTCGTCTCCCAGCGGGCGGGGGTCACCCAGGACCGCGTCGGCCTGCTCAACGGTGACGTGACCGCCTTCTTCTTCTATGCGCCGTCTCAGTTCAGAGTTGAAGTCGCTCCAGCTCATTTCCGCGCGCTCGAGCCGTGCCCACGGGCCCTCGTTGTCGCCGAATATTTCGAGTCGCAGGCGATCCCAGGTCTCCTTGTCCAGGCCGGTGCGGCTGCCGAAGGCCTTGGGGCCGGCGGGGCCGCCCATGTTGATGAGTACGCCGCCGAGATCGAATACCGCGGCGCGTACTCTCAGAGGGTCCAGTGTGTCCATGAGTGCTGGCATAGCCGCATAGTTTTGCCGAAAAAGTCGTCCTAAGCCAGTAGCACCGGCCTCCACGGTCCGCTCTTCAGGCGAACAGGGCCGCGCTTCGCTCAAGCAGCCATGCGCTGCCCGCCGCGAGCGCGAACCATGAAAGCGCCGTGCGCAGCGGTAGCCGGCTGTGCCTGCTCAACAGTGCCAGCAGGGGAAGCAGTACGGCGATTACAGCGAGCTGCCCCGCTTCAACGCCCAGGTTGAAGCCCAGCAACGGCGTCAGAAAAGCGCCGTTGGCTATGCCTGCCTGCTTGAGTACGCCGGCAAAACCGAAGCCGTGCAGCAGCCCGAACACGAAGGTCACCAGCCAGCGGTGGCCGCCGGGTCCGCGCCAGATGTTTTCGGCAGCCACGTAGACGATGCTCGCCGCGATGGCGATCTCAACGACGACCGGCGGCAGCACGACCGCGCCCAGGGTGGCCAGTGCCAGGGTGATGCTGTGGGCGATGGTAAACGAGGTCACGATACCGGCCAGGCGAGCCAGCGTGCCACCGGGTATGAGCAGCGCGAGCAGGAACAGCAAGTGGTCGTAGCCTTCGAGTATGTGTTCTAATCCGAGCAGGGAGAATCGCCAGAAACCCGAATTTTCAGACGTGGATTCGCCACGTCCGGCAGGACTACTGAAGCTTGGCCCCAGAGACAGGCGGCTGTTGTGGCGGTCGAAGACCCAGCTGTGGTTTTCGCCCGAGAGCGAATTGAGCGAGACCATGTTGCGGTAGCCCGGCAGCAGGTCGTCAAAGAGATGGAAGTCCACCGAGAAGGAATCGCTGGGCCCCGGGCAGGAGTAGCGGACCATGATCTCGATGTCGGCCTGCAGGTCGGGGCCGATTATGTCCGAGATGGTGGGGCTGCAGCTGCCGGCGGGTACTTCGACGAGCAGCTGCCGTTCAAACCAGTGATCCAACAGCTTCTCGACCGCGAGTACTTCCTGCCTGCTGGGGTTCTCTGGCTTCACGGCCTCAAGGCCGGGCAGCAGGTGGGCAGCAAAACGTAAGCGGTAGTCAACGAGGTCTGCTCGCGCCACCACCGTGGAGTAGCTCACAGAGCCCATGTGCGCCTGGGCGTGTCCGGAGGTCGTGGCGAGCAGTGTTATCGAGGCCAGCGCGGTCGTCGTAGCAATAAGCGCGACCATGAGGAGTCCGGGTGGTATAGCTGGGAGCTGGCGCAGCTGCATGGGGCGATGGTAGCCGCACCGGCAACTCACGCCAAGCCCCGCTCGCTCAGAGCGTGGTGGTCGTGGTCGAAGAGGTGGTCGTGGTGGTCGTGGTCGAAGAGGTGGTCGTGGTGGTCGTGCTCGAGGTGGTGCTGGTGGTGCTCACGCTGTTTATACTACAGGTGTTAGAGCAGGCGTTGTCGTTGTTGGCGTCACCATCGTCGCAATGCTCGGGCCCGCTGCCGGGACCGTGGGTGCAGGAGACGTCGCTGCATAGAAACCCGTCGCCGCAGGTAGCCGGCAGGCAACTGTTGAGGCAGGAGTCCAGGTTGGCGCTGTTGCCGTCGTCGCAGGTTTCACCGCTGTCGGTCACGCCGTCGCCGCAGGAAGCAACGAGACAGTTGGTGCGACAGCTGTTGGGGAGCAGATCGCTGTTGGCGTTGGCCGCGTCGCAGGTTTCGCCCGAAGCGGGGTCAGTCACTCCGTCGCCGCACCAGGGATCGCGGCAATCTGAACGACAGGCATCCGCGTTTACGTCGGAGTTGCCGGCGCCGTTGTCACACTGTTCGAGTAGGTCGACCTGGATGATGCTGTCGCCGCAAAACTCGGTAATACAGGTATCCGAGCAGCCGTCGCTGGCCACAGTGTTACCGTCGTCGCAGGTTTCGGGAGCGCAGATCGCGCCGCTGCCGCAGCCGCTTGGCCTGCAGGTACTGTCGCAGCCGTCGCAGTCCACTGTATTGCCGTCGTCGCAGGTCTCGTCGAGCCCGGCCTGTACCACGCCGTCGCCGCAGCTCTCGGTTATGCAGGCAGCACTGCAGCCGTCGCTGGCCACGGTGTTGCCGTCGTCGCAGGTTTCGGGAGCACAGGCGGCACCGTTGCTACAGGCAGGCAGTGTACAGTTGCGGTCGCAGCCGTCACAGCTCAGGCGATTGCCGTCGTCGCATTGTTCGTCCGGGTCGACCACACTGTCTCCGCACTCGGGTCCACCCGGAAATACAGCCGAAGCCGCGCTGGCGAGGGCCTGCGCGAGCTGGTCGTTGATGGAGTGAAAAAGATCACTGCTGGTAAAGGTGCCGCCGGTGGGGTCGACGAGAACCAGGCCGAAGCCCATGGCGCTGACATCACCCGAACAGAAGTCGTTTATATCCCGGAACAGGGTCAGTGAGGGCCTTGTCATCCTGGAGTCCAGCTTGGTGTCGCCCGTGCTGGCAGTCGTTCCCGGCCAGCCGGTCACGGCGTAACAGTTGAGTCCGGCAGCAGGATCCTTGCCCAGGGCCGAAAAACATTTGCCCGTCAGGCCCAGTCCCCGTCCGAGCGACTTGCGAAGCCTCAGCGCCAGCTCCCCGCGGCAGGCTGCTTCCTCGGCTCCAAGTGTGCCGGCGGCAGGTTTGTTGATGGTCGCCGCGAGGTTGTCGCCAATGGTCTTGCCCAGGTCCGCCGCGCAGGCGTCCAGGGCCTGCCACTCAGCCTCGGTGGTTCGGTTGTCGCTGCCCCGCAGCGTGGCCACGGCCGCGCACAGTCCGCCAACGCCTATGGCAGCGGCAGTGACGTCGGACTTGCAGCGCTGGTCAAGTTTTCCGCGATAATCGATGGCCCTGCCGAGCTTCTTGTCCACGCGGGCGTTGCCGGTGCCAGGCCCAGAGGGGGCGGGGTCGAGAAGACAGTCGACTGCAGGCGCAAATTTGCCCGAGGCTTTGCCGCGCACGCAATTTCCGCGTGCCTTGACCAGCAGCCTGGCCGATCGCCGGGCGGTAGTGGCAACGAGATCCCGGCAGCTGTTTTCGTGGTTGCTGAGCGCAGCTGAACTGCCGGGCAGCGCAAGAGGAAGGAGGGCTGCGGTGGCCAGCGTCACGAGAGCTATCCTGGGAGCCAGCTTTGTCATAAGAGGTGGGGGCCGCTCGCACGGTCTCCACATACTAAGGTAACTGGTGAAACAGGGCTCCGGCAACCACTTTTTCCAGTGAAAGAGAGCCCGCAGGGTCGAATTTCAGCTTTTCTAGACGGCAGGCCTGCCCCGGTCGGGGGGGAGAGCGGGCGCAGCTTGCCGCTCAGACGGCGTGCAGACGACCGACGGGTTCTTCTACGGCCGGGCGGTTGACCGCCCGCTTGGCGTCCCGGTAGCCGGCCGCGAGCAGCCGCTCGGCTTTTTCCGGGCTGGAATGGAAGAGCAGGCGCAGCCCCGCTCCGCTGAATTCTTCGCCCGGCTCTATGACCGTCACCGGCACGCCGTGAAAAAATCCGCCGTCGAGGCTCGTGTGAATTCGCCCCACGTTGCCGATGGTCCTGAACAAGACGTCGGCCAAGCGGCGCAGGTAAGCTACCCGTCCAGCCACCGGCGGCAGGTAGGGGAGAGTGCTGCTCACCGGGGCCAGCACGTAGATCTCGGTGGCTTCCAGTTCAATGGCGTAACCCAGGGGTACGTTCCACGCCAGGCCGCCGTCGACGAATTGCTGGCCCTGGAACTCCACCGGTGGAAAGAGCGGGGGGATGGAGTAGCCCGCCCGCGACAGGGTCCGAAGTTCGCGCCAGTCCTGGCAGTGGCGTTTCGACCACATCTCGCCGCGGCCGGTCGAGAGGTTGAGCAGTATGAACTCGAGATCGATGCTGCTGTCCATCAGGCCGGGAAAATCGATGAACTCTTCTATGCCCGACGCCAGTCTTTCGATCGACGACAGCGCCAGCCCGGTAAAAGGGTTGTCGCGCAGGGTCGGGTAGAACATTCGCGGGAAGGCCTGGAATTCTTTCCAGGCCTGCACCATTCCCTGCGCTCCGACCGAGGCGTACACGCAGGAGTTCACCACGCCGATGGAGCTGGCGATGAGAACGTCGGGCTTGATGCCCTGCTCGTCGAGGTACTGCAGTGCTCCGGCCTGGTGGGCACCGAGGGCCGCGCCGCCGCCCATAACGAAGATTCGTTTGCGGCCCCCATCGCTCACAGAAAGATGCTCGTGCGCTCGGCCAGTCCACGCCTGAGCATGGACTGGATCGAGTCCTTCACTTCTTCCACCTTGCGGCTGATGGCGTCGTCCTCGTCGTTGTGGTCGCCTTCGAAGTGCATGGCTTGCCCGAACTCTATGTGGTAGCGCACCGGCAGCGGTACCATCCCCAGCGGCCCCAGTAGCGGCCAGGTCAGCGTGATCGGAAAGGCCGGCATGTTGAGCATGGCGGCCACCGATTCGAGGTTGGCGATGCCCGGGGCCTGCTCTTCGGAGCCGACCACGGCGAACGGCACTATCGGGGTGTTGGTCTCCAGCGCCAGCCGCATGAAGCCGAGACCGAAGTCCTGCAGCTGGTAGGCGTCGGCGTAGACCTTGTTCATGCCGCGAACCCCCTCGGGAAACACCAGCACGCACTCGTCCCTGTTGAGCATCTCGGCGCAGGTCGACGGCGTGCCGATGGAGTGGCCCATGCGGTCCATCAGGACGTTGAGCCAGGGCAGGGTTGCCAGCCAGTACTCGCCCATGCCGCGGGACAGCCGCGGTGGCGAAGCCTCGAGCAGCATCGCCGTGGCCACCATCGCGCCGTCGAAGGCGATCTGCCCGGCGTGGTTTCCCACCAGCATCATGCGACGGGGTGGCAGCCTGTCCAGGCCGACGGAAACGACTCTGAAATAATGGCGGTAGAGAATGGCAGCCGTCATCATCGAGGTCTTGAGCACATCGGGGTTGAATCCCCAGGGATCGTAACCGTACTCGTTGAGCTCAATGGGCAGCTGGTCGATCTTGTCGGACAGCTCGCGGGACAAGTCGGCGAACGGCAAGCCGGGAAACGAGGACGAAGAAAGCGACATCCCTGACTGTATGGCGCTGGCTGCCAGTTCGGCCACCTTGTTGAGATATAACATCAGGCCACGCTCGCGAATATGTCTCTGAGTGAAAACAAGGGTTTGAAACCCGTGGCTTTTACGAAACGGCTGCCGTCAACGGTACACGGGTATTTTATGAAGTCCATGGCCGCGGGCGGGAAGTCATAGACGCGGAAGCGAAAAAGCTCGCGGATGATGAGATGGGCCAGCGGTTCCGGTACCGATATGCGCCGCCGTTCGATTTCGTGTATCGCAGTTTTCAGGGGTACCGCGCCCGGCCCGGCGACGTTGAATACGCCACGTAGCTGTTTTTCTATGGCTAGCGCGAGCGCCTCGCACACGTCTTCTTCGTGTATGAATTGCAGCATGGGGTTGAAGCCGGTCACTGTCGGCACGATGTCCAATCCTAGGTAGCTGCCGATGGAACTGTGCACGTAGTAGCCCAGCGTGTTTACCGGCCGCAGGATCGACGTGGAGATCTCCGGGTATCTCCACAGGAAACTCGAGACCAGGCCTTCCACCTCGGCGAGGTCGCGGATGTCGGGGAAATTGCGCGCCACGTTGAGAGGGCTGTCCTCGTCCATGTACATGGGGTTTTCAGGCAACGCGCCGTAGACGTAGGCGCTTGAGAGTACGACCACCTGCTTGACCCCGTAGCGGGCGCAGGAGTTGAGTAAGCGGCGCGTCCCAGCGACGTTGACCTCGTGGCGTAGTTTGTTGCTGCCGCGAAAATGACGCACAAAGGCAAGGTGCACCACGGCGTCCGGGCGGTTCTTGCGCAGCACGTCTTCGAACTTTTTCTTGCGCAGGTCGAGAGTTTTTACGTCAACGTATTCGGGTGCGCCCTCCCATGGGACGCGGTCCACGCCGGTGATCTGCCAGCCCTCTGACAGCCTCTTGGCGAGCAGCCGGCCCTGCCCGCCCGAGATCCCGGTTATGAGTAGCCTTTTCATTCGCCCTGCGTTTATTGCAAAAGAAACAGTTACTGGCAATGGGAAGCGCTGCTGTTGACTGATTTAAGTGAAAGTTCGTTCGAGGGATGCCTGGTCGGCATGCTTGTTGGCGAGGCCATGGGCGCACGAGTTGAAGGCCTGAGCCGGGAGGCTATAGCTCCGCGTTTCGGTGGGGTAGCGGGCCTGGCCAAGCTCACGCCGGGCGCCCCGGGACCCGCAGCGCTGTCGACTGCGGCCGTGGCCGCCTCGCTGGTCGTGGCCCCGGATTTTGACGGTGAGGACCTCGCCCTGAGGATGTTGGCCGCCTGGGATCCGAAGCAGAGTTGGGGACAGGGCAGCGACGCGGCCCTGCGCAGACTGCGCGATGGTGTGCACTGGAATGAAGCGGGGCATTCGGTTGGTGGCAGGGAATCATTTGGCAACGGCGCTGCGCTGAGGTCGGCGCCGGTCGGCCTGCTGCTGTCCGACGACGCCGAGACCTTGCGCTGGCTGGCCGAGGAGGCCGCCGGGCTTACCCATCAGCACTTGTTGTCCGGAGAGGGAGCCGTGCTTCACGCGATGACGGTGGCGCTGGCCCTACTGGCTTCCGGCGAGCCCTTGTCGGGCGCTGGACTGCTCGAGACCCTGGCGGGCGAGACCCGGACGAGGGAGTTCGCGTCTCGCTTGAAGGCCGCGGCGGCCATGGTTGGGCATTCGCGCGGCGACGCGAAGGTGATCGAGACGCTCGGCAACAATTCTTCGGCACTGGGGTCGGTGGTTACCGCCACCTGGTGTTTTGCAGAGCACAGCGACAGCTACACCGACACGGTATGCCGGGCTATGTCACTGGGAGGTTCGGTGACCTCGATAGCCGCGATGGCGGGCGCCGCCTCGGGTGCCTTCCTGGGTGTCGACGCTATACCCGCCCGTTGGCGTGACGCTGTTCCGCCCGGGGGTATAGGCGTGGCCGAGATGGTGGAGCTGGCGCGTGGCTTGTTCGATGTCGCTGCCGGGCCGGGTGAGGCAACGGCAGACTACGACCGGGCCTGAAGGCGACCAGCCGGCCAGGACGAAAGGAGCCGCAGCTCAGGAAGCCAGCTTGTTCTTCCAGCTCGACCGGTACAGCAGGTTGAGAACCTTGCGCAGGACGCCGGCCAGCACCTTGGGTGCCGGGTACCAGATGGGTTCTTTGTTAGTACCGAAGCGATCGATGACGATGGTCTGCTGACTGCAGAACTTGCGTATGCCTTCTTCGCCGTTGCGCCGGCCTATGCCCGATTCCTTGATGCCGCCCATGGGCACTTCGGGTATGAGCATGTGGATCATGTGGTCGTTCACGCATACCGCGCCGGCTTCTATCCTGCGCGCTATGTTGGTGGCCCCTTCCTTGTCGCGCGACCAGACCGAGGCTGAAAGACCAAAGCGCGAATCGTTGGCCAGGCGGATGGCCTCGGCGTCGTCTTTTACCTTCTGTATCGCGATCACCGGCCCGAAGGTTTCTTCCTGCATGATCTCCATGTCGTGGTTGACGTCGACCAGTACCGTGGGCTGGTACCAGCAGCCTTCCATCTCGGGCCGGGCTCCGCCAGCGAGCACGGTGGCGCCGGCGGTGCGGGCTTTGTCCAGCTGGTCTTCGACGATGTCGCGTTGGGGCGGGTGTATTATTGACCCCACGTCGGCATCTTCGCCCTGCCCCTGGCGTATCTGGCCTACAACGTTGACTACCTTGTCGACGAACTCGTCGTATATGTCCTCGTGGGCGTAGACCCTCTCTATAGACATGCAGACCTGGCCGAGATTGACCATGCTGCCCCACACGCAGCCGTTGGCAGCCCGGTCAAGGTTAGCGTCGGCGCACACGATGGCCGGGTCCTTGCCGCCCAGCTCCATGGTCGTGGGCTTAAGTTGCTCGGCGCAGCGGATCTGTACCTTGCGGCCGGTCTCCACGCTGCCGGTGAACGACACCATGTCGACAAAATCAATGAGGGTATCGCCGGTGCCACCCCGCCCGGTGACGGTGGCCAGCAGGCCCTCGGGCAGTCCCGCTTCGTCGGCCAGTCGGCAGCACAGTTCGGCGCAGAGCGGTGTTGCCGACGCGGGCTTTATGACCACGCCGTTACCTGCCATCAACGCGGGGATGGCCTCGCCAATGGTCAGCGTCAGCGGAAAGTTCCACGGCGTGATCATGCCGATGACGCCGCGGGGCTTGTAGGTCGAGATCGCCTTTTTTGTCTTGAGCAGGTGGGTCGAAACCTGACGGTCGGCCAGTAGGCGGGCCGCGTTGCGACCCCAGTAGCCTATGCCATCACAGATATAGAAAAGCTCGGTGGCAAATATGTCTACCCGCGTCTTGCCGGTTTCCGAGATGACCACGTCGGCGATCTCTTCCTTGCGGGAGACGAGCAGGTCGCGGTAGTCGCGCAGCATCCTTGCACGCTGGCTGAAGCTCAGTGCCGCCCAGACCGCCTGGGCCTCGCGGCAGCGCGCGACCACGGCTTCTACCTGCCCGCGGCCCATCTGCGGCAGGTTGCCGACAACCTGGCCGCTCACTGGGCTCAGGATGTCGAAGGTCGGGAGGTTGGTGTCCAGGGTATCGGTCGTGCTTACTGTTGCAGGCTGGGCCATGTGTGGGGGCTCCTCGCGTTGGAATACAGTGACGCTATTCCCCCGCCCGGGGTGTGTCAAAAAGGCTGCCTGCCTTTTCAGGGGAGGTCGGGGTTGGGCACCGGTGGACGCTCGGAGTAGTCGTAAAAGCCGAGCTTCGACTTGCGCCCCAGCTTGCCTTCTTCGACCAGGCGTTTGAGCAACGGGGTGGGTGCCATCGTGGGTTCGCCGAAAGTCTCGTGCAGGTTTTCGGCCATGGCGCAGACGATGTCCAGCCCTATGTAGTCGGCCAGCGCGAGCGGGCCCATGGGGTGGTTGGCTCCCAGCTGCATGGCCGTGTCTATGCCGGCGATGTCGGCCAGTCCCGCTTCCAGGCAACGGATGGCGTCGACCATGTAAGGGGTGAGCAGTCGGTTGACGATAAAGCCGGTGGCGTCCTTCACTCGCACCGGTGTCTTGCCGATCTGTTCGACAAAAGCCACGACCTCGTCGAGCACGGCGGCGTCGGTGGAGTCGGTGCCTACTACCTCGACAAGCTTCATCATCGTGGCCGGGTTGAAGAAATGCAGGCCGATGAACCTGTCTTTTCTCGACACCGCGTCCTGCATGTCGGAGATCGACAGGGTCGATGTGTTGCTCGCGAGTATGGCCCCCTCTTTGAGGATGCCGTCCGCCTCGGCGAAGCGAGTTCTTTTAATCTCGAGGTCTTCGACAATGGACTCGATGAGCAGGTCGGCATCGGCGGCCTGCGACAGGTCGTCGGTAAAGCTTATGCGCGCCAATACCGCGTCGGCGTCTGCCTGCTCGAGCTTGCCCTTGCCGACGAGCCTGGCCAGCCCCTTCTCGATCCCGGCCCTGGCCGCGTCCGACGGACCCGGGGTCGCCTTGACGAGCACGACCTCTACGCCACGCGAGGCCATGGCCTCGGCTATGCCGGCACCCATCTGCCCGCCACCCAGTACTGCTACTTTTGAAATCGCCATTTTTTCCTCGCTTGCTCCGTGGGTTTCAGCCCGGGGTTTTTCAGTCGTTGATACGGTAGACCGGGAACCATCCCGTGTTGCCCGCGTTGTAGTCCTTGAAGAGGGCGGGAACTTCGTCCCAGCCGTAAACGTGTTCGTCGGCTGGCGGTAGCCAGCCGTGCTCTTCGGCAAATGCCACGGCCGCCACGCCCTGGCTGTAACGCGCGTAGTGCGTGTGCACGTGCTGGTGGCGGGCGATGCACTCGCTGGCTCGCACCAGCTCAATCATCATGCCCTCTTTCCAGCCCGCCGTGGTCACCACGCCCTCACGCGCCAGGGCCTTGAGCGTGGCCCTGAATACCGGCGCGCCGACGAAGTCGATGAAGATGTTCACCATGTTGCCGTCGGTAATGTCGCGCACCTTGGCGAGAAAGGTCTTCTCGGCCGCGGTGTAAGCCTTGGTGTAGTCCTCGTCCTTGCGAAACCGTGACTTGTCAAAATACAGGTCCTTGAACTCGCGACGGTCGACCGGGCGAATACCCTGGGCCTCTATCATGGCCAGGCGGTCGTCGGTGGAAGCCACCTGGGTGACATCGCAGCCGGCGTGTTTTGCCAGCCCGAGCTCGCCCATGGTGACGCCGCCACCCCAGCCCCACACCCGCGGCCTGGGCAGGTCGGTTTCGTTGAGGAGCAAGCGCAGGGTGCCATAGGCCAGTTCCCAGTTGGACCACGCCGTTATGTAGCGCAGCGAGAACGCGGCCCACTGCTCCAGCGAGTACTTCGTGTTGCTGGGCAGGGGGATGAGCTGCGACTGGCCAAAGCGGCTTTGTTTCGCGAGCATGCCGACGGTGCCCTCGGCGTCGTAGGCAAAGATTCTCTCGGGGTAGCCGTGGGCATCGGCCTTGCCGTTGCAGAAGAGAATGGCGGTGTCGCCTTCCTTGACGGTGCTGACCTCGTCTCCAACCTTGCCCACGCGCACCACGCCGGCGTTGCCTATGACCACGCGGTCTTCGCCACGGGCCAGGCAGATGTCTATCGGCCGCCGCTCGATGGCGTGTCCCATATTGCCTTCCATGCAACCGATAAGCGGCTCCACCAGGGCTTCCTGCGGGCCGGGATCGTCGAATTCAAAAGTTTCGCGTACCAACTCGGTGCTCACCGGGCTGCTGCCTTTTTCGCCTGCGTGTAGTACCCAGGCCTCGGTTTTTACTGCCATGCTTTGCCTGCTCCGCCTAGTCTTGTCGCGCCGCCCCGGGCCGGGTACCGACGAATCGAGAAAACTAACGGTCTCCACCGGCCGGGGCAAATCGCGCGCCGGGACACGGCTGGGGCCGCTGTTTGCTGTTGCCCTTAGAAAGAGCGGGTGGTACCGTCCCGCTGCCGCTGACATCCCCCGTATACCCTGAAAGGCATACCCCTTACGGATCGACTTACACTTATATGCTGCATCTCAAGATCCACGGATTCTCTTTCCAGGACCTCTTCGACCCGGTCCGCCTGGCCGAACTGAGCGAGGGCTTCTACTCCTGGCTGGCGGCGGCCGACGCCGAGCTCTCGGCCCGTTTTGAGCAGTACCGCTCTGGCACCGAAATTTCGGCCGTAGACGAGAGCAACCTGCTGGTGGAGATGGCCGGCAAGCAGTCGACCTTCGTTGCGCAGTTTTTCGGCATAGAAGCGGCCGTTGGCGAGCTGGCCGATGGCGTCAAGGCGCTGGGCCCGCTGTGGCAGTTCAAGAAGCAGTTTCTCGGCAAGCGCGTAAAGAAAATCACCGACGATGATTTGCAGGGCTTCGACGCCGACGCTTTTGACCAGGTCGTGCTCGATCTCGCGTCAGGGGCGGGGGCCACCCCGGCCGACGCCGAGCTCGTTTTTTCCGCCCTCGTCTGTGACCTGCTGGCCGATCCGGGTGACTCTCCGGCGCTTGGCGTGGTCAACGCGCTGGACGCCTGGTCGTCGGAGGGGGCCGAGGGTGAAGCGCTGGCCGATAAGTTCCTCGGCGATGCGGCCCTATGGTGTCGCGTTCGCTCCAGCCAGGGCGATCAGCAATCGCTGACCTCGGGCTGGGCCAGCTTCAAGACCCCTGAGAAAATCGACTTCAACCAGCTCGTGGAGCTCGAGCACCCGGACCCCGAGCGGCCGTGGCTCATGGAAGGCCCCACCGAAAGCTTGCGTCGTCGCGACGGCTTTGAACTCACCGACCATCGCTATGATCGCAAGCAGGTCATGTCCGAAGTCGACTACTGCATCCTTTGCCACACCCGCGACAAGGACTCCTGCAGCAAGGGCGTGTTCGGCAAGGACGGTAGCCTGTCGAGCAACCCGCTTGGCATAGAGCTCGGCGGTTGCCCGCTGGACGAAAAAATCTCGGAAATGCATGCCTGCCAGGCCGAGGGCGACAGCATCGCGGCCCTGGCGTTGATCATGATCGACAACCCCATGGTGCCGGGCACCGGCCACCGCATATGCAACGATTGCATGAAGGGCTGCATTTATCAGAAGTTTGATCCGGTCAACATTCCCCAGATCGAAACCCGCGTGCTCACCGACGTGCTCGACCTTCCCTGGGGCTTCGAGGTCTACAGCCTCCTGAGCAGGTGGAACCCCATCAACCGTCGCTGCGCACAGACCAAGCCTTACAACGGGCGCAACGTGCTCGTGGTGGGGCTCGGGCCCGCCGGTTACACCCTTGCCCACTACCTGCTGTCGGAGGGCTTCGGCGTGGTGGGTATTGACGGCCTCAAGCTCGAACCCTTGCCCGAGGGTCTGGGTGGTCCAGAGCCGGAACCGATAGCCAATTTTTCGGAACTCTACGAGGAGCTCGACGAACGCCCGCTCATGGGTTTCGGCGGCGTGGCCGAGTACGGTATCACCGTGCGCTGGGACAAGAACTTTCTCCAGGTCATGCGTGTGTGCCTGTCGCGGCAGCCCAGGTTCAGGGCTTACGGCGGGGTGCGTTTTGGCGGTACCCTGATGATTGAAGACGCCTGGGAGCTGGGCTTCGACCACGTCGCCATAGCCACCGGCGCGGGCAAGCCGACGGTGCTCAAGATGAAGAACAACCTTATCAGGGGCGTGCGCAAGGCGTCTGACTTCCTGATGGGGCTGCAGCTGACCGGTGCCCAGAAGAAATCATCGATGACCAACCTGCAGGTAAGGCTTCCCGCGGTGGTGGTGGGTGGAGGCCTGACAGCAATAGACACCAGTACCGAGGTCATGGCCTACTACCCGGTGCAGGTAGAGAAGACGCTGGACCGCTACGAGACGCTTGTCGAAGAGAACGGTGAGGAAACCGTGCGCGCGTTGTACTTTGGTGACGAAGAACCGGCCATACTCGACGAGTTTCTTGAGCACGGCCGCGCAATCCGTGCTGAGAGATCCCGTGCGGAGGCTGCCGGCGAGCTGCCCGACTTCGTGCCGCTGCTCAGATCCTGGGGCGGCGTGACGATGGCCTACCGCAAGGGGCTGGTCGATTCGCCGGCCTACAGGCTCAACCACGAAGAAGTGAGCAAGGCGCTGGAAGAAGGGATCTGGTACGCCGAGACGCTCAGCCCCACCGAGGCGCTGCAGGACGAGTACGGCGCCCTCGACGGGCTGTTGTTTGAACAGCAGGCGCAGGTTGACGGTCGTTGGGCCGGCACGGGAGAGACCGTGAAGCTACCGGCCCGCGCCCTGTTTGTCGCTGCCGGCACCTCGCCCAACGTGATTTACGAGCGCGAGCATCCGGGCAGTTTTGAGATGGATGAACGCGGCAGGTTCTTCAAGCGCTTTCGGATGGAGAAGGATAGCGCCAGCCAGAACGGTGCCGGCCAGAACGGTGCTGGCCAGGACGGGCCGCCCCCCCACCCGGTGGTTGACGAGCCGCTCGAGGGCAAGCCCGGGGTGTTCACCTCGCATACGTCCGGCGCCAACGGTGGCCCGCAGCGGCTGGTTTCTTACTTCGGCGACAACCATCCCGACTACGCTGGCAACGTGGTCAAGGCCATGGCCTCGGCCCGCGACGGTTACCCGCAGATAGTGGATCTTTTTGCCGACGAGATAGCCGGACTCGATGCCGCCGACCAACCCGCCCGCGAGAGCGAGTGGGACACCATGGCCGCTCGGCTCGAAGAAGGACTGATGCCACGCGTGCACGAAGTCATCAGGCTCACGTCCAATATCGTCGAGATCGTGGTCAAGGCACCTTTTGCCACCCGGCACTTTAAGCCCGGACAGTTTTATCGCCTGCAGAACTACGAGACGCTTGCCACCCAGGTCAACGGCACCACGCTTGCGGCCGAGGGCATGGCGCTTACGGGGGCCTGGGTCGACCGAGAACAGGGCCTGCTCTCGACCATAGTGCTCGAGATGGGCGGCAGCTCGCGCCTGTGTGCCACCTGGGAGCCGGGCACCCCGCTGGTGCTCATGGGCCCCACCGGCGCGCCCACCGAGATACCCACGGGCGAGACGGTGATCCTTTTCGGCGGTGGCCTTGGCAACGCCGTACAGTTTTCAATCGGCCGGGCCATGCGCGAGCGCGGCAACAAGGTCATCTACTTTGCGGCCTACAAGAGCCCCGCCGACGTTTACCACGAGGACGACATCGAGGCTGCCGCCGACGTGGTGGTGTGGTCGGTCGACCAGGGCGACCCCATCAAGCCCCGCCGCGACCAGGACCGCAGCACGGTGGGCAACGTATTGCAGGCTCTAGAAGCTTACGCCACGGGCGAGATGGGCGAGCCGCTCATAGATGTTGCCGAGGCTTCCAGGCTTATAGCCATCGGCTCGGATCGCATGATGTCAGCCGTGGCGCAGGCGGTGCGTGGCAGCCACGCGAAGTTCCTGTCGCCGGACCTGTTGGCGTTGGGGTCTATCAACTCGACCATGCAGTGCATGATGAAAGAGATCTGCGCCCAGTGCCTGCAGAAACACATTGACCCCGACACCGGTGAGGAGTTGCCGCCGGTGTTCTCCTGCTTCAACCAGGACCAGCGACTCGACCGGGTTGATTTTGCCAACCTCAACGATCGCCTGCGTGCCAACGGCGTGCTCGAGAAGCTCACCAACGCCTGGCTGACCCACCTGTTCACCGCCGGCGACATCGCCCGCATCTGATCGCAGCTGGGGCGGTCGGGTACGCTCTTGCGCACCCGGGGAGCGGCCCGGAAAACGCTGGTAAATAAAAACCCCCGCAGCGGGTTGGTCCACTGCGGGGGCGTCGTTCGTTCAGCCCCGTTCGGGGGGCTGACGCTCAATAGAGCCTGGCGCTACGGGCAGTTCGATCCACCCGGCGCTTCGAAGGCGGTCAAGCCGTCGTCGCACACTCCGTGGTAGTCGAAGTTGATGGTAACCCTGCCGGCCCCCGGAAGACCACCGGCGTTGTTTACGGCCGGGCTGGCGGTAGGCGGCACACAGAATATGGCTCCCATGTCGCCGCCGTAGGGGCTCGGGGCACCCGCTGCCTCGATAGGATCGAGGTAGCAGTCACGACCCTGAACCAACGTGCAGCTCCCGCAGTCGCCGCCGTCGCACTCCGGGTCAAGGGCGTCGCAGTCAGCATCGCTGGAGCAGGGAATAAGACCCCTGCCGCTCTGCCTCAGGTGACCGTCGCAGAAAGTAACCGTGTCGCTTCCACCGGTGCAGATCCCTTCCTGGCCACTGGGGTCGTCCGGGTCAACTCCGCAAATGCCGTCGCTGCAGGCATTGGGAAAGCGCGCTGCGCCACCACCATTGCTGTCGCAGACACCGGCGCCCACGGCTGCGCACTCGGCGTCTGAGTTACAAGGAACCGTGGAATCGCCGCTGCAAACCGCGCAGGCGCAAGTAAGGCTCGCCAGCGGTGCGTCGCACTGCGTGCCAAACGGCTTACTGGCCACTCCGTGGGTCAGGTTGAGCGCTATCGCCAGGTCGCTGATCTTACTGCCCGGTTCGGGGGGGCACTCTATGGCACCATCTCCGAAGTCGGGGTGAGTGGCGTCCACAGTGCAGGCCAGGCCATCACGCGGCCCGCCGCTGCACAGGCCAGCCTCACAGGTCGGGCAGGGCTTTGTCTGGCCTATGCCCGAGTGCAGGCGCGAAGTCAGCCCGATCTCGCAGTTGCCCGTGCACTCGCCGGTGATACCGTTGCAGTTGCAGTCCAGTGGACCGGTGATCTCGTTGATCACGCAGACCGGGGTGCCCGAGCTCGACAGCGCCAGCGGTGGGCCGAAGAAGCAGTTGCAGGTGTCGCCGCCGCAATCATCGACGTCGGCCGCGAAGGGCTCGTCGCAGGTGACGGTTATGTCGTTATCGCAACGGCAGAAGCCCGGTGTCGGGTCCTCGGTGACCACGCAGTTGTCGCAGTCCGAGTCGCAGGCGGTCAGCACTGCGCTCTGGAAGGCGTCAACGATGTCCACGTCGTGGGCGCCACCGTTGAATCCCGAATCCAGCTCGGAGTTGGTGAGCTGGGCGCCGTAGCCGGCGTTGAACAGCACGGGGAAGCCGGCCGGACAGTTGCCGGGCAGCTCAAAGGCCATGGCCACCGTGCCGCCGCCGTTGGTAAGGGCCACGTCGTCAGCCACGCAGGCCTGTAACTGGGCAAGGGTGTCACCACAGGAATCGATCGCGTTCAGTTCGGCCTTGGAGAGAACGCAGGCCTTGGCTATAGCGGCCTTGGTCTTGCTGGCCGTACTGGCGATCTTGCCCTTGGGGTCGGCGCTGCCGCAGACCCAGGAAATGGGCCCCAGCGACTTGTCGGTGCCCGCCTGGCACTTGCTGCGTTCCTTGCCAACGGTTGCGACGAGCTTGCCCGCGTTCTTGACGATGGCTCCCCGGCATTTTAGCTGGTCCTTGGACAATCCGGTAGGATTGGCCGGCAGGCCGTTGATCTCTTTTGACGCCATCTCAACCGTGGCGTCGGCCAGGGCTATGAGGCAATTCGAGAGTTCGGAATAGCTGTCGATGCCATCGGTGGCACCGCCGTCGTCGGTGGTTTCACCGGGGGCGGGGCAACGCCCGAATTCTGCCAGTACGTTGGGGAGCGGGGGGAAGGGTCCTTGAGGGTTGCACTTGTCCTTTGCACCGCCAACGGCACTGCGGAGTTTGGCGGCCGCCTTGGCGAGCTTTCCCTTGGCGGCGTCGGCCACGGCGAGGTCGTTACAGTCGGTGCCCGCACCCACTTTGCCCTTGTCTCGGCTCTTGTGGCAGCCGCCGACGGTTTTCCACGCGGTAGCCACGTACTTGGTTACACTCTTGCCGATAGTGCTTCGGCACTTAGCCCCGTCCTTGGTCAACTGTGCATCCGCTGTGGGTACGCCCAACGCCAGTACCAGCGTTGCGATTGCCGCTGCAGCTACTCCTGTCCATTTGCTCGTCATGGATTCTCTCTCCTCTCTGTTAATTTCCCATTACCGGGAAGGGTTGTCGTAGTGTGAGCGCCGGATTCCTGAATCTTCTCTGAGGGAGGGTGTTCCCGGAAACAAAGGCACTGCGCGAACCTAGTCTATTAGCGGGGGTGGTGTCAACGGCAAAACCCCCCCAACAGGGTGGGGAAAGTGGTCGTAAAGGTTTTTTTTTTGAATTGGCCGCCTGGCAGTCCCGGTATCTCCTTGACGCAAAGACGAACCCCCGCGGTGGAGTAACCACCGCGGGGGCCATGTATCGAGTCGGGTCGCTGTCGATCCGCCAGTCAGGGGCAGTTAGATCCGCCCGGTGTCTCAAACTCGGTGATCCCGTCGGGACAGTACCCGGTGAAATCGAAACGCACGTCCAGGCGGCCCGGTCCGGGTGAGCCGCCGGCGTTGTTGACCGCCGCGTTGCTGGTGGGAGGCGTGCACCAGGTTGCAACCAGGCTCGAACTGTTGAGCCCAGGGTCACCCGAGGCAGTGATGGGATCGAGGAAGCAGGATCGGAGGGCACCGGCGCTGCAGTTTCCACAGTTACCGCCGTCGCACTCCGGGTCAAGGGCGTCGCAGTCAGCGTCGGTGGAGCAGGGTATGTAACCGTCGCCGTTGGCGCGCAGCTCGCCGTCGCAGAACTGGCTGCTCGGGCTCGCGTTGCACACACCGTGTTCGCCGTCGCCCGAGTCACTGCACACACCGTCGCTGCAGGCATTGGGAAAGCGCGCTGCGCCACCACCGTTGCTGTCGCAGACACCGGAGGCCACGGCTGCGCACTCGGCGTCTGAATTACACGCCACCGTGCTGTCCCCGCTGCACACCGCGCAGGCGCAGGCAGTGGTCGCGATCGGCGGGTCACAGCTAAGGTCGAAGCCCAGGGAGGAATTCTCCGTGGTGGTGTTGAGTATCGTCTTTACGGTGCCCGGGATGCGCGTGCCCGGGTCCGGGAGGCAGTCAAAGCTGCTGTTGCCGAAGGTCGGGTGTAGGGCGTCTACCGAGCAGGCCAGGCCATCGCGCGGTCCTCCGTTGCAGGCGCCCCCGTCGCAGGTGGGACACGGCTGGGTTACGGTGATGCCCGTGTACACGCTGCTCTCGCCCTGTATCGTGGTGCTGGCCAGGGCCGTGCCGGCGTCGGCGCTGCCGGTGAGCTCCTCGGCAATCTGGGTCAGTACGCACACCGGTACTCCGGCACTGGACAGGGCAAGGGGTGGTCCGAAACGACAGATGCACGCGTTGCCCGAGCCACAGTCGTCTAGGTCCTGGACACCGAAAGGCTCGTCGCAGCTTATGGTGGGGTCGTTGGCGCAGCGGCAGTTCCCCATGGTCTTGTCTACCGGCAGTATTGTCACCGCGCAGTTGTCGCAGTCCGCGTCGCAGGCCAGGTTGGCTTCGCCTTCCCAGCCGTCGAGTATGTCGACGCCGTGGGCAAGCCCGGTCCAGCCGAGGCTGAGCTCGGTGGACGTGCGCTGCTGGCCAAAGCCGGCCAAGGTGGTCACCTGTACTCCGCTGGGGCAAACGCCGGGAAGCTCGAAGAGCATGGCTGTCATGCCGTTGCCCACTTTGGCGGCGATGGTGTCCACGAGGCAAGCCTGCAGCTGGGCGGGGGTGTCGCCGCAGGAATCTAGCGCGTCGAGGGTATCCTCGTCGCCCAGGCAAGCCTTGGTTATGCCGTCCTTGAACTTCTGACCGGTGCTGGCGATCTTACCCTTGCCGTCAAAAGAGCCGCAGGTCCAGGCTATGTTGCCGCCGGCCTTGTCGGCTCCGGCCTGGCACTTGCCTCGTTCCTTGCCGATGGTTGCCATCAACTTGGCCGTGCTTTTTCCGATCGTGCCCTGGCACTTCGCCAGGTCCTTGCTGAGCGAGGCGTGATCCGGGTCACCCATGACCTCGCTGGCCGTGAGGCCGATGAGACTGTCCGAGACCGCGATCAGGCAGTCGGCCAGTTCAGAAAAATCGTCTATGCCGTCTGTGGCGCCGCCGTCGTCGGTGACTTCACCGGGCGAGGGGCAGCGGCCGTAGGCTGCCAGTACGTTGGAGAGCGGGTTTCCGCTTGTCTTGTCAGCGCACTTGTCCTTGGCTCCACCCAGCGAATCGCGGATCTTGGAAGCAGCCTTGCCCAGCTTGCCCTTGGTGTCGGCTTGTATGGGGTCGTTGCAGTCAACGCCGGCACCGACCTTGCCCTTGAGCTTGCCCTTGTGACATCCGGCCACGGCCTTCCACGCACCGGCCTGGTACTTGGACGTTGCCTTGAAGATCGTGCTGCGGCACTTGGCCTCGTCCTTGGTCATGGCCGCATCGGCCTCTGACGCGAGCAGGCCCGAACCGAAGACGGCCGTCAGCGTGAATAGTGTGGCGAGTAAGAGTACTTTTATGGATTTCATAACAGTTGGTTTCTCCTTGGCTTTTTCGTTGTTGTAAGCCACGCTTTCGCCGCTTACAGAAGACGTGATTATGGTCTCGACCCGGCGATGTCAAGGGTTAAGACGGATCTTTGAACACGGTTTTTTACCACGTTTTAGACCGAGGTAGTGGAGCTATCGGGGGGGTACGTGAGAAAAGAACCAGAGATTCAGCTGTCGCTAACAGCTTCCGGGCCAGGCCCCGAATACCCAGCAGAATCGGCCGCTCAGCCGGCTACGCCCATCATCGAGAGGAACTGCTGCAGGTTTTCAAAGCGCATGAAAACATTGGACTTTTTCTCGGCGCCTATGGTCGAGCTGCTGTCTGTCGCGTAGTTGTGGCCGGGGTAAACGACGGTGTCGTCGGGCAGGGCCGACAGCTTCTGCTTGAGGCTGTAGTAGAGGTCTTCAGGGTTACTTCCGGGCAGGTCCACCCGCCCGCAGGCACCGATGAAAAGCGTGTCCCCCGATACGACGTTGCCGTCCACGAGGAAGCACTGCGAGCCCGGCGTATGGCCGGGAGTGTGCAGAAAACGAACAGGAATCTTTCCCACGTCGAGGGTGGTCTCGCCATCAACCGCCACGTAGTCGCTGCTCTCAAGCCCGGTGGTCTGGGCCACGTAAGGCGCCTCGGCCTTGTGGATATAAATCTTCACCGGCCGTTTTTCCAGCAGCTTGTCGAGGCCCTCGATACTGTGGCCCATCATGTCGCCGCCGATGTGGTCGGGGTGGTAGTGGGTCGCCAAAGCGCCGACCAGTTCCATGTCGTCCTCGTCGAGCTGGGCGAGTATGGCGTCTATGTCCCACGCGGGATCAACCACCACCGCTTTGCGCTCGGCCTGGTCGCCTATGAGGTAGACGTAGTTGGCCATGGGGCCGATCGCTAGTTGCTTGAAGTAGAGCCCCTCTTTCATGCTGCCTCAGTCTTCCTTGCGGCTGTCTTCGAGGCCGTGTTGCCACAGCGTTTCCTCGATGCCGGATTTCCTGGCCGCCCAGCGCGACATGACGAAGAGCAGGTCGCTCAAGCGGTTGAGGTAGCGCACCGGGCCAGCGGGCAGGGTGTCGTTGTCGGCCAGGCCGATTACCTTGCGCTCGGCCCTTCGGCAGACGGTGCGCGCCAAGTGCAGTCGCGCCCCGGTTTCGCCTCCCCCGGGCAGTACGAAGGATTTCAGTTCCTCGAGGTCTTCCTGCAGCTCATCCATTTGCTGCTCGAGCCACGCGATGTGCTCGTCGCCCATGCTTTTGGAGCCGGGTCGCGAGCTCGAGGGCGGCGTCGCCAGTTCGGAGCCGAGGTCGAACAGCTCCTGCTGTAGCCGCCCGAGCAGCGACTGCAAGCTGGCGTTGTCTGCTGGGGACATGCCCGAACCGTTTTTTCCCGTGGTGTCCAGCGACGAGCGAACCAGGCCGAGTACGCTGTTGAGCTCGTCTACTTCGCCGTAGGCGTCCACCCGCGGGTGGTTCTTTGAAACCCGGTCGCCACCGACCAGCGAGGTCAGTCCATCATCCCCGGCACGGGTATAAACGCGGTTTATACGTATCGCCATCGCGGCGACAGGTTTACCCCCGGCGGCGTTTAAGCGCGAACACGGGCGTCGATGAGCTCGACGAGACGGTTGGGGTCTATCGGCTTCTTAAAGATCACGTCTTTCAGACCGGCCGCCCGAGACCGCTTGAGGACGTGATCCTTGTCGTAGTAATAGGCGGTCATGAGCACCACCGGCAGGTCGCTGTGGCTGGTGTTGAGTTCCTGCAGCAAGTCGTAGCCGTCCATGTCGGGCATTACCACGTCGCTGAGCACGAGATCGATTTTTTCTTTGCCGACCTGCTTGAGCGCATCGAGCCCGGAGCTGGCAGTGAGCACGTGGCAGCCCTCGGCTTCGAGCAGGTCGGCCATCGAAAGGACCAGCTCTTCGTCGTCGTCCACCACCAGTATGTGCCGCCCCCTCAGCCTGTTCTTGCCCGCGCGACCGTTGATGGAGGGAGCCTCCTCCCGCATGCCAAGGTCGGTCATGGTTCGACCGGGCAGGTACTCGGTGGTGCCGTACTGCCCGCTGGCGGCCATCTCGCCCACGCGCTCTACTATCGACTGGATTCTCCTCAGTGCGCGGTTGATGGATGTGACCCGTTCATGCTCGGCCTTGTAGTCGTCCTCCTGCGCCTTGTCGTGCAGGTAGCGGTCGAGCAAGGCCGACTGGTTTACGACTGTTTCCAGCGGCGTGTTTATTTCGTGGGCGAGGCTTACCGCCAGTTCGGCCAGGGTGTGCAGCTGCTCGTTGTGAATGAGGGCCGAGATGTCCTTTGCAAAACCTATGCTGCCGCGTTCGCGCTGACGTCCGTCGTAAATGATCGAGCCAGATATCGCCACGGGCACCTTATGGCTGCTGCTGTCGACGAACATCGTCTCGAAGTTTCTCACCAGTCCGACACCACCGTGGTCGTCCGAACGCATGGCGTCCATGACCGCGTGCGAGTGCTCTGAGTCGGGGTAGAGCATGGCCACGTGCTCGCCCATTACTTCGCTGGCTTCGTATCCGAGCGTCTGGGCGGCGCCGTCGTTGTAAAAGATTATCGTGCCCTGCTTGTCCACCGCGATGACGATGTCAGGGGCGCTTTCGAGTAGTTGTTCGAAGTAGACTTTGGGCAGCTCTTTCAAGGTGGTCCACTCCCGCTCACAAGTGATGCTATCGCGGGCTTTATCACCTAGAGGGTAAGCCCACTCCCGGACGGGGTCAAGGACTTTTCATGGAGAAATCGAGCGATTATGGCTAGTATCAGGCACTGTGTCGGGGGCAGCAAAAAGGCGAACGGGGGCTTACGTGGTCCTGCTGCTGTTGCTGGCGACGGTGGCGTCCTGCTACTGGACCCGCTACCCGGAACTGGTGGAGACCCACCTGGACTTGCTCGAAGGGCTGGCGGCCGACGGCCGCGACATGGTGCAGGCCGGCTATGGCAGCAGGCTGCACACCGGCGAGATAGAGCGTTTTGATTACCCGCTCGAAAGAGCGCAGCAATTCGCAGAAATAAGTCGCCGCAGGTGGCCCGATCGGGGGTCACTGAAGCTTTTTGACGAGGTGCTGGCCGAGTACGCTGTTGTTCTCAAGCTTCTCAGGGAGGCTTCGGCCGACCCGTCCGAGAGCGTGAAGTTCTCCATTGCCGTGGCCGTTGGTCGGCTGGAGCTGGGGGCCGCGGGGACCCGGATGGAATTGCTTCGCGAAAGCGGCGAAAGCCAGCGTTAGACGGAGAGTTTTCTGCTCAGCCGGTGAGCTTGCGGTGGTCGGCCAGGAAGCGCTCCAGGCCGAGATCGGTCAGCGGGTGTTTCATCATCTGCCGTATGATCGCCCCGGGGCAGGTCGCCACGTCGGCGCCCATGCGCGCGGCTTCCACCGCGTGAAAGCTTCCCCTCACGGACGCGACCAGGACCTCGGTGGCAAAATCAAAGTTGGAGAAGATCTCGACGATCGAGGCGACCATGGCCATGCCGTCTTCGCCTATGTCGTCCAGTCGTCCCACGAAGGGGCTCACGTAGGCCGCGCCGGCCTTGGCCGCCAGCAGAGCCTGGGCGGGCTGAAAGATAAGGGTGACGTTTACCCGTGTACCTTCTTCGGACAGGCAGCGCGTGGCCACCAGCCCATCGGCGGTCATGGGGCACTTGACGACCACGTGCTCGTGCATGGCTGCCAACTTGCGGCCCTCGGCGATCATGCCCTCGGCGTCGGTCGCGATGACCTCGGCGCTTACCGGTCCGTTGACGAGTTCGCAGATTTCTACCAGCGATTCTTCTACCGGGCGGCCGGTCTTGGCCGCAAGGCTCGGGTTGGTGGTGGCGCCGTCAACTATTCCCCAGGACATGGCCTCGCGAATCTCGCCGATGTCGGCACTGTCGATAAAAATTTTCATGCTCGCTCCGCTAGCGTCGGGCCGTATTCGGCGGCCGGTAAAGAACTACTTTCTTGTCATCTTCTGCAGCGACCAGCAGCGAAGAGATCGTCGCCTCGCTTACCGGGTGCCTCAGTCCGGGGGCCAGTTCGGCCAGTGGGAGCAGCACGAAACGCCGGGCGGTGAGTTCCCGGTGGGGGATCGTCAGCTTCCGCGTCTTCATTACAACGGCATCGAAGAGGAGTATATCGAGGTCGATCTCGCGCGACACGTCCTGGTTCTTAGTGGCCTTGGTTTTTACCCCGCGCCTGCGACCCACGGCGGTTTCGATGGCGAGCAGTTCCTTGAGCAGGTCCTTGGCCTCAAAGCCAGTTATGATTTCGACCACCGCGTTAAGAAACCAGTTGCGGGTGCGGCCGTGGGGTTCGGTCTCGTACAGGGAGCTGCGGCCGGTAATCCTGGTGTCGGGCAGCTCGGCGATGGCGGACAGTGCCCGTGAAATGTGGTCTTCTCGGTCGCCGAGGTTGCTGCCGATGGCGATGTAGACCCGGTGTTCCATTAACGCACGCGGCTGTAGAGCGGTGAAAATCGCTGGGGCTCTACGGTGGTCTGTGAGGGGAGGCCCTTGAAATCTCCGTGTTTACCAGCAGTTACAGCCAAGGGCAGGGTTTATCGTGAATCGACACAGCCTGCAAATCGGCTGTTCGGGTGCCGGGCGGGTTATTCAGGGTTTCCGGAGGGGCCGGCCGACGGTCCGCGCCCGGCCTCAAGCCGGCTCAAGCCCGCAGACCTGCCGCATTCCGTACAGGCCCGGCTGCCGTCCGGCTACCCACAGCGCCGCCCTGAGCGCGCCGCCAGCCAGGCAGTCACGCGACGCGGCCCTGTGCGTAAGTTCGAGTCTTTCGCCCGTTCCCACGAGCATGACGGTGTGATCGCCCACCGCGTCGCCGCCGCGAAGTGCGACCACGCCTATTTCGTCGTCCGGCCTTTCGCCGATCATGCCTTCCCTGGCCGTTGCCAGGGAGGCCGGCAGCTCCAGCCCTCGGGCGGCGGCAGCGGTGGCGGCCAGCGACAGCGCAGTCCCGCTGGGGGCGTCCTTTTTGAGGCGGTGGTGCAGCTCCAGGACTTCGCAATCAAAACCGCTCCCGAGAGCCTTGACCGCTTGCTCGACGAGGCTGTCGAGCACAGTGATGCCCACGCTCATGTTCGATGCCATTACGGTAGCTGTGCGTGCGGCGAGCTCTTCGGCGCGGGCTCGCTGTTCCGGATCGAGCCCGGTCGTGCCCACAACTACTGGCGCGCCGTTGCCGGCCGCGAACTCGAGCTGGGCCAGCGTGGCGGCGGGCGAACTGAAATCGACTATCACCGCCCCCTTGGTCCACGAGGCCTTCAGGTCATCGCCGATGGTGACGCCGCTGGCCGCGACCCCGGCCGCGAGGCCAGCGTCCTGGCCCAGGGCCGGGTGGCCCGGTGCCTCCAGCGCGCCCGTTACCCGCAGCCCGTTCTCTTCGGCCAGCGCTATTATCCGTCGGCCCATACGTCCGCCGGCTCCGCACACCGTTATGTCTACCAGCTTGCCCATTATCCTTTCACCTTTATCCCCGCAACAGTTCGTAGCCGCGCATGACGGCTTCGAGCGCCGAGCTGTTTTCGCCCGTCATGGGTGTAAGTGGCAGTCGCATCTCGGCCGAGCAACGGCCGGCAAGCTGCATGGCTGTCTTGACCGGTATGGGGTTGGTCTCCAGCGACATTGCCTGCATGAGGGGGAGAAGCTCGCGGTGGATGTTGCGCGCGTTCTCCATCTGCCCCGCGGCAGCCGCGTCCACCAGCGCCTTCATGCGCGCGGGCAGCAGGTTGGAGACCACCGCTATGACCCCGCCGGCACCCAGGGCCATCAGCGGCAGGGTGAGCGAGTCGTCACCCGAGAGCACCGTCAGGTCGTCGCCGGCCAGCTGCATTGTTCGCATGGCCTGGTCCATGGACCCGGCGGCGTCCTTGAGCGCCACGATGCCAGGTATCGCTGCCAGCTCGGCCAGGGTCTCGGGCAGCAGGTTGACGCCCGTTCTGCCGGGGATGTTGTAGACCACCAGCGGCAGGTCGGCGGCCTCGGCCACCGTGCGGTAGTGAACCACGTGGCCGGCCTGGGTGGGCTTGTTGTAGTAAGGGGATATCAGTAGCGCGCCGTCCGCACCGGCGCTGCGAGCAAAGCGCGTCAGCTTTACCGACTCGGCGGTGGAGTTGGAGCCGGTGCCGGCCAGCACCTTCAGCCGGCCGTCGGCGGCCTTGATGACGGCGCTGATCACGCGCTCGTGTTCGTCGTGGCTCATGGTGGCCGACTCGCCGGTGCTCCCGCAGGGGACGACGCCGTCGATGCCGGCCTCGGCCTGCAGGTCGACCAGCCGGGCGAGGGCCTCGGCATTGATCTCGCCGTCGCTAAAGGGGGTTACCAGTGCTGTCCAGGTTCCTTCAAACACGCTCGTTGTTCCTTTTGCCCTGATTCATCCAGGCACGCTCACCGTGCCACGAAAACTCTCTTCGACGGGGCCTGTCATGAACACCCGGCCATCCCCGCGCAGTTCTATGTACAGTTGTCCGCCATTAAGAACCACCGTGGCGTTGCTGTCGCAGCGACCGGTACGGTGGGCGGCCACCACCACGGCGCAGGCCCCGGTGCCGCAGGCCGCGGTTTCGCCCGAGCCCCGCTCCCACACCCGCATGGTGAGCTGCCCGCGGTTGTCTACGCGCACAAACTCGGTGTTGACGCCCGAGGGAAAGAACTCGTGGCTGTCGAAGGCCGGGCCGATGCGTTCGAGGTCAAGGCCTTCTGGGTCCTCGTCGAAGGTCACGCAGTGGGGGTTGCCCATCGACACGCAGCTGACCGTCCAGCTTCGCCCGTCTACCAGCAGCGGCACATCAAACTGCTCACCGTCGGCGTTGACCGGTACCTGCCTGCCCTCGAGAACAGGCGGCCCCATGTCCACGGTCACCGATCCGACCTTGCCGTCGGTCACGTGCAGCTCGAGAGCCTTGTTACCGCAGTCGGTTTCGACCAGCAGGCTGTTGGAAGTTCCCACCAGCCCGCGTTCGTAGACGAACTTGGCCAGCCCCCTGATGCCGTTGCCGCACATGGCGCCGCGGCTGCCGTCGGCGTTGTACATCTCCATGCGGAAGTCAGCCTTCTCTGAAGGGCAGACCAGGATCAGTCCGTCGGCGCCAATGCCTCCCCTGCGCGGTGACAGGCGGCGGCTGAGCTCGCCGGGGTTTTCGAGCGAAGCCCGGGTGCAGTCGACAAACAGGTAGTCGTTGTGACAGCCGTGAATCTTGGCGAGCTCGAGTTGCATGGGGCTCAGTGGGCTATTCTCCCGACAGGTGGCCCGGGATGGCCTCGCCCGCGAACAGCGACTCCACGGTTTCTCTTTCGCGCACGAGGTCCCAGCTGTCGCCGTTGACCAGTACCTCGGCCGGCCGAGGCCGGGTGTTGTAGTTTGAAGCCATTACGAAACCGTATGCACCGGCGCTCATGATGGCCAGCAGTCCGCCTGCTTGGACGTTGGCCATCAGCCTTTCCTTCGCAAAAAAGTCGCCGCTCTCACAAATGGGACCAACCACGTCAGCGGTGATCGTGCCTTCGCCGTCCTCTACCGCCTCCACGTCGTGGTGCGCGGAGTAAAGCGAGGGGCGGGCGAGGTCGTTCATGCCCGCATCTACCACGACGAAGTTTTTCTCGTGATTGCCCTTGTGAAACAGCACGGTGGTGAGTAATACACCGGCGTTGGCAGCTATGGAGCGACCCGGTTCCACCACGATGGTGAGCCCGCGGCCCTCGAAGACGCGCAGCAGGGTGGCCGCCCACTCGTCGGGGCTCGGCGGTGACTCGTCCTGGTAGGTCACGCCCAGGCCGCCGCCCATGTCGACGTAGCCTATTGGTATCCCCGCACTGTCCAGGCGGTCGAGCAGGGAGGTTATACGCGTGGCGGCTTCTTCTATCGGCGAGCTGCTCACGAGTTGCGAGCCCACGTGGCAGTCGATGCCCAGCACCTCTATGCCCTCCAGTTCGGCAGCCCGGTGGTAGTGCTCCACGCATTGGTCTGCGGCTACGCCGAACTTGCTGTCGGCCAAGCCGGTGGCGATGTACGGATGGGTCTGGGGGTCGACGTCGGGGTTGACGCGCAGGGACACCGGGGCCGTGGTTTTCATTTCAAGGGCGAGCTGGCTTATCAGCTCGAGCTCGGCCAGCGACTCGACGTTAAACATCAGGATGCCGGCATCCAGGGCGGCGCGGATCTCCCAGGCCTGTTTGCCTACTCCGGAGAACACCACGCGGGACGCCTCGCCGCCGGCGGCCAGCACGCGGGCCAGCTCACCACCCGAAACGACGTCGAAGCCGGCACCCTCGTTGGCCAGCGCTCGCAGTACCGCGAGGTTGGAGTTGGCCTTTACCGAGTAGCAGACGAGGTGGGGGTGGTCGCCGAAGCCTTTGCGCCAAGCGCCCAGCTGGGTTCGGAGCGCAGCCAGGCTGTACACGTAACAGGGCGTGCCTACCGCCTCGGCCAGCTCGGACAGGGCTACGTCTTCGGCGTAGAGGCTGCCGTTCCTGCGGTTGAAAAATTCCATCTCAAGGCATCGGCCGGGGGGGGGCGGCCGCGCGAACTATAGTCGCGGCTATTCGGGAAGGCCAGTCAGTCGCGGCTTTCAGTCCGAGAGCAGCTCGCGTGCAATTTTCAGCGTGCTCACCGACAGCACCTTTACGCCTATGCTGCGAAAGAAGCCCCGCAACGGGCGGCCAGGGCCAATCTCGATCACGCGCTCGGCGCCAGCGGCGAGCAGCGGCATGTTCTCGTTCCAGAGCACGGGCGAGCAGACCTGCATGGCCAGGCCGTCTACGATCCTGGCCGCGACCGGCTCGTGGAAGCCGCCGCTGTGGTTGCTGGTCACGCTGCCCGCGCGTTCGGGTTGCCAGCCGTCGGCAGAATCTTCGAGCAGCGGTCGCAGGCTGTCGGCCACCGGGGCCATCAGCCGGGAATGAAACGGCGCCGACACCCTCAGCTCAACCAGCCTGGCGCCCGACAGGGCAGGGTGCGCGGCTATCCTTTTGCCAGCCTCGGCCACCGCGCTGGTCTCTCCGGCGATGACCGCCTGTTGCGCCGAGTTCAGGTTGGCGATGTCAACGCCGAGCTCGGTCACGAGCTCGAGCAGTGCCTGTTGGTCGAGCCCGCGGGCGGTGACGGCCAGCATGGCGCCGGTAACCGTTGTCCCGCTGTCCGCGGCAACGCAGTCCTGCATCAGTCGGCCTCGTTGCCGGCACAGGCGCAGGGCCTCGGCGGTGGGCAGTACACCGGCAGCCACGAGCGCCGCGTACTCACCCAGGCTGTGGCCTCCCCAGCAGCTGTCGGCCAGGTCAAAGTGGGCGCGCAGTGACTCCAGCATCGCCAACTCGACGGTGAGTATGGCGGGCTGCTGAAACTCGGTATGCTGCAGCCGGTCGTCCTCTTCGAAACACAGAGCCTGCATGTCGAGCTCGAGAGTGTCGGAGGCCAGTTCGAAGACCAGCCGGGCCTGCTCGAACTCGTCGTGGAAGTCTCGCCCCATGCCGGTTTTCTGGCAACCCTGGCCCGGGAAAACCACGCTCGTGGTCATCTGTTGAGACACTTGAGCGGCGAACCCCTCTGCCCGTCTTTGAGAAACGGCGTCACCCTGAAATCGGGGATACCCGGTCGGGCGGTCGTGTCGGTGTGCGCCCAGTTGCTACGCGGGTTGACCCGCTTGGAGTCGGTGACCGGCAGCGTGGATATGACTTCCCATTCGCCGTTGGCCGACAGCCGCTCGATCTCAAAACCGGCGAGGTCGTCGAGTCTCGTTCCGTCCACGCTTGTTCCTGGTCGTTTCCAGCTCAGGGTAACGCTGCCGTCGGCATTGCGGGTGGCCAGGGCCTGGCCGATCATCAGCGGGGCTGTGTTTTCCGGAGGTCGCGGCGGGGTG
>CAUZFM010000007.1:0-47974 GCA_963579235.1 uncultured Binatia bacterium (SeqCode)
CGTCCTGAGTGGCAAGCGGCTGGCCTCTCTTGAGCGCAGGGAGAGCGGCTTGCGCCGGGCCACCGCGGCGCTGAAGTCAATTCGGCTAAATCCAGACGGCGAGCTTAGAGCTGGCCTTGGTGAGGCGGGGATAGCAGTGCCTTCCGGCTCTACGAGTTGCTGGGAGATGCTCAGGCGGCCTGCGATGGATTACCAGCTTCTGAGCCGCCTGGTTGAACGGGCTGGCTTGACCGCCCTGCCCCGCGTCGAGCCTGACCTCGCAGCCCTGGTGCAGACCGAGGCTGCCTACGATGGCTACCTCGGCCGCCAACGCGAAGAGGTTGAGCGAATGAAAAAGCTTGAGGGTACTTCCCTGGCCGAGGATTTTGACTATGAGGCCGTTCATGGCTTGTCGGCCGAGGCCCGGGAGAAACTAGCGCGTATCAGGCCTACTTCTCTAGGGCAGGTCTCCCGGGTAAGTGGCCTGACACCGGCCTCGGTGTCGGCCATCGCTATTCATCTCAAAAAGCGCAGTGCATGAAAGGCGAGCTCTCCAGGCTGCAGGCTGGAGCAGCCTCGTTGGGGCTGGCGCTGGACGACGAGCTCGGGCTCAGGTTGATAGATTATCTTGACGAGCTTTACCGTTGGAACAGCGTCCAGCGGCTCACGGCTATCCCTCGAGAACAGGCGGTAGAAGCCCAGCTACTTGATTCGCTGGCCCTGGTAGGCTGCCTTTCAGGCTGCAGGGACATTGTTGACCTCGGAAGCGGCGCGGGCTTGCCCGGTGTGCCCCTGGCGGTGGTTATGCCGGGCGTTCGCGTGACTCTGGTTGAGAAACGTCGCAAGCGGGCGGGCTTTTTGGAACAGGTGGTGAGGTGCTGCCAGCTGACCAGCTGCAGCGTGATCAACGAGGACGTCGAATCTCCTGGGGTTCGGGATCGGCGCTTTGACGCCGTGGTGTCGCGGGCTTTTCAGGCCCCGCATCGTTTCATGGAGACCGGGGCAGGTTTGCTTCGCGAGGGGGGGCGCCTGCTGGTCATGGCCGGCGGCGCAGCCGCTCAGCCCGACCCCGGGCAAAGCGGCCTGCGATTCGAGCGGCAGCGGGATTACGATCTCGGGCAGGCCGGTGGCCGTCGGCTCTTCGTTTATCGCTTGAATGACGACGGCCAGGGCTGAACCATCGCCAAATTGTTTCACGTGAAACAATTTCTGGCTCAGTCTGTGGTAGATCGTTTCACAAGTCGGCCTCAGTGGTGCTCTGGTTCCGGTAAATGTTTCACGTGAAACATTTCTCAGCCGGAATGAATTCCAGCCCTGGGTTGGCATAAGGCCGCCTGAATCGCCGAATGAGCCCGCTATTGTGCCTAGAAGGCTCGCAATCAGGCTTCTGGCGTGATAATTCCAAGGGGAGAAGAACGGATGATTGGGAGCGGTCGATGGGGCGCATAGTAGCGGTAGCGAATCAGAAAGGTGGTGTGGGTAAAACCACGACCGCCGTCAACATGGCTGCTGCGCTGGCCTTGACCGGCCACCGTACGCTGCTCGTCGATCTTGATTCCCAGGGCAGCGCTTCAAGCGGGGTCGGAGCCAGCAGCAGTAGTGGGGTAACGGTCTACGACGTCCTCGTTAGCGATACGCCGGCTTCATCGGCCCTGTGCACTACCGGGCTGGCCGAACTCGACGTTATTCCTGCTGACCGCAGCCTGGCGGGGGCCGAGCTTGAACTTATCAACCAAGAGGCCAGGGAGTACCGCCTGCGCGAAAAGCTTGAGGAAGTGCGGTCTGGCTATGAATGCGTTCTTATAGACTGCCCGCCTTCGCTGGGGATGATTACGGTCAACGCGCTGTCGGCCGCCGACTCGGTGCTCATCCCACTGCAGTGCGAGTATTACGCACTCGAGGGGTTGAGCGGTCTGCTCGACACGGTGGAGCGCATACGGGGCGCTTTCAACCCAGCGCTGGTGGTCGACGGCATCCTGCTGACAATGTTTGATGGTCGCACCACGCTCAGCCGGCAGGTAGCCGAGCAGGTGAGGAATCATTTTCAAAGCCTGGTGTTGAGTACGGTCATCCCGCGCAACGTCCGGATAAGTGAGAGCCCTTCGCACGGCTTGCCGGTGCTGTTGTACGACCCAGCGTCAAAGGGGGCCGAAGCCTACCGCGCGGCAGGCGAAGAATTGCTGACGAAAATATTAAAAACAAGCTCGTCGGAGAGTCGGGCAGGAGGACACAGTGAGCAGGAGACAAGCACTGGGCAAAGGGCTTGACGCGATATTCGGGGCGGCCACTGCCAATGAAGCCGAGGCCGACGACCCGTCGTCGGAAAGCTCTACGCGGACAGAAGTAACGCCGGGGGCTGGCGGCCTGCCAACCTGGCCCAAGGGCCAGGGGCTCGTGGACGTCGAGCGCATTTGGGCGGGCCGCGGTCAGCCGCGGCGCAACTTTGATGAGCAGCCGATGCGGGAACTTGCGGATTCGATCAAGCAGAACGGCATCATACAGCCGCTGGTTGTTACTCGCAGCAAGGGTGGCTACGAAGTCATAGCCGGCGAACGCCGCCTGCGTGCGGCCACACTGGCTGGTCTGAAGCAGGTGCCGGTCATCGTGCGCGAAGAGGTTTCCGAGGCCGAGCTGGTCGAACTTGCGCTCGTTGAGAACATCCAGAGGCAGGACCTCGCGCCCTTGGAAGAGGCTTCGGCCTATCGGCGACTGGTCAACGAGTATGGCTACACCCAGGAGGATGTCGCCAGGCGGGTGGGTAAGTCACGTGCAAGCGTTGCCAACTCGCTGCGCTTGATCGGCTTGCCGGCGCCGGTCAAAGAACTGCTCGAGAGCTCGGAATTGAGCGAGGGGCACGCCCGCGCGTTACTCGCCCTGCCGACCGCTGCCTTGCAGATAAAGACGGCAAAGAGCGTGTGCAAACGGGGTCTGTCGGTCAGGCAGACAGAGAAAGAAGTACGCCGTATCAACGACGCCCAGGCTGACAGCGGCTCTGACGATGGGGAACATGCCGGCTCGAAGGACAGCTCTGCGGACCTCGAAACAAGAGGACTGGAGGAGCAGCTCGGGCGTGTGCTTTCCACCCGCGTGAGGGTGCGTCGCAAGGGCAGGGGTGGTCGCGTGGAGATCGAGTTCTATTCGGAAGAAGAGCTTAGCGGGCTGGCCGATCGGCTGCTCGCCTGACCCTGGCGGGTCTTTGCCCGGCAGCTGTTTTGACAAGCTCTTCGGGCGGTGTTAGCCAAACAGGGCTAGGCTGTGAGGCTTCGGCGCGTTGGGCGCTGGAAGGGCCTGCTTTGATCTACAAACCGGTTATCTGCGTGGTTTCCTCCGCTGCGCTGTGACCTTGAGACAGGATCTTTTGACTGGACCGTTCGATAGATGAATTTCGAACTGCAAGCTCCCTTTATCATTCAGCTGGTAAGCTTTTTTGTACTTGCTTACCTGCTCAACCGGCTGTTGTTTGAACCTTTCGGGCGCCTGCTCGAGGAGCGCAAACAGCGCACGGCCGGAGACCAGGACCTTGCCGCGAGCGGTCGCGAAGAAGCCCAGCAGATGAACGAGCGTTACGAGCAGGAGCTCAAGGCCGGCAGGGCCCGGGCCCAAGTGGCTGCCGAAGAAGTCAGGGGCCAGGCGCGCGCAGACGAGGCCGCGATTCTTGAGAAAGCCCGGGAAGAGGCCGCCAGTAACCTGGCCGCACTCAGGAAGGAAGTCTGGCAGAGTCGCGACGAAGCGCGTAGCAGCTTGAAGGCACAATCAGAAGAGATGGCAGACGCGATGGTCAAGGCCGTCCTCGGTGGGCAATCGTGACCGGAACCCGCGCAGCCCGGTTTGCCCGACCCGCAGTTTTATCGGCCGCCGCCACGCTGGTGGCTGTTTTCGCGGGTGCTGGTTTTGCACTGGCAGCCGGCGATGCCGGTCACCCCAGCGAGCATCATCTCAGTAGTGGCGACTGGTTCAATTTAGGCGCTTCGGTATTCAACTTCTGCCTGTTCGTCTTCCTGTTCCACCGTTTCACCTCGGCGCCGCTGCGCGATTTCCTCGCCTCTCGGCGCAAGGAACTCGTGGAAGCCATGTCGGCCGCCGCGCGCGCAAAAGAAGAGGCCGAGCGCGTTCAGGCCGAGTACAAGGAAAAATTGGCGGGTCTTGACCAGGCGCGCGAAGAACTCACGGCCGAGCTCAGGGCGATGGCGGAGGCCGACGGCAAGCGGTTGCTCGTGGCCGCACGCGAAGCTGCCGAGCGCATGCTTACTGAAGCCGGTCGCACCGCGCGCAGTGACTACGAGACAGCGCGTGCCGAGTTGCGGGCCGAGGCAGCGCGGCTTGCTGCTGAGCTGGCCTCTACAACACTGGCCAGCAAACTCGGCGACGCTGATCGCAGCCGCCTGATCGAAGAGTTTCTCAAAGAAGTATCGGCGGCCGAGAAGACGTCCGGGGAGAACAGCGTCCAGTGATTTCGGGAGCCGCAGCACGGCGCTACGCCCGGGCCCTGTTTTCATTGGCCGGCGAAGAAAACCGGGTGCAGGAAACCGGGCAGGAGCTGGCCCAGCTCGCCGATGGCCTGGGCCTCCTGGATGGCGACCCGTTGGCCGCTGGCCGCATGGGCCTTGCCCAACGACAGCGAATTGCCGTCGCCATGGTGGCGGGTGTCGGCGAGGGTTCAACGATCGGGCGTTTCGTGAGGTTGCTCGCGAAAAAGGACCGGCTGGCCGAACTGCCGGCCATAAATGGTTATTACCAAGCCATGGAGGACGAGGTCGAGGGTCGCGTAAGAATCGCGGTCAGGTCGGCCAGCGAACTTACGCCGGCCGAGCTCGATTCCATCGCGCAGCGTTTTACTGATCTCGCGGGTGGTCGGGCAGGTGGCACCGTACTGCCCGAGCTCGAGGTTGATCCTGACCTGCTGGGCGGGGTCGAAGTAGATGTGCAGGGACGGGTATTTGACGGTAGCGTGCGCACGCGCTTGCGAAGGTTGGCCCGCAGCATGGGCGGGAACCTCTGAGTCTCGTTGGCCGAGTATCCCGGAAGAAGAGCGAACGTAGAAATGACGACTGAAAAAGACAACAAGGAAATCGGGCAACACGACCCGAGGGAGAAGTGATGCAGATCAGGGCATCAGAGATCAGCGATATTATCAGGGACGAGATACGGAACTTTGACCGCGAGGTTGAGATCCGTGAAACCGGTCGCGTGCTTTCGAGCGCCGACGGCATCGCCCGCATACATGGACTCGACCGCGTCGCCCTGGGCGAACTGCTTGAGTTTGAGGGTGGTATTTACGGCATGGCGTTGAACCTCGAAGAGGACAACGTTGGCGCGGCCGTGTTCGGCGACCCGGAAAAAATCTCCGAGGGCGGTGAGGTAAAGCGCACCGGTCGTATTGCCGAGGTACCGGTGGGCAAGGGCCTGCTCGGGCGGGTGGTCAACGCCCTCGGCCAGCCCATCGACGGACTGGGTGATATCGACAGCAGCGAGAACCGCCGCATCGAGGTCAAGGCGCCCGGCATCGTCGATCGCCAGTCTGTCAACGAGCCGCTGCAGACGGGCATCAAGGCGGTAGATTCGATGATCCCGATCGGTCGTGGCCAGCGTGAGCTGATCATCGGGGACCGACAGACCGGCAAGACCGCGGTGGCCATAGACACCATCATCAACCAGAAGGGTGGCGACGTGGTTTGCATATACGTTGCCATTGGCCAGAAGCGTTCGTCGGTGGCGCAGGTGGTAGACCGCCTCAAGAAACATGGCTCGATGGACTACACCATAGTGGTCTCGGCCACGGCCTCGGAGGCGGCACCGTTGCAGTTTCTCGCGCCTTACGCCGGGGTGGCCATGGGCGAGTACTTTCGCGACAACGGCCAGCACGCCCTGATCGTTTATGACGATCTGTCCAAGCAGGCCACCGCTTATCGCCAGTTATCGTTGCTGCTAAGACGGCCGCCGGGACGCGAGGCCTACCCGGGTGACGTGTTCTACCTGCACTCGCGCCTGCTCGAGCGTGCGGCCAAGATGAATGACTCCGTGGGGGGAGGTTCGCTCACAGCCCTGCCTATCATCGAGACCCAGGCGGGCGACGTGGCGGCTTATATTCCCACCAACGTGATCTCGATCACCGACGGGCAGATATACCTTGAGTCCGACCTGTTCTTTTCAGGCGTTCGCCCCGCGGTGAACGTGGGCCTGTCGGTTTCTCGAGTGGGTGGTGCTGCCCAGGTCAAGGCGATGAAAAAAGTCGCGGGGACACTGCGTCTCGACCTCGCCCAGTTTCGCGAGATGGCTGCCTTTGCGCAGTTCGGATCCGATCTTGACGTCGCCACCCAGAAACAGCTGGCCCAGGGCGAACTGCTCGTCGAAGTGCTCAAGCAGGGACAGTACGAGCCCATGCCCATCGAGCGACAGGTAGTGATTCTTTACGCGGCGACCAACGGATTGATGGGTGATGTCAGGCCGTCGGATGTGGGGCGCTACGAGAGCGAGTTGATGAGTTACCTGGACAACTCCCACGGCGAGTTACTGCCGGCCATAGCCGAGAAAAAAGAACTCGATGACGATCTCAAGGCGAAGCTCGACGCGGCGCTGGAGCAGTTCCTGGGAGTCTTCGCGGCCTGAACCGCCGCGCTGCTGAACAGGAACAAGGAAAAAACTGACCGGCAACTATAATGGCGAACCTCAAAGACATCCGTAAGCGCATCTCTTCGGTGCGCAGCACCCAGCAGATAACGCGGGCCATGAAGATGGTGTCGGCCGCCAAGTTGCGCAGGGCGGAAGACCAGGTGGCCGCGTCGCGCCCGTATTCTGAAAAACTTCAGTCGCTGCTGACCAACCTCGCCAACAGGGTCGAGGCTTCCTCGCACCCATTCCTGGGCGAGGGCAGCGACGCACCCGTCCACGTGCTGCTGATCACGTCGGACCGTGGACTTTGCGGAGCCTACAACACCAACCTTTCCAAGGCCGCAGAGGCTTTCATGGCGTCTGAGCAGGGAGCAGGTGCTTCCCTCACCATTTGTGGGCGGCGGGGCAACGACTATTTCAAGAACCGCAGCGACCGCGTTTTGACTGCGCACGTCAACGTAGCTGGCGGGGTGAGCCTGGAGCTCGCGCGTGAAGTTTCAGCGGAGGCTACCCGCTTGTTTACCGAGGGCGACGCCGGCTCCGTGTACCTGGTTTACTCGGAGTTCAAATCGGCCATGACCCAGATAGTTCGCACCCGGCAGATATTGCCCATCGATCGAGGTGAGGTGTCGTCGCAGCAGGACGGTAACGCTGGAAGCGCCGAGGGCGACGATGAGGCCACCGACTACCTGTTTGAGCCGGGGGCCGAGGCGCTGCTGGCGGGCCTGTTGCCTCGTTACCTGGAGACCACGATCTACCAGGCGATGCTCGAAGGGGCCGCGAGTGAACACGGCGCGCGTATGACGGCAATGGACAGCGCCACGCGTAATGCTGGCGAGATGATGGACGCGCTGACACTGCAGATGAACAAGGCGAGGCAGGCAACGATTACCGGTGAACTCATGGAGATCATCGCCGGAGCCGAGGCACTCAACGGTTAAGGTACACAGGGACTGACGCACTCGAGCGCGGGCCGCAGGCCAACGCGCGGTGTCGACAAACTACGGAGGAGACGAGCAGTAATGGCTAAAGGCAGGATCACCCAGGTGATGGGCGCAGTGGTGGACGTGGAATTTCCGCCCGGCGAGGTACCCGACATCCTGACCGCTCTCACGGTCACCAACACGGCTATCAACGACAAGCTCGACAACCTGGTAATGGAGGTCGCGGCCCATCTCGGCGAGAGCACGGTACGAACCATAGCCATGGACTCCAGCGAAGGGCTGGTGCGCGGCGCGGAGGTGACCAACACCGGCGAGCCTATCACCACCCCGGTGGGCGAGGCGGTCCTGGGGCGTATTCTCAACGTCATCGGCGAGCCGGTTGACGGCGGCGGACCGGTAGAGGCTACCGAAAGGTGGCCCATACACAGGGCAGCCCCTGAGTTTACCGAGCAGTCGACGGCCGTCGAGGCTTTCGAGACCGGCATCAAGGTGGTCGACCTTCTGTGTCCTTACGCCAAGGGCGGCAAGATCGGACTGTTCGGCGGTGCTGGCGTTGGCAAGACAGTCATCATCATGGAGCTGATCAACAACCTCGCCCAGGCACACGGAGGTTACTCGGTGTTCGGCGGCGTAGGCGAGCGCACCCGTGAAGGCAACGACCTTTGGATGGAGATGCGCGAGTCGGGGGTTATCGACAAGACAGCGTTGATATACGGGCAGATGAACGAGCCGCCGGGCGCGCGTGCACGGGTGGCGCTGACGGCGCTCACTTGTTGCGAGTACTTCCGCGACCATGACGGCAAGGACGTTCTGTTGTTCATCGACAACATTTTCAGGTTCACGCAGGCCAACTCGGAAGTATCGGCCCTGCTCGGCCGCATGCCTTCGGCGGTGGGTTACCAGCCCACCCTGGGTACCGATCTCGGTGGCCTGCAGGAGCGCATCACGACCACGACCAAGGGTTCGATTACCTCGGTGCAGGCGATTTACGTACCGGCGGATGATCTCACCGACCCGGCGCCGGCAACGACCTTCACCCACCTTGATGCCACCACGGTGTTGTCGCGGCAGATCGCCGAGCTGGGCATCTACCCGGCCGTGGATCCGTTGGACTCGACCTCGCGCATACTCGACCCCAACGTGGTGGGACAGGAGCACTACGACGTCGCCCGCTCGGTGCAGGAAGTGCTGCAGCGCTACAAGGACCTGCAGGATATCATTGCCATTCTCGGCATGGACGAGCTCTCCGAAGAGGACAAGCTGGTGGTGTCGCGAGCCCGCAAGGTGCAGCGTTTCCTTTCCCAGCCCTTCCACGTTGCCGAGACCTTTACCGGCACGCCGGGTGTTTACGTCAAGCGAGAAGACGCAATCTCGGGCTTCAAGGAACTCATAGAGGGCGAGCACGATGACCTGCCCGAGCAGGCCTTCTACATGGTGGGCACGATCGAGCAGGCCCGCGAGAAAGCCGAGAAGATGGCTGCCTGACGTGAGTCTTCGCCTGCGCATAGTGACCCCGGAAAGGGGCCTCGCCGATACCGAGGTCAGTGAGCTTACGGCCCCGGGCATCGCCGGTGAATTTGGCGTACTGCCCGAGCACGTTACTTTTCTTGGCGGACTGGACACCGGTGTGCTCAGTTACACCGACGCAAAGGGCGACAAGCACGAGCTGGTAGTGAGCGGCGGCTACGCCGAGGTGGTGGGCGATACAGTCACCGTACTCGCCGACAGCGCCCAACCGGTAGGCGAGATTGACGCCGAGGCGGCAGCGCACGACCGCGACCAGGCCCAGGCGACGCTTGACGATCCGGCGGCCGATACGGCAGCCACCGAGGCTGCGCTGCTGGCGCTCAAGCTGGCCGAGACACGGCTGGGCGTGAGCTGACGCGAGCAGTCGCGCACCGGACCCCCATAAACCGGCTCGGTGGAACACGCTAGCGGAATTCGGCCGTTCTTCCGCATTGTGGCCTTTGTAAGTCTATGACTATTCTTGGTGATGGACACCTCTTCGCCTGCGCAGACCCCGTGTAATCGCCTTTCGGGTGAGCCCAGCCTCTACCTTCAGCAACACGCGGAGAACCCAGTGGCCTGGCAGCCGTGGGGCGAGGTGGCGCTGGCCCGCTCGCGGGACGAACAACGCCCGATCCTGCTCAGCATTGGGTACTCGGCCTGTCACTGGTGTCACGTGATGGAGCGTGAGACCTTCGAAAATCCGACACTGGCGGCGCAGATGAACGAGCTGTTCGTGTGCATCAAGGTCGACCGCGAAGAACGCCCTGACCTTGACCAACTCTACATGCGCGCGGTGCAGGCCATGACCGGTCACGGTGGCTGGCCGATGACGGTTTTTCTGACACCGGGTCTCGAGCCGTTTTACGCCGGCACGTATTTTCCGCCCGAAGACCGCGGCCAGCTGCCGGGGTTTGGACGGGTGCTCGCGGGAGTGGCCAGGGCCTGGAATGACCGACGCGACGAGGTCAGCGAAAGTGCCGGCAAGACCGCAGACTGGTTGCGGCGTGAAATGGTGAGCGACAGGGACTCTGCTCGAGCCGTTGACGCTGACGGCTTGCTGCGGCTGGCCGGTGGCTTGCTCGAAACCGTGGACGGCGAGCACGGGGGTTTTGGCAGCCAGCCCAAGTTTCCGTCCTGCAGCGCCCTCGACCTGCTCGCGGCAGCCGAGGCGCACGAGCCCGACGACAAGCGACGTACATTACTTCGGCTGAGCTGGGACTCGATGGCCGACGGTGGCTTGCACGACCACGTGGGCGGGGGTTTCCATCGCTACTCGGTAGACCGGGTCTGGCACGTCCCCCATTTTGAAAAGATGCTTTACGACCAGGCTTCGCTGGCGGCCAGCTACCTCGGGGCCTGGAAACTGACTGGCCATGAGAGGTATCTCGAGGTCGCGGTTTCCACTCTCGACTGGCTCAGGCGTGATATGCGCTTGCCGGGCGGTGGTTTCGCGGCCACCCTGGACGCCGACAGCGAAGGCGTGGAGGGGATTTTCTATACCTGGACCCGCGAGCAATTGGCCGACGCGGTGGCGCCGACCGATTTTGCCCGGGCTTGCGAACTGCTCGACGTGACCGAAGCGGGAAACTGGGAAGGGGGTGGCGCCCCGGTACCTGGCAACGTTCTCAGGTTGGAGGCCCTCGCGGGTGAGCCGTCGGCAAACGATCGCGAACTTCTTGGCAGGGTGCTGCCCGCCATGCTGGGACGGCGGCAGGGCAGGGTTGCTCCGACGAGAGACGACAAGGTGATGGCCGACTGGAACGGGCTGGCCGCAGCGGCGATGGCGGCTACCGGCCGGGCAGCCGGTCGTGCTGACCTGGTCGCTGATGCGCAGGCTTCGGTTGACTTCGTGTTGTCGCAGATGCGTGACCGCGACGGTGGCCTGCTGCACCTGCACGCTGGCGGCTCGGCACGGGTGGGGGCCTTTCTCGACGACTACGCCTTTATGGGCCGCGCTTGCCTGGAACTGTTTACGGCTACTTCACAACCACGCTTCCTCGACGAAGCGAAGGCGTTGGGGCAGGGCCTGCTCGACCGTTTTGCCCACGCCGAGGGCGGGTTCTATTTTTCCCAGGCGGGAGCCGACACCCCTCTTGCGCGTACCCGCGAAGCCTGGGATTCGGCGGTCCCGTCGGGCAATGCGATTGCCTTGGAATTGCTCGACAGGCTGTATCTTTTCACGGCCGAGGAACACTGGTTCGAGGCGGCTGAACGGTCACGCGAGGCCCTGCTGGGTACGGCCCTGGCCAACCCCCACGGTGGCGCGGCCCTGCTCGGGGTGACCCTGGCGACGGTCAGCGGCAGGTCCCTATTGGTCATCCGTGGCGAGAAAGCGCTGCCCTCGGCGCCTTCGCAAGGTCCGGTCGGATCGCTGACGGCCGAGGCCCTCGCGCAGCCACTTCCGGGCCTCGAGGTGCTTTGCCTGCCAGATGACACAGGCGAAAGCTGGCTCCCAGCCCCTGTTCGCGGTAAAAATAGTGCTGAGGGAGTTCCGACGGCCTGGCTTTGCCGGGGCACGTCGTGTTCGGCCCCGGTGACCGGTCGCGAAGAGCTGCTGTTGCAGCTTGAGCAGGCCTGAGTAACCGACGGTCTTTGCCCCGCTGGTCTGTTGGCTGCATCCAATTCTTCCCAGGACGGCGCACGGCAGCTTACGTGGCTGCTGGCATGGGCCGTGGTGTTCTGTGATATCGGGACATCGGTCTACTACGTGCCGGGCATACTGTTCGAGCTGGTAGGCACCAACGCTCCGTTCTTCGTTCTGCTCACTTCGGTGGGATTTGTGCTCATCTCTATCAAGTACATAGAGATCGTGGAGCGCACGCCCAACGGCGGTGGCGTGGTGGCGATCGGTGAGATGGCCTTCGGCGAGCGAATGGGCGCGCTGGGCGGGATGTTCATCACGGTGGATTTCTTCCTGACCTGCGCGATCTCGTCGACTTCGGGTTTTTATTACCTGTCGAGTGTTTTCCCGACCGTGGCGAGCAACGTACCGGCTTTTGCCTGCCTGGGCCTGCTGGTGCTGGCGGCCGTCAACATCGTGGGCGTGCGGGAGAGCGCGAGGCTCTCGCTGGTGATGGCAGTGGCCTCCTTCCTCACCAACATGGTCGTGCTGGTGGTCATGCTCACCAGTCTCGATCTCGAGGGGTGGAAAACACTATTCAGTCTTTTTGACGGCGTTCGCGAGTTGGGCATGCGGGAGTTGTTGGTTGGTTTCGGAGCGGCGTGGTTAGCCTTTTCGGGACTGGAGAGCATCAGCCAGCTGGCGCCGGTGTTGCAGCAGCCGGTCAAGCGCACGGCCATGTTCGCCATGGTGGGTGTGATAATCACCATACTGTTGACCTCGCCTATGCTCACCTTGCTGTCGGTGGCAAAAGTGGGCGCCAACGTATCGATACCGGGCAGCGAACGTTTTATCTCTGACCTCGCGGCCCAGACCAACGTGCAGTTCTTGTCGACGGCGGTGGTGTTTACCGCTACGTCGTTGCTGCTGTTCGCGGCCAACACGGCCATCATCGGTGCCTACCACGTTTTTTTGAAGCTGGCCGAGTTGCACTACGTTCCCCGTCGCATGATGCGGCGTAACCGACGCTTCAACACTCCGCACATAGCCATACTGGTGGCCACCATCGTGCCCGTCGTGATTGTGCTGGTGACGCAGGGCGAGATGGGTGTGTTGGGCGATATGTACGCCTTCGGCCTGCTGGGCGCGTTTACCATCGAGTCGGGCGGGCTTGACCTTCTGCGCTGGCGCGACAGGAAGCGTGGTTGGGTGTTCCTGCTGGGCCTGGTGCCGACCGCGATGGTGGTGGTGGCCTGGTTGGTGAACATAGTAGAAAAACCACTGGCCACTGCCTTTGGCGGGGGCATAGCTACCGCCGGTATGATCTACGGTGTCGCACTTAGGGAGGGTTGGATTAAAGAAGCGATCCATCACATTCCGTCGGTGTCGCGCGAAGACCTTCGCAGGTCGGAACGGGGCGAGGCCCACGCCCCCGAGATACAGGCAGGGATAGTCAATCTCGCGATGGCAGCGGATTTGAAGCCGCTGTACTCGAGTTCGACCCTTGTGGCCGTACGCGGGGAAAGCTCAGGGGTAGTGGCAGAGGCACTCGCGAGGGTGAAGGGCATGGGCGAAAAAGCGCTATACTGCATTTACGTCGAGGAGTGGCCCGGAATGCTGTACGGCAAAGAAGACCCTTTTCCGAGTGAAGAAGGGATACAAGCGCTCACATCTGCGGCCAGGCAGGCTAACGCGGCGGGGGTGCAGGTGATACCCATCTGGACCACGACTTACACCGAGACCGAGGGGCTGGCCCGGGCGGCGCGAGAGCTTGAGGTGAACTGCCTCGTGACCGGCGTAAGTGGCCGCTCGTTGCCCTACAGGGTGTTTCGCGGACAAGTACTGAAGAAGTTGCCCAAGCTTCTGCCGGCTTCATGCAGGTTGATGGTATGCGACTGACCCCGCTGAGAAGAATGCTTCTGGTGGCGGGCTTGTTGCTGGCCGCCGCGCCGCTGCTCAGCCGTTCTGGCTGGGCAGAGCCCGCTGCTTTAACCGACGAGCGAGTCGATGTGGAGCCCAGCGGTTTTGAAGAGAAGGTCTGGCCTCCCCGCGAGGTCGTCAGCCACTTTTTTGTTTCGGGTCTCGACAAGGGCTCGCAGGGCACGCAGACCGTGGTGGGCAGTAGTCATACCCACAGCGTGGTGGCCGGCGATACCCTGCTTGAACTCGCCCGGCAGTACGACCTCGGCTACAACGAAATTCTCGGGGCCAACCCGGTAGTCGATCCCTGGCTGCCCGACAGGGGTGTGGCCCTGCTGCTACCGTCAGAGTGGATCCTGCCCAGTGGTCGCTACGAAGGGTTGGTGGTCAACATTCCGGAGATGAGGCTGTACTACTACCTGCCCTCGCCGCGCAAGGGTGCTCGTTCGTCAACGGTGATCACTTACCCGGTTGGTCTTGGTCGGCAGGACTGGCAGACACCGGAGGCCGACTTCCGGGTGCGCGGTAAGACCAGGAACCCGACCTGGGTGATACCGGCGTCAATTCGAGCCGAGCGTTTGAAAGAACTCGGTCGCAGGGACTTCACCATCGCCGGTGGCGACCCTGAAAACCCACTGGGCCAGCATCGCATAGAGCTCACCCTGCCGTCTTACGCCATCCACGGCACCAACAAGACCTGGGGCGTGGGCATGCAGGTCAGCCACGGTTGCGTGCGCTTGTACCCCGAAGATATCGAGGCAGTGTTTTCACTCATCAAGGTGGGCTCGAAGGGGCGCTTTACCTACCAGCCGGTCAAGGTCGGGCTTCGCCGTGGCCGCGTGCTGGTCGAAGTGCACGAGGACATTTACGGGCTGCAGCCCGGAGCCTGGGCGACGGCAAACGAGTTGATAAAAGAAATGGGGGTCATGGCCCACGTTGACCCCGAACTGCTTGAGGCGGCGATCGAGGCCATGAACGGCATTCCCACCGACGTTGGTTATGTTGATTGGCCCGAAGAAGACCTCGGGGAGTCGCCGCAATTCAACCAGGTAGGCGACCCGATGAGCGAAGGCGACCGCAAGTCGGCCGGCCTCGGGAATCGCCCGCAGGCGCTTACCACTTCGTCGTCAGGCTGACTCCGAAATGGTGGCTGTCCACCTTTGATTTGAGCTTGATAGCCGGAAGTCTGCCCATTCCAGGCAGCTTCTGGGCTGCCTGGTTTACACCTTCGGTCACCGAGTTGATGCTGTCGAGCGGCAGCTGGGCACTGCGTTCAGCCGCGTTTGTGATGACCGCGATGGCCGAAGCACTGCGGGTCAGCATGGAGTCGGGTCCGTATTGCTCGCGAAACATCCGTGTCGCTTCTTCCGGGGTCCGAGCAAAATGCCTGCGCACGGCTTCCTGGTCAGTGGCCCAGTTACGCCCGGCTGCAGCGTCGTACTCAAGGGTGCGCCAGACTTTTTCTGCAATATCGGCGGTGTCGGGTTGCAGCGCCTGTTGGTCGCCCGGAGCAGTATCCGGGGCAGTGCCCGTTTCGGCTGTTGCCGTTGCGGCGCAGAGAAACACGGCCAGGGTCGTAGCTGCCGCTGCTCTGAAAAACCAAACCATGTGACAAGGTCAACATGGCGTGGGGGTGTCGTCAATAGACAATAAAAAAAGCTGCCCCCCGTATGGGGGGACAGCTCAGTAAATCGCGGGCTTGAGACTCTCCGCGTCAGCCGAATAAAAGCTTTTTCCTCGTTCGGGTAGCCTCAGGAGGCTTCCTGCAACTCGGCGGCAACGGGTTCGGCTTCGTCGAATTGCGTCAACAGCGCTTCGCGCTCCAACAGCGATATGATGCGAGCGGTGTTGCGCTTGATCGGTGCCCTGCTCTGCCTCCAGCGCGAAAGCCCGCGGCGGATGTATTCGGGATTGAGCCCCAGTACTTCGCAGATATTGACGTAGGAGAACGACCATTCGCGCTCATCGGTGTCTATCCACTCTGCGGCATCGTCAAAAAGCTGCTTGCCACGCGGGTCGCGGGCCAGGGCGTACTTCTGGTAGCACTCCACGGCGTCCTGTAGTACGGCGAGCATCAGCCTGCGCTCGCGCGCCATTCCACCTTCACGGGTGAAAGCTGCAAAAAACTGGGCCGGCAATAAAGTGTCTGGTTCAAATAAATTCATCAAACTATCCGCCTTGTTTTAGAGTCCGGGGCAGGACTTCGTGCTTGGTCGCGTTGAGAAGTTAAACATCGATGATGCATGGCGTTATTAGACCTTAGTTCCAGCAGTAGTGGAAGATAACATATCATGAAATAGTTTCTGATTCAGCATAAGACCAGCTTATTTTCCTTCACTCTGCCGTTTTACTGGAGGCGTTGTCGGCGCCCGTGTTTCCGGGTCTTGGCCTTTTGGCACCCGGCTGACCGTTTATTGTAGGAATACTCCCCTGTATCTCTGGCGGTCCGTGCTACGCGGCTTTACGGGCAGGGGGGGGTAGTAGGACCCTGTGGTTGGTCGCCCCTGAAAAGAATCACTCCCGATGGGCGTTAATAAACCACTCTGATGCGCCACCTGTCAATAGGTTTCTGCACACTAATGGTATTTTTTTGTGCCACCCACATGGGGGGTTAGAGAAAAACCTGTGCCAGCAAGGGGTTAGGTAGAATGGTGCAATAACCACTAATGGGCGCAATTTGCCTGGGATATCAGCCTGTCGACGTTCCCGGACCAGGGTCCCTCCCACAGTTCGATGATCTCGTCTGCCGGGCAGCGACCGGCCGCGAGCAGTTCTTCGAGGCTGTCGAGATGGCGTGTCTCGTCGCGGCCTTGCCCATCGATGGCCTTGGGGTTGGCCCCTGCCTGTCGCTTGAGGCCCTCACGGGCAATTTCGAGTAACTCGAGGCCGTAGCGACCAAGAGTGTGGGTTTTGACCCTCGCGGACAGCGCCAGGCGGGCCGCATTCTCGTGCAGCTCGGCCAGGTGGTCCAGCGGCCAATCCTTGAGCAGGTCCCAGGCGGCCAGCAAACAGTCATCATCGTAGAGCAGGCCCTTGAGCAGGGCCGGGGTCGCCAGCATCAGCTGGGGAGGCTGGTTGTCGGCTGAGCGTGCCTCGATCCAGTTCTTGAGCCTGACCTCGGGAAACACAGTCGACAGGTGGTAGGTCCAGTCGTCCATTGTCGCCTGCTCTCCGGCCACGCCCTTTTGCATGAACTGCCGGAAGGTCATTCCTTCCGAATCCACGCAGTTCTCGCCCCTGAGCACGAAGTACATGGGAACGTCGAGGGCGTAGTCGGTGTAAGAGGCGAAGAAGGAGTTGCTGTTGAAAACAAAGGGCAGGTAGCCGCAGCGGTCAGGGTCGGTATCGCTCCACACGTGCGCCCGGTAGCTGCGATAACCGCTGGGCCGACTGTCTACGACCGGCGAGTTTGCAGAGACCGCGACCAGCAACGGGGCCACGGCCATCGCGACGCGAAACTTGGCCAGCGCGTCGGCTTCGCTCGAGTAGTCAAAGTTGGATTGCACGGTGGCTGTCTGCTGCATCATGCGGTGGCCCAGCGTGCCGGTGCGCCGCATGAACTCGCGCATTACCCGGTAGCGTCGCTTGGGCATCCAGGGCATTTGAGGCAGCGGGGTCTTGGGGGAGATCCCCAGCCCGAGAAACGAAAGGCCGAGCTCGCGCCCGGCCCTGCTCACTTGCTCAAGGTGGCGGTTGAGCTCGTTTTCGGCCTGGTGCAGGCTGGGCAGGGTGGCGCCCGACAACTCGAACTGTCCTCCAGGCTCCAGGGTGATCGAGGCTCTGTCGTCGTGCAGGGCGATCACCTGCCCGCCTTCTTCTATCGGCGTCCAGCCAAACTCCCGGGCAAAAAAGGACAGAAGTTCTTCTATACCCGAGGGCCCCTCGTAGGCCACTGCCTGTCCGGTGGCCGTGTAGACCACGGGCTGCTCGTACTCTACGCCCACCTTCCACTGCTCGCGCGGTGTACAGCCGGCCTCAAAGTATTCGACGAGCTGGTCTATCCCCTTGATCGGGGCGCCAGCCTGGTTTGAGTCAGCCACGTCCGGTTATCAGCGTTCGCGCCCGCAGGCCGCGCAGAAACGATCCTGTTGCCCGAAGCGTTGGCCACAATCAACGCAGAAACCGGTGGCATGCGAGGCCACTGCAGGGGCTTCGACTGACGGAGTTCTTTCCAGTTCGGCCATGGCCTTCATGGCGCGCTCTTCATAGTCGGATCGAAGGATTTCGTAGTCCTCGTCGCTTAACTTACCCGTGGCCTGGTCAAACTCGGCTTCCCTGATGGCGGTAAGTGCCACGAACTTTTCACGCTCCCAGAGTTCTTTTGAGGCCTTGGTTTCGGTTTCCAGGTGGGCGCTGGCCGGGCGCAGCAGCGGCCAGCTTATCCACGCCGACGCGGCGGCCATGGCCAGCAGGGCAACAAGGGTGCTCATCGGGGCAGGTCCTCCAGCTCGCGGGCGATCCGACGCTTGTCCTCTTCGCTTCCGCGGGTCGGTGCTTGGCCACCGTCGGCCGAGGCGTCGTCGTCATCCGGCGGGTCGCGGTCGTTTCGTGAATGGCGACCGGGTTTTCTCAAAAACCGCGTTACCATGAGGCCCCCGAGCAGCATGGCGAAGGCCGGCATGACCCACGCCAGCAGGTTGAAGCCTGTGAACCCGGGAGCGGAGAGGATTTTTTCGCCGTAGGTGTCGGCGTAGCGCAAGAGGATATCTTTACCGCTTTCGCCCGCGGCAAGAGATTGTTTTATGTCGTCGCGTATCGGCAGGGCGGAGCTGCACTGCAGGTGATTGCAGTTGCGCACCGTGAGGCCGCAACCGCATTGGCAGGTAAGGTGTTCTTCTACCTCCTTCTGCGACATGTCCCGGGCCGAGACCGACGTTGCTGTCGCCAGCAGGCCGCTGGCCATTGTCGCGGCCAGCATAAAGGTCGCCAGCCCCCGGGCTGTCCTGCGCAACTGCGGCGCCACTCCGGTCACGTGTTTGTGCCCTTTTCCGTTGGGACGGAGACTTTCTGTTCGCGGCGTGTCGAGAAGGGCAGCACGCAGACCAGGGTGCCCAGCGCCAGCACGATGCCGCCTATCCACAGCCAGGCGACCAACGGGTTCACGTAAACCTGGAAAGTCGCGGTCTCGTTGTCGCCGAGATTGCCGAGGATGACGTAGAGGTCTTCTTTCAGCGTCGAGCGAAAGGCCACTTCAGTGGCCGGCTGCTCGGGCTTACGGTAGAAGCGTTTTTCGGGTTTGAGCTCGTCGATGACCTTGCCGTCGCGACTCACTTGCAAGGTGGCGATCAGGCGATCCATATGGTCGTCGCTGCTTGTCTCCATGTTGCTGTACTTAAGAGTGTAGTCGCCTATCTGGAACTCCTGTCCGCGGTCGACGGTGTGGATTTCTTCAACCCGGTATACCGACGACATGGTCACGCCCAGGAACATGAACACTATCCCGAGGTGAACTATGTAGCCCCCGTAGCGCCGCTGGTTACGAGTCACCAGGTCGAGAAGCGCCGAGGGCCAGGCCGCGCCCGTGACCCTCGAACGGGCCGCGGCACCGTGATAGAACTCGGCGGTCAGTGTGAACAGGACGAACACCGACAATGACACCACCAGCACCGCTGACAGCGAGTGCAGGCCGGCGAGCAGCGCCACCAGGCCCGCCCCCAGGCCGGCCAGCCCAGGGCCGAGAAAGTTACGCTTGAGGTTGGCCAGGCTTGCCCGGCGCCAGGCGATGGCCGGGCCAACTCCCATGAGAAAGAGCAGTGTGATCGCCAGCGGTGCGTTCACCGCGTTGAAGAACGGCGGCCCCACGGTGATCTTTACCCCGCGCACCCACTCCGACAGAACTGGGAATATCGTGCCCCAGAGTGTCGCAAAGGCTATGCCCACCAGCACCAGGTTGTTGAACAGGAAGCTCGATTCCCGCGAAATCAGCGAGTCGAGTTCGTGACGCGGACGCAGGCGGTCGAGCCGGTACAGCAGCAGGGAAACCGACACGGCCAGGCAGAATACGAGAAAACCCATGAACCATGGCCCGAGTCCCGATTCAGTAAACGAGTGGACAGAGGAGATGACGCCACTGCGGGTGAGGAAGGTGCCGAAGATCGTGAGCAAAAAAGTCATGATGATGAGCACCATGTTCCAGACCTTCAGCATGTCCTTGCGCTCTTGTATCATCACCGAGTGCAGGTAGGCCGTGCCTGTCAGCCACGGCATGAACGCGGCGTTCTCCACCGGGTCCCAGGCCCAGTAGCCGCCCCAGCCCAGCACTTCGTAGGCCCAGCGCGCGCCCAGCAGGTTGCCCATCGACAGGAAGAACCACGCCGCCAGCACCCAGCGCCTCGTGGTGCGTATCCACAGGTCGTCGAGTCGGCCGCTGGCTAGCGCCGCAATTGCGAAGGCGAAGGGCACCGACCAGCTTACGTATCCCAGGTACAGGGCGGGCGGGTGGATGGACATCCAGTAGTTCTGCAGCAGGGGATTGAGGTCGGTGCCCTCGGCGGGCACGAAGGGCAGGGTCGCGAAGGGCGGCGTCAGGAACACCAGCATGAGCGCGAAGAAGGCAGTGATGGTCATCAGCGTGGCCGTGACCCAGGGCATGAGCTCTCGGTTGCGGTTGCGGTTCTGCCACAGCACCAGTGAACTCAACACCACCAGTACTAAGGCCCAGAAGAGCAGCGAGCCTTCCATGCCGCCCCACAAGGCCGAGATGCGGTAGCGCAGCGGCAGGGTGGTGCTCGAGTAGCCGGCGACGTAGCGGATGCTGAAGTCGCTGGTGACCAGGGCCTGCAGCATTACGCCGGTGGCTACAACGATCGAAGCCATGGCGGTCCACGCCCCGCGTTCGCCACTGGCCACGAAGTCGGCTCGACCCCGCAGGGCGCCATACACAGAGGTGGCCACGGCGTATACCGATGCCATCAGCGCTAACCACAGCGCCAGGGTCCCCAATGCTATCATTCGTGTCCCGTCTGCTCGGGTTCGTACTTGGATGGGCAGCTGGTGATGATGGTGTCGGCCTCGAAAGCCTGCGCGCCGGCGTAGGGACCCTCGACCACGACGTCCCGGTCCTCGGCAAACATGTCGGGCACGATGCCTTCGTAGGTCACCTCGATAGACTGGTCCTCCTCCATGTCGTCGAGCGTGAAGTTGAGGCGCAGCTTTTGCTGGTCCCACTCGATCGAGCCGGGAGCCACGCGGCCGGCCACGCGCACGGTGGAATCGGCAAAGGCTTGGTCGGCCTGCAAGTACTCACTGACCGTGACCATGTACATGCGCGTCTGGTCAACCGCTGTGAATATGAGAAAGGCGACCGTCGCTATGATGACGCCGATGCCTATGGTGAACCTGGTTCGGGTGCTCAAATTAGTACTCCGTTGGCCTACCGCTCCCCGGAGAGACAGGCACAGAACAATTTAACGCCTGCGGGGCGACCAGCCAAGCGGTCTGTTTCAATCCGGGACAGCCGGGGTTTTCAAGGACAAAACAAGTGGAGCGGGTGACCGGACTCGAACCGGCGACGTCCAGCTTGGGAAGCTGGCATTCTACCACTGAATTACACCCGCTCGAATCGTGGATTCTAGTCGGGCACGACGCCGGGTCAATTCGGGACGGGGGAGGCGCGGTGGCGACCGCGGCCGGGTGTGGTAGAAAAGCCACCGGAGAAGCGCACGATGCACGAACGACCAAGCTGGGACGAGTATTTCATGGCAATAACCGCCGAGGTGGCCAAGCGCTCCACCTGCACGCGGGCGCAGGTGGGGGCGGTAATAGTGCGCGAGCGCAGCATACTGGCCACGGGCTACAACGGCTCGCCCGCCGGCATGCCCCACTGCCTCGACGTGGGCTGCCTGGTCTACGAGTCGCGTACCCCCGATGGCAATATCGAGGAAAACTGCTTTCGCACCATACACGCCGAGATCAATGCCATAGCCCAGGCCGCGCGTAACGGCTCGGGTATCGCCGGCGCCGACGTGTATGTTACCCATACGCCCTGCATTCACTGCCTCAAGGTTCTGGTCAACACGGGCGTCAAGCGCGTGGTCTACGCCAAGGCTTACAAGCTCGATACCATAGAGGAGCTGCTCGACCGTTCGGGCATGCAGCTGCAGCAGGTCGAGTTCACCGCCTGACCGCGGCCGCTGGCTGCGCAGCTGCCGTCGGGCTTAGAGCTCGAGGTGCTTTTTTAACTCGACGCCGGTGTGAGACTGTTCGCAGCCGGCTACATCCATCACCGTGCCCTGTACGATCAGGCGGCCGCCACCGTCGCCGCCCTCGGGGCCGAGGTCTATGACGTGGTCGGCGTGGGAAATGAAGTCGGTGTGGTGTTCCACCACCAGTACCGAGTGGCCTCGCTCGACCAGGCCGTCGAGTACACCGATGAGCACGTGTACGTCCTGCAGGTGAAGCCCGGTTGTAGGCTCGTCAAATATGAACAGCGTGCGACCGGCCTTGTTCTCCTCGGCGAGGAACGAAGATAGTTTCAGGCGCTGCGCTTCTCCACCCGAAAGCGTCGACGTGGCCTGCCCGAGAGCGAGATAGCCCAGCCCGACCGCCACTAGCCCACCGAGCTTGCGAGCCATGGCCGGGCGATTGGCAAAAAACTCGAGCGCTTCATCCACGGTCATGCCGAGCACGTCGTTGATGTTGCGGTCCTGGTAACGCACCTCGAGCACGCGTTTTTTAAAACGATGCCCGCCGCAGTCGTCGCAGGGCACGGTTATGTCGGCCATGAAGTGCATTTCGATGGTGACCGACCCGGTGCCCTGGCAGTGTTCGCAGCGGCCACCCGAGGTGTTGAACGAGAACGCCCCGGCGTTGACGCGTGCGCGTCGGGCAGCCGGAGTGGCCGCGAACAACTTGCGAATGTCGTCGTAGAACTTCAGGTAAGTAGCCGGGTTCGACCTCAGCGAACGGCCCATGGGGGCCTGGCTCATCATCAACAGCTTGTCGAGCTTGTCGAAGCCGTCAATGCCGTCGCACTCGCCGGCTTCCTGGCCGCCGTCGCCAGTGTGGCGCAGGTAGCCCTCGTACAGTACCTGCTCGACCAGCGTCGATTTGCCCGAGCCCGAGACCCCGGTCACGCACACCAGTTGCCCCAGCGGTATGCTGAGTTCGTCTATGTCGAGGTTGTTTTCCCTCGCGCCGCGTATCAGCAGCGAACCGCGGTCTGTAAGGCTGCGTTTCTGGCGGGCGATGGTGCGTATGAGCAGCACGCGCCCGGTCGCGGTGTCGGTACCCGCGAGCCCGGCGGGCTTACCCTCGTAGACCAGCTTGCCGCCGAGGCGGCCACCGCCGGGGCCGATCTCCACCACGTGATCGGAGCCGTTGATGAGCGTGGGGTCATGCTCTACGAGCACCACGGTGTTGCCGAGCGTGGTGAGTCGCTTGAGTACCTTGAGCAGCATGCGGCTGTCGCGCGGGTGCAGGCCCACGGTGGGCTCGTCGAGTGCGTAGAGGGTGTCGGTGAGCGCGCTTCCCAGCGCGGCCGCCAGGTGGATGCGCTGGGCTTCTCCTCCCGACAGGGTGCGGGCCTGCCGCGCGAGCGTAAGGTAGCCGAGCCCCACGTCGGCGAGGTAAGCCAGGCGATTGCGGATCTCGCGCATGACCGGGCGGGTGCGCTCGGTGGCCTCGGGCGTGAGCTTGAGGCGGGCCATGATACGGGCGAGGTCGGCAATGCTGAGGGCACAGAAGTCGGCTACGTTGCGCCGTCCTATCTTGACGGCCAGGGCCTCGGGCTTGAGTCGTTGGCCGCCGCAGTCCTCGCACTGGTGGTAGCTGCGGTAGCGCGCGAGCAGTATTCTTACGTGGGTTTTGTAGCGACGTCCTTCGAGCCACTTGAAAAAACCCTTCACCCCCGGGCTGTCGCGGTCACCCTCGATGGCCCAGTTTCTCACTTCTTCGGGCAGCCGTGCCCAGGGCAGTTCGGTAGAGTAACCCAGGCGCTCGGCCGCCTTGACGAAGTCTTCCTGCACCTCGGCAAAAGCTGGCGTGCTCCACGGGGCCACGGCTCCACCCCGCAGCGAAAGCGATTGGTTGGGGATGACCTTGTCAAAGCTCAGGTTGACCACGCGACCGAATCCTTCGCAGGTGGTGCAGGCTCCCAGCGGGCTGTTGAAGCTGAAAAGGTGCGGTGAGGGCCGCGTGTACTCGCGGCTACAGGAGCGGCAGCAGAAGGCGTTACGATAGACCGCCCGCGTTTCGGGCTCGCCCTGCACCGAAACGCTGGCCACGCCGTCGCCTAGTTCGTAGCAGTGCTCCAGGGCTTCCTGCACTCGCTCTGCGCTGTCGGCCCTGAGAACCAGGCGGTCGAGCACAACGTCGATTTCGTCGCGCTTGAAGTAGTCGCTGCCGGCTTCCGAAAGGTCCACCGACTTTCCGTCTATGAGCAAGCGGTTGAAGCCCTGCCCGGCAAAGGCTGCTGCCGCCTCTTCGGGTTCCAGGCCGTGCAACGGCACCCTCGCGTGGAATAGCAGGCGCAGGCCTTCTTCCCACTCGAGTACCCGCGCCGCGGCTTCGGCCGGGCCGTCGGCGCCGAGCTCTTGGTCGCAGTCCACGCAGCTCGCTGTACCCGCGTGGGTCATGAGCAGGCGCAGGTAATCGAGGACCTCGGTTATGGTGCCCACCGTCGAGCGCGCGTTGCGGATGGTGTTTTTCTGCTCGAGGGCGATGGCGGGGGGAATGTCGCTTATGGAGTCAACGTCGGGGCGTTCCATCTGCTCGAGGAAGAGCCGCGCGTAAGTGGATAGCGATTGTACATAGCGTCTTTGCCCCTCGGCGTAGAGGGTGTCGAAAACCAGGGATGACTTACCCGACCCCGATACGCCTGTAACGACCGAGAGCTTGCGCATCGGAAATCGGCAGCTGACTTCGCGCAGGTTGTTGGTGCGTGCGCCGGCCACCCGGATGGTTTTTTTCACGTCACTGTCTCCAGGCCTGGTGGGCTGCAGGGGCAGTGGTGCGGGGGCGTGTCGCCATGGCTGCGGAAATCCTTGTCTGCATAAGGAGGCTTTCTTCGAGTTGGCAAAACACGGACACTATCAGAATGCTGACCACTGACAAGGGATTAGGCGCTGCCGCCCACGGGCCGGGTTTCAGCTGGGGATTCGGCGGTCGCGAACCCGTTCCACCCTCCGGCTTACTGACGGCCAGGCAGGTGCACGGTCGGCGCGTGGTCGAGCTGCCCGCGGCCGCGCCAGGAACAGCGCGGGCTCCGGGTGGCCATGAAATTGAGGCCGACGGGCTGGTGAGCAGGGGCGGGTCGATAGTGGCGGTGCGGACCGCCGACTGCGTGCCCCTGCTCATGCTGGCCGACGTTCCTGGAGAGGCTGGCGACGAAGCCACAGCTGGTGTCGACAACAGGTCATGGGCGGCGGCCGTGCACGCTGGCTGGAGGGGCAGCCTGGCCGGCATCGTTGACGCCGCGGTGGAGCATGCGCTGGCAAGCGGCTACCAGGCCTCCGCCCTGCGGGTGTTGCTGGGTCCGTCGGTGGGACCGTGCTGCTACGAGGTGTCCGCTGAGCTGGTCGAGCGTTTCAGCTCTGCGGGTATGGGCACTACCACCACTGCTGCCGGTCGACCGGCCCTCGATCTCAGGGCCATTAACACCGCCCGTCTCGTGGCCATGGGCGTGAGCGCGGCGCGTATAGAATCAACGGGCCCCTGCACCTGCTGTCACGCCGAGGACTACTACTCGGTGAGGGCCAATCGCGCCGAACAGGGCCGGCAGTTGAGCTGGATAGGTTGGGCCGAGGGCTAGTCGGCTGCGCGGCGGGCCGGGTTGGTGTACACTGAGGGTACCGTGAAACGATTACGCCCAGTTGCAGTAAGACCAGCTGTTGTCGCCCTGCTGACGGTGCTGCTGTTGTCGGCGTCGCTATTACCGGCGCTGAGCCCCGTGGACGCGGTGGCCGGCTCCAGTTCGTCTGAAACCGGCGCTTACGAGGACACGGATTCACAGCCGCTCAAAGTTGTGTACTACCTCGTTTACCCGGTGAGTAAGTTGCTCGAGCTGCTGGTGTTCAAACCCATACAGTTCGTGGGGTCGTGGATGACCGGTGAACGTGAAGAGCCTGACCCCATCGGCACAAAGACGGTTGGGCCCAGGGCGATGCCCCCGCGCTGATCGAGTCGATTTCTCCCGGGCGATTCTGTCCGCGTCAGACCGCCTCGAGCTTGGCAAATTTTACCACCAAGCGCTTGAGGCCAGCCTGGTCGAAGCGGACCTCGACTTTTTCTGAGTCGCCGCTTCCTGAGCAACTCGCCACGCGACCGGCACCGAACATGGGGTGCACGACCCTGGCGCCCTCGGCCCAGGTCTGCTGGGCATAAGAGCGGCCGGCCGGCGTGGTGTCGGACTGGTCGTTCTGCTTGCGCGCCCCGCCATAGCCCTGGCCGCCATAAGCCCGGGCGCTCTTATTTGTCGACATGCCGCCGCGAGTACTGCGTTGCGGGGTGACGATTCTTTCCACCACGGCTGCGGGCAGCTCGTCGAGGAATCTTGATGGCAGGTTTTCCTGCAGTGTGCCGTACAGGCTGCGCCTGCTGGCGTGAAGCAACGACAGCTGGCGGCGGGCGCGGGTGACGCCCACGTAACAAAGCCTGCGCTCTTCTTCCAGGCCGCGCCCGTCCTCGGCCATGGAGCGCGCGTGCGGAAAGACGCCCTCTTCGACACCGGCTATAAACACGCGGTCAAACTCCAGTCCCTTGGAGTTGTGCAGGGTCATCAGTGTCACGTGGCCACCCTGCTCCTCGTAGCTGTCGACGTCGGCGTTGAGCGCCAGTCGCTCGAGAAAAGTAGCCAGCGCTCCGAGTACGGGGTCGAAGCGGGTGGGGTCCGCGTCGTCAGCGTTATCGTCGGGGTCGGCGAATTCGCGTTCGTCGTATTCCTCGTCGAACTCCTGGCTGACTGTCAGCAGTTCGTGTACGTTTTCAATGCGGCTGTCGGCGTCGTCGCCGTCGTGGTCGTGCAGGTGGTCCTCGTAGGAGGTGTCTTCGAGTATGGCTTCGAGCAGCGGCGTTACCGCGGCCCTGTCCATGGCCAGCCAACGCCGGGCAAGTACCCGGAAGTCGTTGAGCCGACGCCGTGGCGCGGGCGAAACATACGACAACGGATCGCTGCCTTCGAGCAAATCCCAGGCCGTGCCGTCGCGATTGCGCGCCTCTACTATCAGCCGTTCCCAGGTCGTGCGGCCAATGCCCCTCGCGGGCACGTTTATCACCCGCGCGAGGCTGATCTCGTCGCGCGGGTTGGCTATGAAGCGCAGGTAGGCAACGAGGTCCTTGATCTCGCGACGTTCGTAGAAGCGGGTGCCGCCGACGATTACGTAGCGCATGCGGGAGCGCACGAGTTCTTCTTCTATCGCCCGCGACTGGGCGTTGGTGCGGTAGAACACGGCCACGTCACCGGGGTCGCCCTCTGCGGCCTGGGCCACTATGTAGCGTGCCTCGTCGCGCTCATCGGTGGTGGTCACCACGTGTATTTTTCGGCCGGCGGTGGCATCGGTCCACAGTTGCTTGTCCTTGCGGTCGCCGTTGTTGGCTATCACCCCGTGCGCCGCCGCCACTATGTTGCCGCTGGAGCGGTAGTTCTGTTCGAGCCTCACAACTTCGGCACCGGCAAAGTCGCGCTCGAACTCCAGTATGTTGCGCAGGCTGGCACCCCGCCACGCGTAGATACTCTGGTCGTCGTCACCCACCACGCAGAGGTTGCCGTGGCCGGCAGCGAGTCGCGACACCAGCAGGTACTGGGCGTGGTTGGTGTCCTGGTACTCGTCTACCAGTACGTAACGAAAGCGCTGCTGGTAGCGCTCGAGCAGCCCCGGTGCCCCGCGGAACAATTCCAGTACCCGTGTTATGAGATCGCCGAAGTCCATGGCGTCGAGTGCGCGCAGGCGTCTTTCGTAAGCGGCGTAAAGCGGCACCAGGTCGTCGAAGGCGCCGCGGGCTTCTTCGTCAGCCGGGCTGCGGGCCTCGTGCTTGGCGTTTTCTATGAAGTTGCGCAGGGTTTCGGGCCTCAGTACGGCGGGGTCCAGCTTGGCGTCGGTTATCACGTTGCGTGCAATTTTGAGCTGGTCGTCTCCGTCCATGATCGTAAAGGACCGGGAGCAGCCCAGCTCTTCGCTGTGCCGGCGTAGCAGGCGCGCCCCCATGCCGTGAAAGGTACCCACCCACAGCTCATCGGCGGTGTCGCCCACCATTGAGCGGCAGCGCTCCACCAGTTCGCGGGCGGCCTTGTTGGTGAAGGTAACGGCCAGGATCTCCCAGGGCCGGGCCCGGCCCTCTTCGAGCAGGCGCGCTATGCGGTGCACGAGGACGCGGGTTTTTCCGCTGCCCGCGCCGGCCAGGATGAGCAGGGGACCGTCGTCGTGTTCGGCGGCTTGGCGCTGGGCCGGGTTAAGGCTGTCAAGATCAAGTGGCATCGTTGGCTGGGGACCTGCCCTTAGGGCATTCTTCCCGGGGCACTGTGCCCGAGGCCCGGGCTGTCCTCAAGTGCTGCCCGCGCTTTATCGTTCATGGCAAAGTACCAACACCACGACGCGGCCTGGCGAAGGGCAAAAGACGAGGGGCTGCGATCCCGGGCGGCCCTAAAGCTGCGCGAAATTGACGGCAAGTTCCGTGTTTTTCGTCGTGGGGGCAGGGTGCTCGATCTCGGCTGCTGGCCAGGGGGTTGGCTGCAGGTCGCCGCCGCGGCCGTGGGTGGGCATGGGCGGGTTGTGGGAGTTGACCTGCTGGCCGTGGATAAACTCGAGATCGCCAACGTTGTCACCCTGGTTGGCGATCTCGCCGACGAAGCTGTCTGCCGGGGGTTGCTCGAAGAGCTGGGCGGGAGCGCCGACCTGGTGTTGAGCGACATGTCGCCTTCGCTGAGCGGTGTACGCGACGCCGATCGAGCGCGGCACGAGCGCCTGGTCGAGCTTGCGATAGGCGTTGCCGGCAGGACTCTATCCCAGGGGGGTGTGCTGGTCATAAAATTGTTCGCCGACATTCCGCAGGAAATAACGGCCGGCCTGCGCACGGATTTTGACAAGGTATCGCGCTTTAAGCCGCCCACCACGAGGAAGGGTTCGCGCGAGATTTACCTGGTGGCGCGCGGGTATCGAAAACCGCGCGAGGCCGCGCCGTCTGGCGTCGGGACGGTCGCTGATGAACGCGGGGATACAAAGGTGCAGTAGTGGACAGTGTCGAAGTACTGAGGACGGTAGCCCCGGTTTTTCTGCTCGCCGGTGTGGGGTGGGGGCTGGCTCACTGGCGCAGGCTGTCGATAGACACGCTCACCGAGGTGGTCATGTACATTGGCGCGCCCTGCCTGGTGTTCTCATCTCTATCGAGCGGTACAGTTCACGCGGCCGAGGCGGGCATACTGGTTGCCGCCTGCCTGGTCCTGGTCGCCGGCACGGCGCTGGTGGCCAGGCTGTTGTTCGCCGCCTCGGGCAGCCGGCCGGGCCCCTACCTTCTGCCGGCCATGTTCATGAACGCCGGCAACATGCTGCTACCCCTGTGCCTGTTCGCGTTCGGCGACGAAGGGCTGGTGCGCGGGGTGATAGTGTTCGCGACGATGTCGGTTTTGATGAGTTCGCTCGGTGTCTACGTGGCCGGCGGCAAGCGCCCGGGAGAAGTTTTTCGCCTTCCGTATATTTACGCGGCTGTTGCCGGACTGGCAGTGGGCTGGACCGGGGTCGAACTGCCCGAGCCGGTGCAGAGGTCGGTCGCGCTGCTGGGCGATCTCGCGATTCCTCTTATGCTGTTGGCTCTCGGCGCGCGGCTTCAGCAGCAGGCCTTACCCTCACTGAAAGGACCGCTGCTGGCCACAGTCTCGCGCATGGGTGGCGGCTACCTCGTGGCGTTGCTCTTTGTCTGGGTCACCGGCGTGGACGGGGTGACCCGCAGCGTGCTCATGCTGGTGTCGGTAATGCCGTCGGCTTTAATAAACTTTGTCTTTGCCCAGAAGTATGGTGACGGCGCTAGCGAGGTAGCGGCCACCGTTTTTGTGAGCACCCTGGTGTCACTGGTCGCCATCCCCCTGGTGCTGGCCTTCGGGCTCTGAAAGCAGCACTGACCTTTTTATTCGCGGGGACTGGCACGCCCTCTGGCGCAAGCAGGCAACAGCCCGTATCATGCAGGGTGGCTATGAGTAGGATAAACAGCTTTGCCCTGTCCTTGTTCAGCTGCCTGCTGGTGTTGTCAGCCGTGGTGTTACCAGCCCCGGCGATGGCCCAAGGGTCGCCGGCCGTTCGCACCGGTATAGAAGAAGTCGCTGCCACCGTTGGTTCCAAGCCAAGTGTCGAGGCCCTCCGCCGGGCGGCGACGGTCCGGGCCAGCAGCCGCGCGGTCGAACTGCTGTCGCGCTACGTACGCATTGGCACCGTAAATCCACCGGGCAACGAGTTGCGTGGCGCACAGTTTCTCGCGTCGGTACTTGAAGAGTCGGGCATAAACGCGCGCGTGTTCGAGTCGGCTCCCGGCAGGGGCAACGTCTACGCGCGCTTACGAGGGGACGGCAGCCGCCGGCCGGTAATCCTGTTGAGCCACATCGACGTGGTTCCAGCTGATCCTGAGCAGTGGAGCGTTCCGCCCTTCGAGGCCGTCGTCAAGGACGGGTCGCTTTACGGACGCGGGGTGCTCGACTGCAAGGGTATCACCACCATACAGCTGCTCGCTTTGCTGGCCCTGAAGGAGTCTGGCACAACCCTGTCGCGGGACATTATCTTCCTGGCGACGGCGGACGAGGAAACCGGCGGTCGTCTGGGTGCCGCTTGGATGCTTGATAACCACTACGACCTGCTCGGCGATGCTGAGTTCGTACTCAACGAGGGTGGGTTCATTAACCGCGACCCGGGCAAGCCGCTGGTGTTCAAGCTAGGCGTGGCTGAAAAGAGTCCGTGCTGGTTTCGCGTGGTAGCTACCGGCGAGCCCGGACACGGTTCGCGACCCGCCGCCGAGACGGCGGTCACGAGGCTGGTAGACGCGCTGGCCAAACTCACTGCGCGCGAGAAAAAGATCGAGGTAACCCCGGTAGTGGCCGGTTATTACGCGGCCTACGCGGCCTTGGACGAAGAGCACGCCCGGCAGTATCGACAGCTGGAGCGTTCCCTGGAGTCAGTCGAGTTCAGGGACTGGTTCATGGCTGATCCGGCCGCGGCCGCGCTGGTGACCGACACCTTGGCGCCCACGATGCTCGAGGCTTCGGTCAAGACCAACATCATCCCGGCGACCGCGACCGCCCAGGTAGACAGCCGCCTGTTGCCCGGCCACGACTGCGTTTCGTTTCTCTCAGAGCTTCGCCAGGCCGTCGGTGGGCCAAACGTCCGGATAGAACCCATCCTCAGCTTCGCGTCGACCCAGTCGCCGATGAACAACGAGTTGACCGAGGCGGTCGAACGGGTGGCTGCCGCAATGGACGAGCGATCGATAGTGCTGCCGGCCCTGCTGGGCGGTTTTACGGACAGCCACTATTTTCGGGAGAAGGGGATCCACGCCTACGGCATGGTCCCACTGGAAACTTCGCCCGAGGAACGTTCAACCCTGCACGGTCCCGACGAGCGCATTTCGGTATCGTCGCTGCAGGATGCTGTCGGGCGTATGGTCAACCTGTTGGTCGAACTCGGCGGCTGACGGCGGTTGCCGGGCTGGCCCGCAAGCCCGCGGGGAACCGGAGGCTGTGCAGTAGCGGCCACGTTTAGGGCGTCGTCTGAAAATATAGTGCCGTGGTGTTTGCCCCCCGGGGGCATTCGATAGTATCCTTGACCGATGGACCCGTGCTGTTGGCGGGTGCCGGCTGGTCAAGGGACCGGTAGTGGTTGTGAGTGGAGAGATGAGGAGGCGGCAGGCTAATGGCCGATTACGGGACCGGTTCTACGAGTTTCATGAAATCAGTAACGAGTTTCCTGGACGCATTGCGAAGCTTTGAACGGGAAGCCGTTATGCTTATGGGCAAGGCGGCTACGGGCAAGCGGGGGCTCAATATCCCCGGGCTCAATATCCCCGGGCTCAATCTGCCGGGCCTGGGCCTCCTGGGCGCCGGGGTATCGACGGCGGCCGTGGCCAGCCTGAGGAGCCTGCTGTCGGGCAGCGCCGAGGGGAGAGCGAGGGCTTCGGCTGGTGGCCAGGGCCGCGCGGGCCTGGTGGCCATACTGGGACTGGCCGACCGTGATTCGCTGGAGGAGCTGAGCCGTGAGCTCGGTGACCTGGGCGGGCAGGTAAGCGAACTCAGGGAGCGCGAGCTTGCCAACGTCGGGATTCTTGGCCAGCTCAGGGCGCGCGCAGCGAGGTTTGAGTCGGCGGTTGACGGCCTGGCGAGGGTGCAGGGAAGAAGCTGCGCCGTGCAGGATCGCAGGCAGAAAGACAGTGACGGCTTTCGTGAGCTCGTGCAGTCGCGTGACGACCACGTCACCCGTCTTCTGCGCGACACCAGTGCCCAGCGTGCGCGACTCGAACAACTTGACTCGCGAGTGGAGAGGCTGTCTACGGTCAGCCAGGCCGCCGGCGAGACGGTCGCCGAAGACGGGCAGATGGCCGATCGGGTAGATGAACTCGATTCACGCCTGGGCGATTTTCGCAAGATACAAAGCAACGGGGCGCATCGTGTGGCCGAGAGCCTGGACCTCGTGCGCGAGCGGCTCGGTCGGCTGGAGGCGAGAACCGCCGAGGTATCTCGCGAGGCGCGCATCAAGACCGGTCGCCTGGACGCGCTGGCCAGGCACGTCGCCGTGGTGGACGGCCGATTGGCCAGCGCCATCGGCAAGCAGGCAGCCACGCCGAGGCCGCTGAGGCGGACTGAGCCGGCCAGCATAATGGTAGGAGAAAGGACACTGTGAAGAACCGCATAACGGGTGCGCTCGTTGTTGCCATTTTTGTAGCGCTGTTGCTGCCCGGTTGTTTCAGTGAGGACCCGCTTGAAGTGGATATTCAGCCCACCGTCGAGCAGAGCGAGGGCATGACTTACTACGTGGGTGGCCCCACCTTTGAGCCTGACCGCTACGGACGGCTCAGGATAGCCCGCTTTAACGGTCCGGTACTTGAGCCGGTGAACCGTGGTCTGATGCTGGGCCTGGAGCGGCGCGATGACGACAGTTTTGAGTATCGCACCTGGATAGATGGCAAGATGGTCGCACGCTCTTCGGGTTTCTTCGATGAAGACGGGCTCATGTGGTTTAAGGAGCGAGAACGGTTCAGCCCCCAGGGGGTTCGCTCGAACAAGCAGGTGTTGACCTACGACGACGAGCTGCAGGTCATGCACAGTCGCGCCGATCACTTTGACGAAGAAGGCGCCGTCATCAATACGCTGGACATGGATATTCCCTATGCGCCGGAACCGGACGACCTCGACGACGATAGCTCCGAAGAATAAGAGCGAAGAGGGGCTGTTGCTGTGCGCGTAGTACCCGTCCCCCAGCTTTTCGATAATTATGCCTACCTGGTCATAGACGAGCAGAGCGGTGAGGCCGGCGTTGTTGATGTTTCCGACGCGGGACCAGTTGCCGAGGCGGCCGAGCGCGAAGGCGTGACCCTGGTCGCCGTAATGTCGACCCATCATCATCCCGACCACGTGGGTGGAAACATGGACCTGGCGGCAATGCATCCCGACGGCGCTATGCGGGTGTTCGGCTATGCCGGTGATGCCGAGCGTATTCCCGGAATCACCGACCCGCTCGACGACGGCCAGGACTTTGAGCTGTGCAGCGCGGGTGGCTCGTCTGGATTACGTGGCAAAGCGATTTTTATTCCTGCCCACACCCGTGGTCACATAGCCTACTGGTTCGCCGACGAGGCGGCGGTGTTTACCGGCGATACCTTGTTCGCGGCCGGCTGCGGCAGGCTGTTCGAGGGAGACGCTGCCCAGATGAAAGCGTCGCTTGAAAAACTCGCGAGCCTTCCCGACGAGACCAGGGTCTACTTTGGCCACGAGTACACCCAGTCGAACCTGGCGTTCGCCCTGACCCTCGAGCCCGGCAACGAGCAACTGGTGAAGAAAGCCAGCAACGTCGAGTCGCTGCGGGCCCAGGGCCTGCCTACCGTCCCGAGCACGATAGCCGAGGAGAAACTCACCAACCCCTTCCTCAGGTCGGACAGCGAAGAGCTGCGCGCGTCGGTCATGGCGTTGTCTGGAGAATCGGCGGTTGACGATGTCGCCATCTTCGCTGCCACGCGCAGGCTCAAGGACAACTTCTAGGCAGCTGCTACGGGCGCTTGGGCGCCGCCGGGTTTGCCGCGGGCGGTGAAGGTTCCAGTGGTCGGTACACCTGCAGGGGGCGCTTGGTGTGCGGAAAAATGCTCACGCTTTGTCGGCTGTAGCGACTCCCGGCCCAGGCGTCAAAGTCACGGCGTAACGGCCCGTGCCAGCGTCGCCCGATTACGACCAGTCGCGGAGGGTCCTTGTCGAGATCGGCCAGCAGGGCGTCCATTCCTCCCGACTCTGCTGCGGCGAAAGCGTCGACCCCGAACCACATGTAAGGCCACTTCCAGCCGTTGCGGCGATCGAGGTGGAGCAGCAGCTCGGGTACGCCCACGGCGATAACGCGTGCGCCTGGGGGCAACTGGCCCGCCAGTCGCTGGAATTTGGCCTGCTGCGTCGCCAGGTCAAGCGGGGGCAACAGGCGATCGCGGCTGGGGGTCATGGCCAGTGCGAGGGCGAGCAGGGGCACTGCAAAACGTAAGTGGGCAATCGCGGGGTGGCAGAACAATCGCGGCAGGCCCGCGCCGAGTAGCGCGGCGATCCCAGGAATAAGCAGCAGCGTGTCCGGCCAGGCCTGGAAGTTCACCAGCGTCATGGCCAGGTAGGCTGCGGTGGCCACTGCCAGTCCCGACACGGAGCTGTTGCGGCGGGCGACGAACAGCGCCAGCAAAGCAGGCACGAGCAACAACATCTCCGGCCCGTTCCAGGCGAGCAGCTGGCGTAGCAACCTGGCGACGCTGTGAGAGGGGGTACTGGCGTGAAAGGCTATGTAGTCAAAGTTGAACGTCACCGCCTGTGCAAAGAAATCAGCCAGCGCAGCGTGATGCCACAACCAGGCCAGCAACAGGGCCACCGGCGCAACCGTGCCAGCCAGCAAGCGCAGGAGCGACGACGGCACCCGCCGGAGTTCGAAGGCCGCACCCAGTAGGAAACAGAGGCCCGGTTGCCAGCACAACGTAGCAGCCCCGGCGGCTATACCCGCAACCAGCGGGCGACCGCGGCGGGTCGCGAGCAGTGCGGCGAGGCCCAGGGCAACGGCTGCCACCTTGGGCCTGGCCCCTTCCAAAGCGGCGACTACCCACTGGTCGGCCGACAGCATGAAAAGGGCCGACGACAGTGCTACCAGCAGCGCCCGCCGTCCGCCCATGAGAGCAAAGAGCAGGGTCGGGGCAGCCGCCGCGAACAGCAGGAACAGCAGGTGCACTCCGGCCACTGGCCGGGCGCCCACGGCGCTTGCCGCCAGCGCTCCGGCGGACCCGAGCAGGGCGGCCAACGGCGTCTTGTGAAGAAAAATATCCTTGTAGGGTATAAGTCCGCGCGAAACCTCTACCGACATGTAATCCCAGGTAGCGGGGTCCAGGCCCAGTGGACGCGAGAGGGGGCCAAAGCTGAACAGGAAGAGCAGCGACAACAGAAATACGAGTGCGGTTGCAGCCGCGTCGCCGGGCCCGGGGGAGCGAGCATCCTGTGGGGGTTTGTCCAATGCGGCTCTATTGACGCAGGGGCCATTGGCCCCTGCGTCGCTCTTCTGTTTATCCTGCGCAGCCTTAGAATAAAGCCATGAGTAGAATGATAGGTCTCACGGGGGGCATAGGCTCCGGAAAATCCACGGCCGCCGCCATAATGGCGTCGCTCGGCGGAGTGGTTATCGACGCCGACCGTATTGCCCACGAGATTTATTTGCCGGGTACCGACGGGCACGCGGCGGTGCTCGGACTGTTCGGAGATGATGTGCTGGCTGCCGACGGAAGCATCGACCGGCTGTTACTCGGACAAGTGGTCTTCAACGACCGCAGCAAGCTCGCGCAGCTCAATGGGCTCATTCATCCGCTGGTCCGAAGCGAGGTTGCGGGGCGCATGGCCGATGCCCACAACGACCACCCGCAAAGCGTCGTCGTGGTTGAGGCCGCGTTGATGACCGAGACCGGCTGGACCGGCGGTGTGGGCGAGCTGTGGGCCGTGGTCACCGACCCCGAACTGGTGGTGGGCAGGTTGGTGTCGGGGCGGGGCATGACCGTAGGCGAGGTTCGCCTGCGGGTCGCCGCTCAGACCGACAACGATGCGCGCCGCGAGGTAGCCGACCGGGTGATCGAGAACAACGGCACGGTGGACGAACTTGAACGCGCCGTCGAGGTTGCGTGGTTGGAGTTCACCGGTGAGGGCCCAGCTGCTTGAACCTGGCCGATCGTATTGAGCAGGCCGCCCGGCGCTGGGCTGGCGAAATCGTACTGCTCACTGTCAGCTCGGATCCTGATGACCCCGGCGGCGGTCCTGTAACGGGTCGGACCACCTGGGAAGAACTTTACTCCATGGTAATGGGGCTGTGCTCGGGGCTCGCCGATGGGGGCTTGCGTCGCGGCGACCGGCTCGCGGTGCTAATGCACAACAGTTGCGAGATGGTGGCCAGCGAGTGGGCCTGCCTCGTGGCCGGCTTCGTCTGGGTGAGTTTCAACACGCGCAGTTCGGCGGCCGAGCTTACCCAGCTGTTGGCCGATTGCAGTCCCGGCGTACTGCTGGTGTCCAACGAGTGCGCGGGGCTGGTGAGCTCAGTACAGATACCCGACGGCTGCCGGTTGGTATTCGTAGGCAGCAAGGACTGGTTGCAACTGCTGGCTGCCCCCATAGGCGGAAAGGGTTGGGCGCAGGAAGGCTGGGCCGCGCCCGCTGAAGACGATGCTGTAAGGATACGCTACACCTCGGGAACCTCGGGCGAACCGCGCGGGGTCGTACAGCCGCTGCGTTGTTACGACGCGTCGGTTGAGGCGGTGACCGAGGTGTTGGATGACCCCGGCCGTGACGAGGTGTTGTTGCAGGCGGCGCCGATGACCCACGCCGCTGGCGCGATGCTGCTGCCTTGCTTGCTCGGCGGTGGCCGGGCGGTGTTACTCGATCGTTTTGACGCCCGTTGCTTCGGGCCCCTGGTGCGCGTGCACGCGGTGACCTCGGTTTTCCTCGTGCCTACCATGCTCGTGCGGGTTCTCGACCGCGACGCTGTTGCCGCCGACCTCTCTTCGCTGCGCAGGATTATCTATGGCGGCGCGCCTATGCCCGTGCATCGGTTGCTGCAGGGCCTCGAGTTGCTTGGCCAGGTGTTCATACAGATCTACGGTCTCACCGAGTGCACGTGGCCGGCAACAACGTTGCTCCAGTCCGAGCACCCCTTGTCCGGAAGCCTCGACGAACGCAGCAGCAGGTTGAGATCCTGCGGCCGTCCGGCGCGACGGGTCGAAGTGCGGGTAGTCGACGAGGCGGGCCGGGATGTCGTGGGCGCGTTGCCGGGCGAAGTGCTGCTTCGCGGCCCCAACACCATGAGTGGCTACTGGCGGCCCGGCAAAAAGTCGCCGGGGCGGGCTTCGGCTGACGAGCTCGACCCCCACGGGCTCGACGAGCAGGGCTGGGTGCACACCCGCGACCTCGGGTTTTTTGACGACGAAGGTTTTCTGACAGTGCTCGACCGGCTCGATGACACCATCATCACCGGCGGCTTCAACGTCCACCCGCGCGAGGTGGAGGACGCCTTGTCCAGCCATCCCGCGGTACTGGAGTCAGCCGTGGTTGGCCGTGATGACCCCGAGTGGGGCCGATCGGTGCACGCGGTGGTCGTGTGCAGGCCCGGTGCGCAGGTCGACGAGCAGGAACTCAAGCAGCACTGCGCGGCGCTGTTGTCCGTTTACAAGAAGCCGCGGACGGTGGAGTTTGTCGACTCGCTGCCCCGCAACCCGTCGGGGAAAACGCTTAGGCGCGTATTGCGGAACTGAGCTCGGCGCGCTCAAGGGCGATTCTCAGCAAGCTGTCCACCAGCTCGGCCGATTGTATTCCGGCCTCGGCCCACAGGCGCGGGTACATGCTTATCGGTGTGAAGCCGGGCATGGTGTTGACCTCGTTGAAGAGAACCCGCTGCGTGGATTTCTCGACAAAGAAGTCGGCGCGGCACAAACCGTGGCAACCGGCGGCACTCCAGAAACGGCGCGCGATGTCTTCCATTTCGGCGAGGGTATCGGCTTCGAGATCGGCGGGTACCAGCAAGGTGGTGTCGCTGCTGCCACTGTACTTCTGCTCGAAGTCGTAGAAGCCACCGGGCGAAACGATCTCTCCGGGCGGCGATATCGCCACCTGGGACCAGTCGCCGAGCATCGCCAGCTCTATCTCCCTCGCATCGGTGCCCTGTTCAACGATGACCCGCTGGTCCCAGCGCCGGGCTTCGTCCAGCGCCGCCTGCAGGTCCTCGCCCGAGGTAACCCTGCTGATACCTACCGAGGAACCCAGGTTGGCCGGCTTGACGAAGCAGGGGTAGCCGAAGGCCTGGTCCAGTCGTGAGGCTGTTTTGTCGGCGTCGAGGCCCGAGGCGTCGAAGAACTGAACCTGCGCTATCCCGGCGGCAGCGGCCAGCTGCTTGGTCAGCAGTTTGTCCATGCACAGGGCCGAGGCCGCACAGCCGGAGCCCACGTAGGGCAGGTGGTTGCAGTCGAGCAAGCCTTGCAGGCTGCCGTCTTCACCACCGGGCCCATGCAGGACCGGAAACACCAGGTCGGGCCTGGCTACGTCCACGCTTGAGCCGTCGTCGAGATACAGCAGCCTGCTGCGCGTGCCGTCCCAGGCCAGGCTCACGGTTCGCCCGGCCTGCTCGTCCACGTTTACCAGCTCGGTGGCTGCTCTTTCCAGCAAGCCGTCAAAATCGCCTGCCTTCCAGGCCCCCGAACCGGTCACTCCGAGCACCGTGACCGAGTGGCCGGCGGCCAACAGGGATTCGCGCACCGCGCGGGCCGATCTCAGTGACACGGGGTGCTCGCCCGACGGTCCCCCGGCAAGGAGAAGTACGTTAAGCGAGTCGCCAGCCATGGTTAGACGCTTTAGCACCGGGAAGCGGGCAGGCAAAAGTCACCCGTCGAGGGGGGCCTTGATCCAACTGTAAGTTACTCAGACAAAACCGTCGATAACTATAAGCTAAACCGTGGGGTTGAGCCGCTACCAGCCTTATGTATAAGTAAACCAACAGTTCGCCACGCTGTTGATAACGAATAGTAATAACCAAGTCGAGGCAGTCATGCATATAGAGACACTGAAGATTTTCTGTGACGTGGTGGAGAACCAGAGCTTCTCGCTGGCTGCCACGCAGAATTATATAACCCAGTCGGCCGTCAGCCAGCAGGTACGAGGTCTCGAGGAGCGCTACGGTAAGCGCTTGCTCGACAGGAAGCGTGGAAGCGTGAGGCCCACGGCCGCAGGCGACATTCTCCATCGTGGCGCGCGTGAGCTTCTGCACACCTTCAATGAAATGGAGGCTCAGCTGCAGGGGCTGAGCAACGTGGTGACGGGCAGCATCCGCGTGGGTACCGTTCATAGCGTTGGCCTGTACGAACTTTCGGAACCGCTGAAGGCCTACTTCGCCGATTTTCCCATGGTCAACGTTTACCTCGAGTATGACCGTTCAAGCCACGTCTACGAGCAGGTGCTGCGGGCCAACGTCGACCTGGGCATAGTAGCTTACCCCACGGCCCGCGCCCAGATCACCGTGCTCGATTTCAGGACCGACCAACTGGTGGTCGTCTGTATCCCCGAACACCCGCTGGCCGAGCGCGGCCAGGTCGCACTGGCCGACCTCAAGGGTGAGAAGTTCGTTGGCTTCGAAAAGGGCATCCCCACCCGCCTGGCTCTCGATCGACGTTTTGCGGAGCGCAACGTCGAGGTCCAGTACGTCGCCGAACTGGACAACATCGAAATGGTCAAGCGGTTGGTCGAGGTAGGCGCGGGCATTGCGATTATTCCCGAGAAGGCCTGTATCAACGAGGTCAACAACGGCAGCCTGGTTAAACTCGAGTTGACCGACCCGGGCATGACGCGGCCGATCGGTATAATCCACCGCACGGGCAAGCACTTCAGCCCGGCGGCCGAGAAGTTCATCGAGTACATGCAGTCCGCGCCCAAGCTCGGCATCGGCTGACGTGGGGGGCGGCCGGCGGTTCGTTCAGATCGAGGCGAAGCCCTCGCGCAGGGCGGGAACGACCTGTTCGCTGAAAAGCTCGAGTGAATCGGCCTCGCCGAAATCGCCAAAAAGGACGGTGAAGTCTGTAACCCCACCCCTGGTCTTAGCCAGCAGGCTCTCGGTCACCTGGTCGGGTGTGCCAACAACGGTCATGGTTTCGATGTCCACGAAGCCGCCTATCATGAGTTTTGCCAATTCGAGTTTTTCGGCCACCTGTTTTTCGTCGCGCCCGATGATCACCGCGGTCTGCTCACTTATGGTTATCTCGTCGGGGTCACGTCCGACTTCCCTGCAGTGGGCCTCGAGCACCTTTCGCAGCCTGGGAATCTCGGGCGCTTCGGGCATGGGGCAGTTCCAGCGCGTTGCGTGGCGTGCGACGATGCGCAGCAACACCTTTTCGCCCGCGCCGCCCACGGTTATGGGCAGGGGCTCCTGCACGGGCCGGGGCTCGCAGGGCGCGTCGAGCACCTTGTAGTAACGGCCTTCAAAAGTTGTGCTCCCCCCGCTTAACATACCGCGTATTATTTCCAGACCCTCGTCCAGTCGGTCGAGGCGTTCACGTACGCCGGCAAACTCGAAGCCGTAGGCCAGGTATTCTTCTTCCATCCAACCGCTGCCCATGCCCAGCTCGAGACGGCCGTCGCTGATGCGGTCGAGCGTGCAGGCCATCTTCGCCACCAATGCCGGGTTGCGGTAGGAGTTGCAGCTCACCAGCAGGCCGAGCCGGAGCCGGTCGGTGGCCTCGGCCAAAGCGGACAGGGCGGTCCAGCCCTCAAAAAAATCCAGGCCTCGGGATCCACCTGCAAAGAAATGATCGACCAGCCAGAGGCCGTCCCAGCCCTGTTGTTCGATGAGCAGGGCCTTGGCTCGAAGGGCTGGCCAGTCGGTGGCTGCTTGCGGTAAGAACAGGGAAAACGTCAGGTCGCGCGTCATATTCACCTCCGGGGCGAAAGCCGGAAGCTATCCCCGCAGCCCGGTCATGGCCAGCAGGAGGGAGGGTGGCCCACTCGCTTCGCTCACGGGCTCAGAGCGCTCACCAGCTCGCGCCCTTCGGGGGAGTGGAGGGGCGGGGCCTGGCCACCTCCCTGGCCGGATGCCGGGCAACCTTCTTTTGCCGTGGGCTTGGGCGAAGGCCGCTCACAGGAGTATGATCAGGGGGTAGTGGCGAGACGCGACAGCGAGGACGCCGCCGCCGAGGGTTTGTCTCACAATCCCTTCCGCGACGCGCTTGAGCAGGTAAAGGGCCGTGAGCAGAGCCCCGAGGAGGGGGCTGGCCGCGTGACCTCACCGGCCGGGCCGGCAGCGCCTCCAGGCGAGGACACAAAGGCCGACGGTGGGCATTTTCAGCCTTCGCCTGTTGACGAAATCGCACAATTCAGGGAGGCGGTGGCGGGGGTGAATCCGCTCAGCAGTGGCGGTGGCGCTGCCCGCTTGAGGTCTAACCGTCCCCCCGCTGGCGGCCGAGGGCTCAAGGATCACCGATTGGAGCAGGTGGCCCGCTCCATGGTCAACCTGGGTCCCGCGCAGGCGGCCAGGCAGGGACTGGGTCGCGACCTGGTCTCGAGACTGGAGCGAGGAGAGTTCCCTGTGCAATCCAATCTTGACCTCCATGGCATGGTGTTGGAAGATGCCATCGATGCGGTGCGTTTTTTTATTGCGCGCTGCAGGGCGGCGGGGGAGCGTTGCGCACTGGTGGTAACCGGCAAGGGCAGGGGCTCAAACGGCGGTCGCGGTGTGCTTTGTGAAGAAATACCGCGGTGGTTGTCAGCGGTAGGAGCCGGCCTGGGCGTGGACGCGTACAGCAACGCGCTTCGTCGTGACGGTGGAGACGGAGCGTTGTACCTGCTGTTGCGCATTCGCTGATGGGCGGACGTGCAGCGGCGGAAGGGTTGCGACTCGAAGAGTGGTGGCGGAGTAGTGGCGGTTGGAAGAGTGGCAGTCGGTATAGCTGTAGGAAATAAAGCGCCCGCGCTTGCGCAGGTGGACCCCGGGCCGGGGACGGCGCAGCACGGCAACTTTGTCCTCGTGGGCAACGACGGCGACGTTTACGAATCAGTACGCGGCGGCGAACCACATCGGCTGACCTGGGGCTGGGTCGAACAGGACGACCGGCGCTACTATGCCTGGCCTGTGTTCTCGCCGGCCGGCGACAGGCTTGCCTGCCTCGGCGTGTGCGCCGGCCAGGAAACCGAAACCGACTCGGCCCTGTATATCGTAGAGCGCGACGGTGTGAGCATGCGGGAGCTTTGGCGCAGCACCCAGGTGACCCCGGTGTGTCACAACTGGTCTGCCGACGGCCGGCACATTGCGATACTGTACGAGGCCAGCGATGGCCTCCACCTCGATCTCGTATCGCGTGGCGGCACCGTAGGGCTGGAAGGTCCCACCGTACTCGAGGCCGTGGAGCACGGCTCGCCGTTGTTCTGGTCCTGGTCTCCCAACCCGGAGGGCGGCCTGCTGGCGGTGCACGTTGGTGGCAGCGCGAGTTTATCCGAAGACGCGCGCTTGTTGTTGCTGGACGTCGACGAGTGCGCGGTCGAGGTCGCGAGTCTTGAGCCCGGCGAGTTCCGCGTGCCTGTGTGGTCGCCCGCGGGAGACAGGCTGGCTTACGTAGACGCGAGCGCCGGCGAGCAGGAGTTTCTCGCCGTGTACCGGGTCGAGGATGGAGTAAGCGAGATCTTGTGCCCGGTGGAGGGTCACGTGGTCATGGACTGGTCACGGGACGGTCGCACGCTGGCCATTTCGCAGGCCCTCGGCGAGAGCCCCCACGTGTTTACCGGCGTCACCCTGGTCGACGTGCGCAGTGGGAGGACGAGGGTGGTTCACGACAGCGACGTGGTGAGTTTTTTCTGGGCCGGCGAGGGCAACAGGCTGGTGTCTGTGGGCGTTGACGAAGGCCGGGGCGTGAGGATATCGGTTTTCGATGACAAGGGAGGCACCAACGGCCCGGGTCCACTGCTCATACCCAGCCCCGAGATGACTTACTTTCTCCAGTTTTTTGACCAGTTCTCGGTTTCGCACCCCCTGGTTTCTCCCGATGGACGGGCGCTGCTGTTGTCCGGGCGGTTGACCGCCGCCACCGGTGGAAACCCCGACGACAATCGCCCTAACTCGGTTTACCTGGTCGACCTCGACGACGGTTCCTTGATCACCGAGTTGACCCAGGGCTGCTTCGCCTGCTGGAGCGGGGGGTGAGTACGGGGTTCGGGCCCCAGCACCTGCTCAGCCTGAGCAGGGTGTTGCTGGGCATCCTGGTACTGTTTGAGCTGGCCCGCACCCCGACGTCTGCGCTGGTGTTGCCTGCTGTCGTGCTCGCCTGCCTCAGCGACTGGTATGACGGCAGGGTGGCAAGGAGCCGTCACGAGGAGAGCAACACCGGCCGCCTGGTTGATAACCTGTCCGACGCCGCCTTCCTCGCCCTGGCGTTCACCGGTTTCGCACTCGCGACCACCTGGAGTCACCCCCTCACTGGTTCGGCTGTGCGTTACACCGAGCACGCCAACTGGCTTCCGGCCGCCGCCCTGGCCCTGTCCTTTGGCAGTTACTCGGGCAGGTGGTTGATCACCGCCCGGCGTGGCCAGGACATGTTGAGTTCAGAACGGGGACACGCCGCGGGCGTAGCCAATTACGTGCTGGTACTGCTGGGCGGCCTGGCGGTTTTTCCCGGATTTTTTGTAACGCGCTGGCTGCTTGAGCCCGCCTTCGTTACGGTTGTGCTCCTGAACGCCACCGCGGCAGTAGACAACGTCGGCCTGGTATTCAGCGCGCGGATTTCTCGAAAATGAAGGTCATCGGCAGGACGGTCATCGTTCTTGCGGCCGGGCTGCTGTTCGCGTGCACGCCCATCACGCGCTTCTACGAGATCCACACCGACCGGCTGACTTGCGAGCAGGCCAACCGTTACGTCCACGACTCGCTGCGGCAGGCGAGAATGACGGTGACGGCTTTTCGACTGGCGTCGCCTGGTAGCCCGGGTTTCATCAGTGCCGAGCGTCACGACAAGAAGGAGACCATTTCAGGCACTGTCAAAATATTCTGCGACGCCAATGGTGTTCACATTGTCCCGTCGGAGAATGGCATGGCCGGCGAGCAGTACTTTGAGCGGGTCGTGTTCCTGTCGATAACCGGCCGCGCTGATCTCAGCGCCGAAGACGTGAGGGCGGCCGACCTGAAGAAGAAGCCAGCAGCCCCGGCCGCCGCCGGCGTGGTGACCGTGACGCCACCGCCGCGCAAACACGTAGAGCTAAAGAAGAAAGCCGTGGGGGTAATCGTGACACTGGAACCGATCCGTGGTTTTTCTACCGTGCTTGATTTCGAGGCAAACCTGTCGGCCGCCGATCTGCTACCGGTCAAAGTGAGAATAGAAAACGGCAGCTCGCGGCACTACCGGTTTCACCCGGCCGATGTCGTCCTCAGGCGCGCGGGCAAGAGGCTGCGTGCTTACCCGCTTGAAATGGACGTCGCCTTGTCGAGTTTGCGCAAGGCGGGCCGCCGCGCCGAGCAGGCCGGCGAGTCGCTGGGCGACGTAAAACGCGCGGCGGTTATCATGGAGCGCCGCCTGCTGCACCCGGCCCAGTTGGAGCCGGGACAGGTCGTCGAAGGTTTTGTCTACTACAGCGACGGTGATTACGATCGCGCGCGGGTCATCATGGCCGATCGTGCAACGGGCGAGACCGAGGGCTTCCTGGTCGAGCTCGAAGACGGCGGCTGAACTGAAGGACCGCTTTTGCCAGCGGCTCTCAGGAGCTGGTCTGGGCGCGCAGGTCGTCGACCAGGCGGCGGATGTCGGCAGCGCGCGGGTCTCCTGCGTCGGTGTGCGCGAGCAGTCCTTCCCAGGCACTGAGCGCGATCTTCCTGTAGCTCCGGGCCAGGGCCTCGTCGCCGTCCTGGGCGATGCTGGCCGCGTCCTTGAGAAACAGGACACCGAGTTTGCGCAGCTGCTCGTTACCCTCGTTGCCGTCGAGCTTGGCCAGTTGGCCAACCGCCCGGGCGGCCCGGGCCGGGTCTCGCAGGCGACGGAAAGAGTAAGCCCGCAGCACGAGCACCTCTGGCAGCAGGTCGGCCTGCCCGGGAAACTGCTGCTCGAAGCCGGCAAGCCTGTCCACTGCCGATGGCTTCAGCGATACGCTTGCAGCTTCGAGGCGGCCCGCCAGCGCGGCAGCCATGACGCTTGCCCTCGCCTCAAGCGGATCCAGCAACCCGGCGGTGCCTCGGCCAGCTGACGTCCGCTTGCGGAAGTCGGTGGAGTGCGAGAGAAAACCGTCCAGCGACGCGAGGGCGTTTGCCAGCTCGTCGTTGTCGGGGTCATCGCCCGGGTCGCGGTCGGTGATCGACTGGAACGCACACTGCGACGATTGGAATCTCGACTTGAGCATGAAAGCGGCGTCGCCGCGTACGCGCGCGAAGGCGTCGGCGCAGTCGAGGTACTGGCGATGGTCGCGGTGCCACTCACCCAGGCGGAACCAGGCTTCCCAGGCGTTCTCGTGGCCGGGCGCGGCGTCGACGAATTCACGGGCGAGTTTTGAGTAGCGCAGGGCGGCTGCGTCGCGCGCCTGGTCGTCGGCCGAGAGGTACAGTGACTCGGCGGCCTTGAACCTGAACCAGGCGGCTTGTTCCCGGGCCACCGGGCCGGCTCCTTCAAGGGCCTGCCCGAGCTCGGCGATGCTGTCTTCCCACTTGCCCGAGTGGAACAAGCAGAAACCGCGTCCAAGCCTGGCCTCGGGCAGGTATTCACGCCGTTCAAAGAGAGCATTGTACAACGGCCGCGCCCGCGGACAGTCGCCACGCCTTCTCAGCGAGTCGGCGATGAGCAGCGTCACGAATCCACCGGTGCCGGCCGCCGCCCATTCCAGGGGATCCTCCACCCCGGCGTCTACCAGCTGGCTGGTCTTGGAGCGCCAGTAGCCGGGGCTGGCGTGCAATCTCTCGAGCATGCGCGCCGCCTCCAGGCGCATGGACCCCCTGCTGCGGTCGTCGTAGCGGTCGCGGTATTTTCCAAGGGCCAGCAGCAGGGCCTTGGCCCGTAGAAACGTGGCACGCAGCCGGTCCTCTTTTTTACCGGCGCCGGCCAGAAGGCTCGCGGTCTGTCGTAAAGCGGTTTCGATTTGACCGGTAGCCAAGGCGATGCCGGCCACCGCTGCCCGTATGTCGGTGGCTCGCCCGGGGGCCGGGCTCATCTCGAGTGCGGCCTTGAGGTCATCTAGAGCCTCGTCGTAGCGCTTCATCGCCTTGAGGGTCAGGCCGTGTCCGTAGAGACACTCCATGACCACGGCGCGATCACCCGCGCCAAGGAAGTCAGCGAACCCCCGTTCGGCGCGTTGCAGTAGCCGTGTGCGTTGCTGTCCGCGACTTTCGTAGCGCATCGCAAGCTCGTAGCGAATCCAGTTGAGTCGATAGAGGAGCCTTTGCGCCAACACCTCCCGTTGCTTCCAGGCGGCGCTGTCCTGGGCGGCCTCGAGGTCGCCGTCCACCTTTATGACGTCGTCCTGCATGCGTTGGATCACGTCGGTGTACCGCTCGCGTATTCCCTCGATGGTAGACAGGGCCAACTGCGCAGTGGGGCTGTCCATCGTTCCGCTACCAGCCAGGCGGTGGAACAGGTCCACCGCATTCTCGGCTTTCCCGGTAAGCGAGTTCTCCGCATCGCGATTCCAGGCGCGGCGGTCGAGAGACTCGGCCTGGGCTGTGACCGCGCGCAGCTGGCCGCGCAGCTCGTCCAGGTCATCGGCCGCCGCGACCCCGGGCAGCAGCGACAGCGCCGTCAATACGGCAGCCACGATCACGGTAGGTCCCGCGGCGCCAGTTAGACGGGATCGCTTCACAGGCGCGGGGCCGTCCCCGTGGTCCCGCTGCGCGAAGAAAGCGGAAAAACCACGTTGGCCAGCGATAGGCGTAGGCACTGGTTGTAGAGTCGGATGACGTGTTCGTAGGGAATCGAGGCAGAGGCATCGATGACCACCAGCGATTGCTCGGGGATGCCTTTCAGGTGCTCGGCCACGGCGCCAAAGTCAGCCGCGGGCCAGTCGTCGATGAAGTACTGCACGCTCTCGCCGGCGTGGACCAGGCGTACTATGGTTTCTTTTTCCTGCAGCTTGAGGTCGAAGCGCTTCTCTTCCATCTCGCCGCCCATGGCGAGCTTTGAAGTCAGCAGGCCCTCGACGGTCGCCAACGAAATGGTGAACAAAAAATATGTGAGCAGCAGGAACACGCAGTCGATCAGCGGCGCCATGTGCAGCTCGCCCGATCCGCGATCAGAATTCGATGTTCTCGGTCGACGCAAGGACCTACCTCTGCTCCACGTTGTCGGCGGCCTGCAAGGCCGCGAGGCTCACGTCGGTAACCCCGGCGTCGGCAGCCATCCGCATCACCGCCTGTACGTTCTCAAAACGACTTGAACGGTCGCCGCGCACTACGATTTCCAGTTTGCGATGTTCGCTGGCCTCTGTCTTGCGGGCCTCGATGTAGCGGTACAGTTCAGCCCTTGACCGTTGTACGCCTGACACCAGGTACACGCCTTCACCCGACACGTTGACGGTCACGAGCTCAACGCGCTCGTCGGTTACCTCGCGGGCCTGGTCGGCGTTGGGCAGCTCTATGGTTTCTTCTCCCGCCTGGCCGAAACGGATCGACATGATGAAGAAGGTTATGAGCAGAAAGGCCATGTCTATCATCGCGGTAGCCCGAAATGAGATCGCCCTCGGGCGGTGTGAGTGAGCCCCTTTCACTTGCCGGAGGTTCCCATCCTCAGCGGTGACACCGCGTCCTCGGCCTCGGCCACTACCTCGGCCGACAGCGCGTCGACCCGGTTGCGGAACATGCCGAAGGCATACAAGGAGGGAATGGCCACTATCAGGCCCATGACGGTGGTCATCAAGGCTTCGAATATACCGCCCGCGAGCCTGCGCGGATCAACGCCACCGACGGCGACTGATATCTGGTTGAACGAATTGACCATGCCCATCACGGTGCCGAGCAGGCCGAGCATGGGTGCGATGTTGGCAATCATGTTGAGGTGTTCGATTTTTCGCAGCAGTCGACCGGCGTTTTCGTCGGCGCTGTCTTCCATCGCCTTGACGACAGCTTCGTAGCCACGGTCGTGTTCCTTGACACCTGCCGAAACTACGCGTCCGAAGAACGAGCTCTCACCCGAGGCGGTTTTTGTCCGAAGCTCGTCAAAGCGCCCTTCGTTGAGCATCTTGCGCAGGTCCACGCGTTCTTCTTCGGGCATGAGGGTCTTGCGCCTGATCGACAACGTGTATTCCACGATCAGGGCGACGGCCACCACCGACAACAGCAGGATGACGTAG
>CAUZFM010000008.1:0-47703 GCA_963579235.1 uncultured Binatia bacterium (SeqCode)
CAACCAAAACACCTCGCGAACAAACTATCCCGGCTACTGTCGGCCTGCTCTTCAGACATTCCTGCTTTTCGATCTACCAGCCACGGGTCTCACCTACTTTCATCACCCAGTCCACCTCCGGTCCTCGCGCCGCCTGCATGGAAGCAGCCCTGAAGCGGCGGGGCGGCTCGTCGAGTTCTTCATCGGCAAGGTCAAAAGTGCCGAAGTGGACGGCTACCGTCTTCAAGGCGCCCAGGCTGACCGCCGCATCTATAGCCTGCTCCGGGTTCATGTGCGAGAACGACATGATGTCGATCGGCAGGTAGGCGCCCACGGGCAGGGCGGCCAGGGTTGGTCTTCCGAGTCGGCGGCGGATTTCATCGAACGCGCCGAAGGGAGCCGTGTCACCCGCAAAATAGAACAGCCTGTCTTCAGACTTGACAGCCCAGCCGGACCAAAGAGCCCGGTTGCGATCCAGCAGCCCGCGCCCGCTCCAGTGCCGGGCCGGAACACAGGTGATCTCCAGACCACCTACTTTTACCGATTCCCACCAGTCCAGCTCGAGCACCGGTCCGATGCCCTCATCGCCGAGGAGAGCAGCGTTGCCCAGCGGCACTACGAAGCTGCTTCCCCGCTTGGAAAGAGCTCTCAATGTCGGTAGATCCAGATGATCGTAGTGGTTGTGAGAAATCACCACAAAAGCGATGTCAGGAAGCTCGGCCAGTGACATCCCAGGAGGCTGGAGGCGGCGCGGGCCGAGTTTTATGGGGCTGGCGTATTTGGACCACATGGGGTCGGTAAGAAAGTACACCCCGCCCTGGCGAACCAACAGGCTGGAATGGCCGATCCAGGTTACCGTCGGGGCCGCTTGGTCCGCCTTCCAACGCTTGAACATGGCCGCGCTATCGTCCACCGAGTCAGCGGCGCGACCAAGCGGGCGAAGCGCCCTGACCACTCTTCCGGCCAGGAATCCCAACCCACTGAGAAAGGCGGGCCGTCCACCGTCCACGTAACCCGGATTGGTAAACCCACCTGCCGGGTCGTGGTGCGCAGGCAGCGCGGCTGCGCCTGCCGGCGACAGCGTCAGAGTCAGCGTCAGTAACAAAACCAGCGCCATGGTCAAGGCGCTGTGTCTCGGCAGGTCAGCAGACCATATTTCAACTGTTGCCCCTGCACCCACGTACCGCTGCTACTGTTGGGTCAGACCTATGTAAAGTCTGGTGTTAACCGCTCTAACGTGTTTCAATTCGCCGCCGTGGAAGAGCGCGCAGAGCGAATTGTAGAGTCCGCCGTTGCCCTGGCCGAAAAAGGGGGTTTCGAGGCCGTGCGGCTGCGCGACGTAGCTGCTGATGCGGGTGTGGCCCTGGGTACGCTCTACAGGCATTTTCGCAGCAAGGAAGACCTCCTGGTCGCCGCCCTGGCGGCCGAAGTCACTACTCTCGAAGACTACCTAAGCAACAATCCGGCCCGTGGAGGCAAGCCTATCGATCGCGTGGTATCGGTTTTTGCCGTGGCCACCAGCGGTATGTGCCGACGACCGAGACTGGCCCAGGCGATACTCAAATCCGTGGCCTCGGCCAACCCTGACCTGACCGAACAGGTTGCGGCCTTTCACGGGCGCATCGCCGCTCTGACAGATGCCGCGCTGCACGGGCCTGAGACCCGAAGCAATGGCAACGATCACTCTGCCGAAGCCCTGGTACTGCAACAGGTCTGGTTCGCTTCGCTTGTGGGCTGGGCCGGCGGACTGCACGACCAGGAAGCAGTGGTCAGCAAGGTCAGGGTCGCGGCCGGTTTCGTTCTCGGATGAAGCAGATAGCTGCCGGCGACACCAAGCCAAAAAAAAGCCGGTGTCCCCGGCACCGGGCCCTGCCAAAGGCAGAACCCGAATGCCGGTTACACCGAACCCGGCGGGCAAAGATCAGGGGGGTCGTCCGTTCTCTGCCGTGCCGGAGCACACCCTTAACAGGCGTACACACTAGACACTGCAAGTCGGGGGCCAACGCCCAACCCTTATTAAGACCCTTATAAAATAGCCTTCCGGCCAGTATCCTCCACCCTTTCGGGGGAAGGTGGGATAACCCAGTCTGAGGGATCTAACTCCCAGCGGCAGCTCTTGCTGCCCCCCCAGCGCAGTCAGCCCGCTTCAGCGCCGCGGCTGAGACCCGCCTGCTCCATCATCTTCTGCATTCGCTTACGGTCGACTGACACGAACATTCCCCTGCCCCGCACCAGCACGATCTCGTCCTTGCAGAGTTCGCCCTCGGCATAGATCTTTCGTCCCTCTACCCGCGCAACCGAGGCTCGGCAGTTAAGGTCCGTATGCAGCGGGGTAGGTCGCAGGTAGTCGATGGAAAGGGTCGCGGTCATGCCCGGGTGACCGGTGATCGACTGCGCGAACCCCAGCAGCTCATCGAACAGCTCGGCTACGACCCCACCGTGAACGTGGCCCGGTGGGCCTTCATAAGCGGAGCCGAAGTTGACGAAACCGCGCACCGTGTCGCCTTCAAGCTCCAGTCTCATGGGAGGAGACAGGGGGTTGGAAAGGCCCACGACGGGGCTGCGGTCAAAGAGCGCGTGAACGTTTCCCGCAGTGGAAGTTTCGGCAAAAGCGTCCAGGGTGCTGCGTTGCGGCTGCCCCTCGAGTTGTTGCGAAATCTCGTCCATCTCGCGGGCAGCGGTTTCGAGCACACCTGGCTCCGGATCTGAAAGTACCGCCAGCCCTATCAAGCGTCGCAGGCTGGCCGCCAGCTTGCGTTTCTCGGCCCAGGTGCCTTCCGCCGGTACGGCCGATGATTGCCACCAGGCGTGGGTCTTGTCGGCGTCGTCTGCCAATTCAACTTCCCTTGAAACGGGCTGGACGTTTTTCAAGAAAAGCCCTTGGGCCCTCGCGGGCGTCTTCGCTGGACATCACCTCCATGCCGAGTTCGAGTTCGCGCACGAACGCCTTTTCTTCGGGCAGGCACGAGCTCTCCAGCACCGACGCCTTGATGTTCCGGACAGCCAGCGGTCCGTTCTTCGCTATTGCGTCGGCCAGTTCCCTGGCCTTGGCCAGGGCCCCGCCATCTTTGACCACGTGGCCCAGCAGGCCGACCCTCAGCGCCTCGGCGGCGTCCAGCGGCGCGCCGGTGAGCAGCATCTCCATAGCTACCGTGTAGGGAATCTGTCTCGGCAAGCGCACTGTTGTGCCAGCCATGGGAAACAAACCGCGGCAGACTTCAGAGATCGCTATGCGCGCACCCTCGCCCGCCACTCGAATATCCGCAGACATCAGCATCTCCATGCCGCCCGCGTAACAATAGCCTTCGACGGCGGCCAACAGCGGTTTGGCCAGGCGGTACTCCTTGAGAAAGCCCTTGTAGATAATCGAGTAGTCCTGCTGAATACGTTCTTCGTGCTCGTTGTCAGGAGGCAAGCCCTTCATGAGCTTACCCACGAGCTGGTCGAGGTCAGCGCCGGCAGAAAAATTACCGCCCGCGCCGGTGAGGATGGCCGCGTGCACGCTGTCGTCGCCGTCTACCAGGTCCCACGCGTCGGCCAACCCACAGAGCATCTCGGGGTTGAAGGCGTTACGGGTTTCGGGCCGATTGAGGGTCAGGGTAACGACGCCTCCATCGCGTTCGACCAGCAGTGCGGGTTCAGACATCAGTTGCTTCCCCCAGTGGCGGGCCTTGCGGGCGGGCAGGACCCCTTCACGGTTTGTCGCTGCTGACCAGCCACATGGCAAAGTACTGCGAACCACCGCCATAGGCGTGACCCATTGCCAGCTTGGCGCCGTCCACCTGGTGTTCGCCAGCCATTCCTCTTACCTGCAGGGCCGCCTCGGCAAACCGCAGCAGACCTGACGCGCCTATGGGATTGGTGGAAAGCACACCGCCCGACGCATTGATGGGCATATCGCCATCGAGCGCGGTTGCTCCCGACATTGTCATCTTCCAGCCCTCGCCCTGCTCGGCAAAACCCAGGTTCTCCATCCACATCGGCTCAAACCAGCTGAAGGGAACATAGATTTCCGCCACGTCTATCTGCCGCCGCGGGTCAGTGATGCCCCCTTTGCGGTAGAGTTCAGCCGCGCAATCGATCCCAGCCTGGGGATTCACGCCGTCGCGGCCCGCAAACATTGTGGGCTCGCTGCGCATGGCGGTCGACACTACCCAGGCCGGGTTTTCGCAGCTTCCAAGAGCGTCCTCGGCAGTGAGCACCAGCGCGCAGGCCCCGTCCGAAGACGGGCAGGTCTCAAGGTAGCGTATGGGGTCCCAGAGCATGAGCGAGTCAGCCACCATCTCCTCGGTGATATCGGGCATCTTGAGGTGGGCGTAAGGGTTCTTGAGAGCGTTGAGGCGATCCTTGACGGCCACCTTTATACCCGTATCTTTCGGCGCCCCCGAGCGCTCCATGTAAGCGCGGATGTAGGGCGCAAAGTAACCGCCCGCCCCTGCTACCAGAGGAGCCGCAAAGGGAATCTTCATCATCAGCACCCAGGACGCGTCGGCCTCGGATTGCTTCTCCCAGGCCACCACCAGCACGCGCTTGTGCACGCCTCCCTGCACCAGCTTGGCCGCCACCAGGCCGGTCGAGCCGCCCACGCTACCGGCAGTGTGCACCCTTAGCAGTGGCTTACCGACCGCACCCAGGGCGTCGGCCATCATCAGCTCGGGCATCATCACGCCTTCAAACTGGTCCGGCGCCTTGCCGACCACCACCGCGTCGATGTCTTTCCATTCGAGGCCGGCGTCAGCCAGGGCACGCACCGCGGCTTCGCGCACCAGTCCGTGCATGGACACGTCACTGCGCTCAGCGTCGTGGTGGGTCTGGCCAACGCCTGTAACAGCGCAGAGCTCGCTCATCGGCCCGCCTCCATGACGCAGACCAGGTTCTGCTGCAGGCAGGGACCAGCCGTCGCGTGCCCCAGCACCCTCGAGGCAGTGCCATCGTGAATGCGCCGGGCTGCTTCGCCTATGCGCGCGAGCCCCGCCACCATGAAAGTGTGGCCCGCCAGCGCACCGCCCGAAGGGTTGAGATCCACGCCATCGCCAAGACCAAGCTCGCTCGCGAGAAGCAGCTGCTGGTGAGAAAACGGCGCGTAAACCTCGGCGACTTCGATGCCGCCCCTGCCGGCACCTGCGCGCTCGCCGGCCATTCGCGCCGACGGGCAGGTGGTCAGGTCGCGGTTGCCCGGCGCGTGGGTATCCACCCTGTGATCGATCCCCCTTATCCACGCCGGCTTGTCACAGACCTCTGCGGCGCGGTCACCAGCCACCAACACGATCGCGGCTGCGCCATCGGTGGAAGGAGCGATATCGTGCTCACGCAGTGGATGCGCCACGCGTGGGCGCGACAGCAGCTCGTCAACGTCGGCGGGAATTTCCGCTTCGGGTATAGCCGGGTTGCCCTGGGCCGCCTCGCGGCTGTGCGAGGCCACGGCGGCCATATCGGCTTCGCTGACCGTACCGGCGGCGAGCATGGCGCTGGCCTGCAGGCCAGCCAGGCTGATGCCACCGGGCCAAAGCGGCATGAGCGTGTAGGGGTCGAGCTGGCAGCTCATTACCTTGTCAAGATCCGTGAGCGAGGTCTTGCCGAAGCTGTAAATCAAGGCAGTGTCGATATCTCCGTGCTGAAGCCTGACCCAGGCCTCGTACAAGGCCCAGGCTCCATCCATCTCCACGTGGCTCTCTTCTATCGGCGGCCAGGCGCCGACCGCGTCCAGGGCCATGACGAAAGAAAACGGCACCCCGGTGAGGTAATCGCAGCTGCCCGAAACGGTGAAACCGATGTCGCTCTGCTCAAGGCCGACGCTGTCAAGGGCCTCGCGCACTACCGGCATGACGATCTCGACTTCGTTGCGCTCGCGGTCTGCCCTCAGGTTGGGCGCCTGGGCAAACGAAACCACGGCTACGTCACGCATCAGACGTGCTCCTTGTAGGATTCCCGGGGAGCATCGGCTTCACCGGTCGGCTTGAAAAACAAGATGTTCTCAAGCGTCGGACCCCACTCGGAGGGATCTCGCCAGACAGCCTCAACGCGCATGCCCATGCGTATTTCGTTTACGTCAACTTCCTGTACGACGAAGAAAAACGGAATGTCAGCGCCGTCGAGCAGGATCTGCGCACACACGTAGGGAATCTCCCGGACGGTTGAAGCAAACTGGAGGTTCACTATGCAGAAAGTCGTGACAATTCCCCTGTCGGCTACCTCGACCTCCTCGGTGGTCGGTAGGCCATGCGTGGGCGATGAACCACGTGGCGGCATGTAGACCTTGCCGGTGGCCGGACAGCGCTGGCCCAACAGTTTGCCGCTTTCGAGGCCCCTGAGAAAACGCGACTGCGCCTTACCCGGCGTAATCGTGTAGTCCAGGCGAATGGGGCATACGATGCCCGTTATGAGATCTTCAGCCATCAGTCTCCTACCAACCTGAAACACTCGATGTCTGTGATGAACCCGTGCCTCTCGTCACGCCAGGACACCTCCACGCGGCTTCCAACCCCAAGCTTTTCAGCACTACCGCAGTCAACCGCATGCAGGAGCCCGGTGTCGGCTCCGTCCAGCTGTACCAGTGCCCACGCAAAGGGCTTGTCGAGAGGATGTTCGGCCCGCGGTTCGGCAAGCCAGCTGCAGGCAGTGACCGTTCCAATCTCACCCACCTGTACAAACTCATCAAGTTCATCGCCGGTGACAGGATCAGTTTCAACGGGCGGAACCACGACACGCCCGTCCGCGGTCCGTATTCCCTCGATCTTCTTGTCGCGTAAACCGCTGAAAAAACGACCCAGCACAGGCCCCGTACTGCGCGTATAGCTGTACTCAAGCACGTAGGGGGCGGTCAGAATATCCTTCTTCTCGTCTGTTTCAGTCTTTCTGCTCATCCAGTTATCCGTCGACCGACTCGGCAGCAGTCCCCAGCAAGAGTGAAACGTGTTCTACCCGCAGAACACCGGCTACCGCAAGTCTTGTCGAGCAATTCACACAGCTAATTGCGGCAGCTCCTCGCTCGCGCGCGCCTCATTGGCAGGCCAGCAGAACACCCGAGACTGATCCAGCGAGGCAGGTAAAGCCTCCAGGCAGAGCCGTTGCATCTTCTCGTGAATATCGCGCGGTGTAACCCGTGCGCCCAGCCATTCCTCGGTAGGAGCTGCGAGCAAAGGATCCGTGGGATGAAGTCGTCTCATTTTTTCAAGACCTTTCGGCGGAAACCGCAGCGGCCCAAACGACAGCGAGTGAAGCGACGAAGTCGGCACACAGGCAAAGATATCTTCGATCAGTTGTTTGTAGCCCTGCTCCCAACCATCGTGAAACAACAGCGGGTCGAGCCTAGCGCCCAGTTTCCAACCGGCCCGCGCGAGCTCCGCCATTGCCTTCAGGCGTGAGCGAACCGGAGGAGCGCCGATGTCGAAGAGATCGGCAACCGCAGGAGGCGAAAGGCTGAAAGCCACCACGCAGTTGTCAATCGGCTCCCTCGCGAGCAGGGCGGCCGTATTGACCGAACGGGTGCGCAGTTCGAGCCACGCGCTCGGGCGCTGCTCAAAGAAACTGAGAAACTCTCCGGCGAAACCGGTGACCGCATCGAGAGCCAGCGAATCACCGTCATATCCCGAAAAGAAACACGCCCGTTCACCACCAGTGAGCTCGCCGATGCGTTCGTCCACCGCCGTCATGAAGTCTTCGTAGTTAATGAAGAGAACGAGGGCAGCAGAGTTGTAACTGCCCTGCAGAAAACAATAGCGGCAGTCGTAGGGGCAGTTGAGCAGGTGGGAAAAGTAAAAGTCCTGCTCTGCACCTATCCCCGAGCCCGGCGGCACCGGCAGGACCATGCGGCCGCGCTTGCGAGCGATCACCAAGGCGGGGTTCTCCTTCTGCAAGCGAAAATCCTGGCCGTGGGGATTGAAAATCTCGCCGTAGTGCTCGCAGCTGACGACCCGGGCGCGGGGCAGACGCTTCATGACGGAGCGGGCCCGGGGGTGCTCGAGCAGGTCGCTCTCAATGTAAATAGTCTCGATCACTGAACGTCTCGCTGCCAGATCTCATCAAGTCCCGCTTCGAGCTGCCGCAGCAATTCGCCAGCCGCAGTGCCGCGGGCCGAAGCGGGTTGTTTCACCTCCGGTAACTCTCGTCCCGGAAACAGGGCATTCCAGCGCTGCAGCAAGCGTCGGAGCAGGGCGCCCTGGGTCACAGAGCAAGCATAGTCTTCGGACAACTTCTGCCATACTGCCGGTGGTGCGAGTCGGCTTGCCCTCCGCTCGGCCGGGACCCTCAAGTCAGCCACCATCGAAACTACATCCTCAACCGCGAGTTCCAGCAGGGACTCGACCCTGTTCTTGCTCAACCCTGCGGTCGACAGGGGCTGGGCCCGGTTGTCGGACACGACCTTCAGGCAGTGCACGAGTTCCGTGCTCGAGTAGCGCAGGGCCGTCGCCATGAAGGCAGACCCTTCCATGTCGTGAAGAAACCCCGGACGGTAATCGCTGCTCGGTCTGTCTACGGTCAAAAGCGGGGCCGTGGCCAGGGCCAGGCCCGCCGGCAGCGCCGGGTAACGCACCCTGCCACCCGCCTCTTCGTGAACAGATTCGGCCACCAGTACGCGCCCGATCTCCTCCTCCCCGTGCCCGGCAATACCGACGTTGAGCCAAGCCGAACAGACTGGGTGTCCCGACAACTCCTGCAACGTTACGACCCCCGCGGCTGCGTTTACCCTGCCGATGCCGGCCTGCAGGAGGAAAGTTTCGCGCGCGTAATCACACCAGGCCCTGAATCCGCCTTCAACCGGCAGCGACTTCAAAGCAAGGCCACGCAGCAAAGGCGCGGCTTCACAGCCCATGGCTACAACCAGGTTTACGGTCGCCGCGCTCATCGTTGGTACCTGCCGAGTTCGGCCGCGCGTGCACGGAGCGCGGAGGCCTCCTGTACCCTTCCCCTGCGCTCAGACCCGGCGGCGAGAATATCGAGTCGGCGGCGCGCCTCGGCGGCCGCTGCGCGGCGCCAGCGGGGCTGCAGGGTTCCCGGGAGCAGCACCTTCTCCAGTGCTTTCACCCGAAACCGGTCCATGGCGGGGTAGCGCGCGGATAATTGGTCGGCGTGACCTCCCCAACGCGTGGCGAGTTTTTCGTCGAGATAGAGCACCGGAAAACGAGCGCTGACCCTCAACCAGAGATCGTAGTCTTCGCAAGCAGGCAGGGTTTCGTCGAATACCCCGACCGAGGCAAAAACATCTCGGTGAACCAGCGCGGTCGAAGGCGATATGCAGCACAGTGGCAGGCACCGCTCGAATACCCAGCCACCGTAACGCGCGTGCTTGCGCATCGGGTTCACGCGCCGACCGTTGCGTAACCAGATCTCGTCGCAGTGGCATATTTTCATCGATGGCCGTTGAGAGATGGCAGTCAACTGTCGCTGCAACTTATCGGGGTGCCAGGCGTCGTCCGAATCGAGAAAGGCCAGCCAGTCCGAGCTGCTGTTTGCAATTCCTCGATTGCGAGCAGCGCTCACGCCCGCGGGCGCCTGCACCAGCAGCTTGACGCCAGGGTAGGCTTGCTTCACCAGGTCAGCACTTCCGTCGACCGATCCGTCATCGACCACCACTATCTCATCGGCCGGCCGTACCTGGGCCAGCACCGAGTCGAGGGCCCGGCCGAGCAGCTGCACACGGTCGCGTACCGGAATAACTACCGCTACGGTCTGGCGGCATTCAGTCATCGGGATTCCGGTTCCTGTAGACCCTGCTGTCAAAACGCTCGAACAGGTTTTCGCCGCTGCAAGCGCGCGCCGCAAAAACCGGCAATTCAAAGGCGGCAGATTGGAGACCGGGCTGGTAATAAGAACAGGAGGCGGCTATTTCCTCAGCGCGTTGCTGGTCAAAGAAGTCCCCCGGCCGGCGTGTAGCCGAGGCCCAGGCCAGGGACCAGCAACCACCAGGGTAAGTAGGAATCATCGCGAGATATGAATCCGCCTCGGCGAAGGCTGAGCCGATTTCCCGGTTTATGGCGCCAAGCATGTCCGCGTTCCAGTGGGGCGACTCGGTCTGCGCGGTCATCACTCCGCCGCTGCGCAAACAAGTGCGTACCGACTCGTAGAACTCGCGTCTGAACAAACCGACCGCGGCGCCCACCGGATCGGTGCTGTCGACTATGACAAGGTCAAACGCGGCGGTATGTTCCTTGACGAAGGCAATACCGTCCTCGAACACGCACTCGGCCCTGGCATCGGCGAAAGCTGATTCCGGCCAGGAAAAATACTGCTCGCAGACCCGACTGACCCGCTCATCGAGCTCACAGAGTACTACTCGCTGCACGCACTGATGCCGCAACACCTCGCGCAGACAACCGCCGTCGCCCCCCCCTATTATAAGAACGCTAGCGGGATTGGGCATGGCGAGCAGGGGAACATGAACGAGCATCTCGTGGTAGACGAATTCATCACGCTCACTGAGCATGAATACATCGTCGAGGGTGAGCACCCTGCCAAAAAAACTGCTGTCGTAGACCGAGATCTTCTGCCAGGGAGATCGTTCTTCGTGGAGCAGGGCGTCCATCCTCACCGCGAAGCGAGAAGATCCGTTTGCCTCCTCGGTGAACCACTCACCATCAAAGCCACCGCGCGTCGCCGGCATGAGTCCCCCGTCGAGGAGGGCCGCTGCCTGGTCGATAGTTCCAGGTTTGTCCGGCGATGCCATGCCGCGAGGTCAGGCCTCGGCCCTGCGCAGCTCGACCAGCTCGCATTCCCGGCTCAGGACGTTCACGTCCGTGGCTTCAAAAACACGGTTCTCGTCGATATGCTCGGGCAAGCCTCGTATGATTTCGCGCTGACGTGCGCTACCGGCGTGCAGACTGGACGCGAGATAATCAAACGCGTCGCTCGGTACGAGCCCCCCACAGGTGTAGATATCGACTGCCGCGTAACCGTTCTCAGGCCAGGTATGAAGCGACAAGTGAGATTCGGCAATGACCACCGTACCGCTCACCCCCTGGGGTGCGAAGCGGTGAAAGGTTTCGCCTACTACGCTGGCGCCGACAGTTTCAGCAGCCCCGGTCATAATTTTTCGTAAGTTATCGAGATCATCGAGCAGGGGCCTGTCGCAATCATAAAACTCAATAAGAAGATGTCTACCAACCGTTTTCATCGCTGTTCCTGCGGTAGCAGCACTTTGCCGCCCTGCCCGGTCCTGCCGCAACCGGCAAAACCACGACCTTGTCCCACTTTCAGCCATATTTTTCCAACAGCGAACAGCAGCGAACAAGGCCTTTGCTGTGCTCAAACGCAGTAGAAAAAGCTGCGCGAAAGGTACCCACTCTGGCATCATAACGAGAGGAGTTCAGCCAGAATATGTCAAAGAAAAACAAGTCCAAGCGAGCAAGTCCTTCCCGGAACACGGAGGCGTTAGAAACGGCTCCGAGCGACCAAGCCGAGGCTGGGGTTTCCGAGCACGCGCCGGCAATGGTGGCTGCCCTGATCGCCGTATGCGCGGTCGGCCTTGCGGTTGCTGTCTTCCTCGTGCGTCACAAGCTCAAACTCGGCCTGGACCCAAGCTTTGTTTCTTCCTGCAACCTGGGCGGCGCCCTCAACTGCGATAAGGTAAACGCCTCGAGTTACTCCGAGTTCCTGGGCCTGCCCATCGCCCTTTACGCCGCTCCGATTTACGCGCTGATGGCTTTCCTGGCACTGCAGGCAATGTCTGCCATCAAGACAGCGACCAACGTTTCGCTGCAGCAAGCCCGTCTTGCCCTTCAGTCAACGGCCCTGCTGGCACTCATAGCGGTGGTCTACTCGGTATTCCTGGCCTGGGTTTCCACCGTCTGGCTGCGTGCCTACTGCTTGTACTGTATTGGCCTGTACACGGTAAACCTCGCCGCGTTCCTGCTCGCGTGGAAGGCTTCGGGCTCTCCCCTGCCCGAGGTGACCAAGGCGCCCCTGCGCGCACTGGCATCTTTTGCTGCGCCCATACCTCAGGCATTGCTGGTCGTGGCTGTCAGCGCCGGCGTCGCACTCGGTGCTTACTACACAGCCGGCAGCTCGATGGAGACAGCCTATCGCGGGGCCATAGACGCCCAGTTTGCCGCGGGTGATTCAGCTTCTACCGGGTCGGCTACTGAGGGCTCGGCCGACAAGCATCCAGTACCGGCCGCCAAAGCGTCAAAAGTTGCTTCGCCAGCCGTCGCTGGTAGAGGCCACGGAAAAAAGACCTCCGAGGGGTGGAGCATGTTTGAAACCCCGCTCAAGGAAAACGAGTTCTGGCTCGGCAACCCCGACGCCGATATCACCATCGTAAAGTACGCCGACTTCCAGTGCGCCTACTGCCGGATGCTCTCTAACTCTTTTAAAACGGTGATGGCTAAGTACGGCGATCGGGTAAGGTTGGTCATGCGCCACTTTCCGATGAACGTAAAGTGCAACCGCTCGATGAAAGGCTTCGACAAGCACCCTGTCGCCTGCGAGACCGCCTGGGCAGCTCACTGTGCGGGCGAACAGGGACTCTTCTGGAAAATGCACGACCTCATGTACGACAACCAACCCTCGCTCAACGTACAGACGGTAGACGACTACGCCGCCGAGGCAGGCGCCGACATGGACCGTTTTCGCTCCTGTCTTGAGGCCGAGTCTACCCAGGCTGCGGTCGCGGGGGATGTAGAGACTGCCTTCAGGGCCGGCATATACGGCACGCCTCGCACTTATATCAACGACAGGCTGGTCACCGGTTCGGCATCGGCCTCGATTTTGGAGTACTACATAGAGAAGGCTCTCGAAGCCGCCGATTCCGCCGAGGCCGGGGCCGCGACAACGCCCGCGGGCGACGGCAGTTCGATGGTGTCGGTTGGCGACGGTTCGTTCTGGATCGACCCTTACGAGGCCGCGATCACCCGCGACGGCCGTGCGGTGAGCCAACCGGGACTTGAACCGGCGCGCATTGATTTCTTTGGCGCCGAGGAAGCCTGCGGGGCCGCGGGTAAGCGCCTTTGCAGCGAACTCGAATGGGTAAGCGCGTGCAGCGGCAAGACAGCAGTAGACAACAACTCCAACGGCCTCTTTGCCGACGACGCCATAGAAGGAAACATGTATCCCTACGGCCCGTACTACGAAGAAGGCCTCTGCAACGACTCGGCCGACAAGCAGACCGGCGAGCCCTCGAACACCGGTAGCCGGGCCGGCTGCCGCACCGCCTCGGGGCTGTTCGACCTCGCTGGCAACATCGGGGAATGGGCGGACAGCGGCCGCGACCGACGCACCCTGCTCGGCGGCTACGCATCAAGCAAATCGGGTGCCGCCTGCAACCGACGCACATCGACGGTAGGCCCCGGCAGTCGCAACAAGACCACCGGCTTCCGTTGCTGCTCAGACGAGAACGTAACCACGCAACCCGTCGACGCTTCCAAGCTGAGCGATAACGTTACCGACCTGCTCGATACCAGGGCGCCGGTCTTTTCGACTACCGACGCCGAGGGCAATGTCGTGAGCGAAAGCGCCTACGAAGGAAAACTCACGCTGCTCAACTTTTTCGCTTCCTGGTGTGGGCCATGCAAAAAGGAATTCCCCTTCCTGACCGAATTCAACAAGGAATACGGCCCGCGCGGCTTCCAGGTCATAAGTGTGGGTGTTGACAGCCTGGCCAGCAAGTCGATCGAGTTTGCGCAAAGCTACGAAGCCGATTTCCCCGTTATAACGGACCCGCAAGCCGTCCTTAAGGGCAAATATCTCGTGCACTCGATGCCGGCTACCTTCCTGGTCGACGGCCACGGAGTGATCCGTTACCAGAGCACCGGCTTCGATCCAGCCGAGGACGAGCCCAGGCTCAGGGCCGCTATAGAAACGTTGCTCAAGGAGCCCAGCGTCGCACAGGGCGGATAAACCGGCCCAACAGCAAGGCTACTCCAGGTAACCCAGCTGCTTCAATTCCTGTTTCAACCGGGGGTCAAGTTCCTCGATAGCTGCATGCGTTCCTCGCCGTGGATGACCGGTTGTCCAGTGCTGCAAGCGCTCAAACAAGCGATCTGCTTCGGCCGACCCGCCGAGGTCGTCCTGCTCGCCCGGATCTGATGACAGGTCATAGTATTCGCTTCGCCGCTGGTCCATCCAGTGTACGAGCTTTTCCCGATCGCCGCTTATGGCACGAACGTCTCCGCCCTTTCTGCTCGATGGCCCGGAGACGCGACGAGAACCTGTCTCGCTCACGACGTATTCGAACGCCGGCTTCTCGACGCCCGTGATCAGCCGCGCCAGCGACTCCCCGGAGAAGCCCGCCCCGCCCAGCCCAACGAGATCAAGCAACGTAGCAGCGACTGCCACTGATGCCGGCACTACCCCGGCGACGCGGGACGGCTCAACGCCGGGCACCCTGACCAGCAAGGGCACGCGCACAATCTCGCGATAGAGGCGATAGAGGTGAAAGCAGTGGCCGTGCTCAAAGAACTCTTCGCCGTGGTCCGAGGTGAACATAACCACGGTGTTATCACCCAGGCCCCGCTCCGAAAGCCCTTCGAGCAGGCGGCCGAAGGCACGGTCGCCGCGGTGAATTGCGGCGTCGTATTCGAGTATCCAACGGTCAAGGTCAGCGGGCCTCTCGCCGCTCTCACAGACCGAAGCCCAGCCCTTGCGTCGGGGCGAGTCGAGGCCAAGGGCGATCCGGTCCTCGGCTTCAGAGCGATAGGGACGATGGGGCTCAAAACCGTGCACGAAAAGAAAGAACGGCTTGCCGGCGGCCAGCGAGTCCACCCAGGCCAGGGCTGGCTTCACGCCTTCGCCCATCCGCTTGCCCGGGCTCTTGTAGAGGTCGAAACCACGGTCAAAGCCGAAACGCGCCGACATGTTAGCGCCGCCTGTAAACGCGGCGGTCGCGTAGCCGCCTTCGCGCATACGTTCAGCCAGGGTGGGCAGGTCGCCTGGCATTTTTACGTTCCCCTCCATTGAAATCACACCGTGTTCCGAGGGATAGAGACCTGTGAACATCGAGGTGTGGGCAGGCCGGGTCCAGGCCGACTGCGACACGGCGTCCTCGAAAAGCACCGCATCCTGCGCAAACAGATCCAGCTGCGGGGTGGTCGGTAAACCGTAACCGTAAGCACCCGTGTGGTCAGCACGCAGTGTGTCCATAGACACCAGCAGAACGTTGCAGCCCTCGCAGACCACCGCTTGTTCGGGGCGACAACCGGCCGCCGGAATCAACAGCCCCAGGATCAGCAGGCAGCTCAGTGATCGAAGGTTCGGCCGGAGCATCCCGACGAGAACTAGCGCCGCCGCCTACAACAGGCAAGCCCCGGCATCAGGCCGGCAAGCGATCAGGCTGCTATCCGCGCCAGCGCTTCGAGTACAATGTCGGGCGTGAGCAACTGCGGCAACAACTGCGGCTCGGAATCTCCCCTGCCATCGTACAACACGTACAGGGGAACACCGTCGCGACCGTAACGGCCCAGGGCCCGGGTTATGAGCGGGTCTCCGCGCGTCCAGTCGGCTTTCATTGCAACCACTCCCAGCTCAAGAAACCGCTCGGACACACGCTGCGAAGAAAAAGCTACCGCCTCGTTGGCCTTGCAGCTCAGGCACCAGTCAGCCGTAAAATCGATGAATACCGGCCTGCCTTCGGCTCGCAAACGGTCGACCTCGTCCTGCCTCCATGCGCGCCATTGGATAGCCCCCTCGGCGTACTCGCCACCGACCAGCGAGCCAGCGCCAGCCGACACGGAATAGGGCTGCGCGGCACCCTGCAGGGCCAGCAGCAGGGCCAGAACGGCCACGCCCAACGACGCGTACGCGCGCGGACGAGATTGCCCGTGCCCCCGAAGCCAGGCCGCGGCACCACCCAGAACGAAAGCCGCGAGCAGGTAAATAAGACCGCCGTTGCCCACCTGCCCCGCGAACACCCACACAAGCCAGGCCGCCGCCAGGAACAGCGGAAAAGCCATCGCTTCCTTGAAGGTTTCCATCCAGGCGCCAGGCCTTGGTAGAAAGCGAAGCAGCGCCGGACTGAACGAGAGCATAACGTAAGGCAATGCCATGCCCAGCCCGAGGGAAGTAAAAACAGACATAGCTTCCAGTGGTGGGCGCTGGACAGCAAAACCCAGCGCCGCTCCCATGAAGGGAGCCGTGCAGGGAGTGGCAAGTACGGTCGCGAGCACCCCGCTCAGGAAAGATCCCTTGTAACCGCTCGTCCCGCCCTCCAGCTGACCGGCCGATGCAGTGAGCGAGTAACCTATGTCGAAGGTTCCCACGAGTTGAAGCGCCAGCGCGAACAAGAGCAAAGCCATGGCGGCCACGAACGCTGGCGATTGCAGTTGAAAACCCCAGCCCAGTTCCTGCCCCCCGGCCTTGAGCGTAATCATGACGGCGGCCAGCGCCTGGAAAGACAGCACGACACCGGCACCGAAAACCAAGCCGTGGCGACGTACGGCCGCTGGTTCATCGCCGGCCATCTGCACGAAACTCAGGATCTTAAGCGACAGCACGGGGAATACGCAGGGCATGAGATTGAGCACCAGGCCACCAGCAAGGGCCAGTAAAAGGGCCAGCATTATGGTCATGTCAGAGACCGGTGGCGCCTCGCCAACCCCTGTATCCAAGCCGCCTTGCGAAGCACCCTCCGCAGCCGGCTGCGGCGCCACCACTGAAGACAAGCGGCCGCTGACAGTCTTCAGGTCAACGTCCAGCTCCACGGCATCGTAGCCGGTCTGTCCGTTGCGCGGCTGCTTATCAACCGACGGCCACTTGAAGAGAAATCGCGTTGATTCGGGAACCTCGCTGCCCGTTTGTCGCGCCAGTGAGACGAGTATACCTGCGCCGCCAGGCTGGCTCCGTGCGGGCACATCGTCTTCTACCAGGCCCCTGGCCAGGGGATAAACCTGCAGCTCGGACAAGCTCGCGCCCAGAGATTCAGGCGAGCGCAGAGATACCTGCACGAAGTCATCGTAGACCTCTGCTGTGGCCGACCAGCCCTTTTTGCCTGCACTCGGAAACGACCTGCGCGCAGTTTCTATCTGCCCCGACCACGCATCGTTGCTTATCGCCTGCATCGCCAGCACCGGCAGCTGCAGGGACAAATCGGCCTTGCCGGGGATGCAACGGTCTTCCCTGCAAATAGTCCAGGTGGCCCGCGCCTGGGCCCGCAGCTCTCCGCCCGGCTCCAATTTACTCGAGGCGGTGAGAGTAGAAAGCAACAATACCGGTGCCTCGTAGCCGTAGCTCACGAATGAACCGTCCACAAAACGAGTCGGAGCAGGAAACTCAAGCTCTCCGCCCTGCAAGCCTTCAGGCAATTTCCAGTCCAGGGTAGTAGGCAAGCCCACGTCGCCGGGATTCTTCCAGTAGACGTGCCAGCCCTCGGCCGGGGTCAACTTGAGAGCCACGTCAAACGAGCTACCGGGCTGCACGGTGTCCACCGCCGCTGCCAGCTCCAAGCGCAGGTGCGGCGCCTCAACCACGTCGGCTGGCAAATAACCCGGGAGCGCCAACAGCAGGGGCAGGAGCAGAATGGTCGTAACGGACCTCAACATCATCTCTGATTATACCAAGATCAGGCCCCCGCGGGCATCCCCTGTCTGGATCTTCGCCCGGGTATTCTCGCAGTTACGCCCAGTCGTATTTGCAATCCCCTAAACTGCTGCTAAACGCTGCTGAATCAGCCCACTCATACCATGTAACGCGCTTCGGGCTTTGACCGTGGAAGCTGCAGCGAGGATCCAGTGACTACCCACCTCGAAGAACTACTAAAACAAGACATTTCGGCCATCCGCGACAAGGTGCGCGAGATGGGAGACCTGGCGTTGCGGGCCCTCGAAGACTCGGTCAAGGCCCTCGTAGCAGCGGACACCACGCTGGCCTATTCGTGCATCCTGCGCGATTCGCGCATAGACGACCTCGAAAGCCGGGTTGACTCCATGACCGTGGATTTCATGGTCAGGCACATCCCTGTGGCGGCCCAGCTCAGATTTGCCCACTCGGTAGCCAAGATAGTCAGTGAACTGGAGCGCGTCGGTGATTACTCCGAGAGCATCAGCCGACAGGCCATTGAGATCAGCGACGCCGCGGATCGCCCCGATTTCGAAAAGTTCGAAAAGCTCGCGGCCGTCGCAATCGAAATGCTCAGGCAGGCGCTGCGATCTTTTCTCGACGAGGACATCGAGCTCGCCGAAGAGACCAAGCACCTCGACGCAAAAGCCAACCGCTTACACCAGGAGATCTACGCGGACCTTGTGGCTTCGCAACCAAAAACAAAATCAGACATGTCGCTGTTGTTCTCCCTGCTGTCGGTGGCCAACCGCTTTGAGCGCGTGGCCGATCAGGCTGGCAACATCTGCGACGAGGTGGCCTACATCGTAAGCGGCACGAACGTGCGGCACCGCTTGAGCAAGGACATCGGCATACTGTTCGTCTCGTCGTCGAACTCCTGCAGGAGCCTCATGGCCGAGGCCATCGGCCGCACCATAGGCGGCGACCACATGGAGTTCTCCTCGGCCGGCGTCGACGCCGGAGTCCCCGACCCCGAGGCAGTCAAGTTCCTGACTGCGATGAGCATCGATGTTTCGAGCCACAAGCCTACCGACCTCGGATCCCTGGGCAGCATCAAGCAGTACAAGGCCGTCGTCGCACTGGGCGCAGAAGCCGCGGAAGCCCTGCCCCGCCTAGGCTACCGGACGATCGCTCTCGAATGGGACGTGGCCAACCCTGCAACTGACAAGAAAACCAGCTACGAAGAAGTTTTCCATGCCCTGGTGGAACGCGTAACCAACTTGATTCACAGCCTACACGGAACGACCAGTGCCGCTCTCGAAGAGGTAACCAACAAGTGACGATTATCGTCCCGGGCAAGCGCCGTTACCTGCTCTGCGCCGGGCTTATCGTTCTGGCCGCCTGTAGCAGCTCGAATAGCGACCGCACGGTGCTGCAGAACAAGGGGTCTGATACCCTGGTCAACGTGGCCCAGGCCTGGGCGGAGAACTACAGCCGCGTCAAGACCGACGTCGCAGTGGTGGTGAGCGGGGGAGGTTCGGGAACGGGCATCGCCGCCCTCATAAACGGAAAGGTCGACATCGCCAACGCCAGCCGGGAAATGAAACCGGAAGAGCACGAATCGATGAAGAAAAACGGCTTGATAGCCGCTGTGCAGCACACCGTAGCCCGCGACGCCATCGTCGTCTTCGTTCACAAGGACAACCCGGCCGCGCAGCTATCCGTGCAACAGCTGGCCTGTGTTTACGGTGAGGGTGGCAAATGCTCTACCTGGACCGACCTCGGCATCGAGGTGCCCGGTTGTGCGAAGCAGGAAATCATCCGTATCAGCAGGCAGTCCAACTCCGGCACCTACGTTTTCTTCAGGGAAACCGTGCTCGGTAAAACCGGCGATTTCAAGCTCGGCTCGCGAGACATGCAGGGCAGCAAGGACGTCGTTGATCTTGTGACTCACACCCCCTGTGCCATCGGTTACAGCGGCATGGGTTACGCGAACGAGAAGCTTAAATCGGTCTGCGTATCTGCCAACGATGGCGGGGCTTGCGTAACTCCCAACGCCGAGACCGCGGCGTCGGGCGTTTACCCCATCGCGCGGGGCCTGTACATGTACACCATCGGGGAGGCCGAGGGTGCAGCTAAAGATTATCTCGATTGGATCTTGTCGCCAGCGGGCCAGGCTATTGTCACGCAAAGCGGCTTCATTCCGGTCAACTGACGGCCCTTTAGGCCGTCGCAGACGTGACAGCAAGACAGGACGTGAACCCACAACAGGCTACGTCACCCCCTGACGACGATCGCAAGGCGAGGGCCGGGAGCGCGCTCGAGCGCGTAATTGAGTTTGCGATAAAGGCGAGCGGCTTCAGCGCGATTCTTTTTGTCTTCGCCATATTCTTCTTCGTATTCTCCACAGCGTCGGAGTTCATTTTCGAAAAAATGGATTTCGTGGAGTTCCTGACCAGCCCCGAGTGGTATCCGACTTCGCTGTCTAACAAGCGCTACGGCACCCTTGCCCTGCTTGCGGGTACCGTCAGCGTCACCGGACTGGCCATGATTATCGCGGTGCCGCTTGGCCTGGGATCGGCTCTCTTCATATCCGAGTTCACCAGTGGCTCGGTCAAAGAAGGCCTGAAGATCACCATCGAGCTGCTGGCCGCCATTCCCTCGGTGGTCTGGGGGTTCATCGGCCTGGCCGTGATGAATCCGCTGATAATCGAAGTGTTCGACGCTCCCATCGGCCTGAACGTGCTCAACGGTGGGATCATACTGGGCTTGATGAGCGTGCCCATAATCGTGAGCATAGGCGAAGACGCGCTCAAGGCCGTGCCTGACTCTTTCCGTGAGGCATCGCTGGCCCTGGGCGCCACGCGCTGGCAGACAGCGCGCAAGGTCCTCTTTCCGGCCGCGCGCAGTGGCCTGCTGGCAGCCGTGCTGCTCGGTGTCGGTCGCGCCATCGGCGAGACCATGGCAGTGCTCATGGCTACCGGCCACGCGGTGCAGATTCCAAGCAGCCCACTGGATTCTGTTCGCACACTGACCGCGACCATCGCCGCAGAATTGGGCGAGACCGCGGCTGGCAGCGATCACTACCAGGCCCTGTTCGCGGTCGGGGTCCTTCTCTTCCTGCTGACCTTCGGTGTGAACCTCGCGGCTGACCTCATCGTGAGGGGACGGTCGGCACGATGAACGCTTCGCCCTTTGCCACCAGCGCCCGCACCGCAACCAACCGCCGCGTCGAAAGCGTGGGCAAGACGGTGCTGGCGGGAGTAACCGCGCTGCTCATCCTGCCTCTCACTGCCATCCTCGGCCTGCTGGTCATACGCGGGGCCCCCGCACTGAGCATGGAGTTCCTTCTGGAGGCGCCCGCGGCGGGCATGACAGCCGGTGGTGTGTTCCCGGCCATAGTAGGTACGCTCTGGCTCGTGGGCGTCTCACTCGCGGTGTCGGCACCGGTAGGAATAATGGCGGGTATTTACTTGAACGAGTACGCGAGGGCTAACTGGCTCACGCGCATGGTCAACCTCGCCATCGTAAACCTGGCCGGCGTCCCGAGTATAGTGCACGCCCTGTTTGGTGTGGGCGTGTTCGTGCTCTTTCTCGGCCTTGGTACCAGCATACTGTCGGCGTCGTTGACCCTGGCCATCATGACCCTGCCGGTCATCATCGCCAGTACCAAGGAAGCGCTCGCGGCGGTGCCCATGGCCTTTCGCGAGGCCTGCTGGACACTGGGCGCTACCCGCTGGCAGACCATACGACACGTGGTACTGCCCAACTCGATATCGGGCATACTCACCGGGGTCATACTCCAGGTTTCGCGCGCGGCCGGTGAAACAGCCCCCATCATGTTTACCGGTGCGGCCTTCTACCTTCCCTTCCTGCCCCAGTCGGTCCAGGACCAGTGCATGGCGCTTTCGATGCACCTTTTCACCGTCTCCACGCAGGTGCCCAACGTGCCCGAGGCCATCCCCTACGCTACGGCGCTCGTGCTGCTCAGCGTGGTGCTACTGGTAAACCTGACCGCGATCACCTTTCGGAGTTACCTCAGGAGAAACCGAAAGTGGTAAGCGCGTCGCCGATGATAGAGGTGATAGATCTCAGCGTGAGCTACGCGGGCAAGCCGGCGCTTGAACAGGTGACCCTCGAAGTGCGTCGCAATGAAATCCTGGCTGTCATCGGGCCTGCAAACTCGGGCAAGACCACCATGCTCAACTGCATCAACCGTATGATCGAAACCATTCCGTCTGCATCGACCAGCGGCACCGTGAAGGTGGACGGGCACGACGTGGCCGAGTACCTCGACCCATCGCTGCTGCGCCGCAGGATAGGCATGGTGTTTCCTCTCCCCGTGGGCCTGCCCATGACCGTGTACGAAAACGTCGCGTTTGCGCCCCGCATGGCGGGCGAAAAAGACCGCTCGGTGCTCGACGAAACCGTAGAGCGCTGCCTCAAGCAGTCGGCGCTGTGGGACGAAGTCAAGGACAGGCTCGATGACCTCGGCACGCGCCTGTCGGGCGGTCAGCAGCAGCGCCTCACCATAGCGCGCGCGCTTTCGCTGAACCCCGAAATTCTTTGCCTCGACGAATTCTCTATCGCTGTTGATCCGGTGACAACGATGAAGATCGAAGAAGTACTCAAGGAACTCAACGAAAACATGACCATCGTGGTGGTCACCAACCTCGTGCTCCAGGCCAAGCGCCTGGCCCACCGGACGGCCCTGCTCCTCAACGGCAAGCTGGTGGAAGTGGGCGACAACGAAGTCATCTTCTCCAGGCAGACTGCTGACGCGCGCACCTTTCAGTACGTGCAGGGATTGTTCGGCTGACGTGGACGAGTACTGCATAAAGACCCGCGGGCTGAAACTCTTCTACGGGGAGTTCGAAGCGCTCAAGGGACTCGACACGCGCTTTCTCTCGGGCAAAATCAGCGCGCTAATCGGCCCGTCGGGTTGTGGGAAGACGACCTTCCTGCGCTGCTTCAACCGCATCAACGAGCGCTACGAGGGTGTGCGCACCGAGGGAGAAGTGATCGTACAGGACCACGACATATACTCCGCCGACACCGACCTGGTAGAACTGAGAAAAAAGGTCGGCATGGTTTTCCAACGACCCAATCCGCTGCCGCTCTCGGTACGCGACAACATACTCTACGGGCTGCGCCTGCACTTCAGCCGAAGATATCGTAACGCGTCCACACTGGACGAAGCGCTTGAGACTTCACTGCGCGCGGTCCACCTCTGGGACGATTTGAAGGATTCTCTGTCCATCCAGGCGACCACCCTGTCGCTGGAAAAACAGCAGAAGCTCTGCATCGCGCGCCTGCTGCCGCTCAAACCCGAGGTGCTACTCATGGACGAGCCCTGCTCGGCCCTGGACCCCGACGCTACGGCCAAGGTAGAGGACCTCCTGCGCGACCTCGCAGGCGACTATTCCCTGGTCATAGTTACCCACAACATGGCCCAGGCCCGTCGCGTGAGTGATGAGTGCGCCTTCATGTTGCTGGGCGAACTGGTTGAAATGCGCCGAACCGAGGACCTTTTTGTTTCGCCTCGAGACCAGCGCACTGCCGATTACATTGAAGGACGCTTCGGCTGACCGCTTGGCGCAGTCCCCCCGCGAGCAGCTGCAATCGAAATCCCGCGCTCCGCGGGTTATCATCAACGCATGGACCTTCAAGCCCGAGACCGTCGTACCTTGGAAAAGTTGCTCGAGCAGCTTCACATAGCGCTTCCCGATCAAGTCGAGTCGGTCTGCCTCTACGGCGATATATGTCGGCCCGGCTACAACCGTCGCCGCACACCACTGGCCTTGCTCATCCTGCTCACGGAAGTAACACCCGCTGTGCTGAAAACGCTGAGGCCCCTGGTTTCGCGATGGCGCAGGCGCCGTGTCAGCGTACCACTGGTCATGGACCGGGCCTACATCGAGAGTTCGCTCGACGTGTTTCCCGTGGAGTTCATCGAGCTGGCCGACGAACACCAACTCGTGTGGGGCCAGAACGACCCCCTCGCCGGCATAAACGTTGACCGCACTCACCTCAGGTTGCAGCTTGAGTCTCAATCGCGGGGGCGCATGCTGCACCTCTGGGAGGGTTTTCTCGGGGCGGGCCGTTCGGGGCGCCTCCTCAACGAACTGCTTTTTTCGGCGACCGCCGAAATGGAGATTATTTTTCGCGGCATGCTCTACCTGCGCGAACTTTCCCGCCCCGAGAACCCGGTCGATCTCGTGGCCGCCGTCGAAGCGCAGTTTGAACTGCAGCTCCCCACGCTGCGCGCCCTTGAAGCGGCCCGCGCGATTGGCCGCGTGAACAGGAGCGAACGCGAAGCGCTTGCCGACAACGCCATGGCCGAAGTTCGCTCGGTGGTAAGGGCCATAGACGCACTGTGAAGTTTCCGGGCCAAGGGGAACCCCTCCTCAAACCCACGGCGGCGGCGTTGCTGGCCGTGCTTTGCCTGCTGCCCGCGGTGTCAGCTGCCCAGCCGCAACTGGAAACCCCCATCCCCTCCCAACCTGCAGCCGTCATCGACCTCGGCGAGCAGCTATCACCGGCTGCCGAGCGTGCGCTCAACGCCCTGTCGCTGGAGCTCAAGCAGAAAACCGGTGCCGAGCTGGCGGTGCTCACGGTTCCCACGAGCGCCCCGCTCGATGCTTTCGCCTACGGCCTCAAGGTAAGCGATGCCTGGAAACTCGGCAGCGCCGAAAAGGATGACGGCCTGTTGTTATTCATGGCCGTGGAACAGCGGCAGTTGAGGTTCTTTACAGGCTATGGACTCGAAGGCCTGTTGCCCGACGGACGTCTCGGCGAAATCCTAGATCGCTACGCCATGCCCAACATCAGGGCCGGCAAGGTGGACGCCGGTATATACAGCGCGGCGCTTGCCGCGGCCCAGGTCATCGCCACCGATGCGGGGGTTGCCTTGAGCGGCCAGGCAGCAGCAACGACTGCTCGCCATTCGCGCAGGCGGGGATTCAACCCGTTTTCGCTGGTCTGGATTTTCTTCATGCTGCCGGGGATGTTTGGTAGACGCCGCCGCAGGGGATTGATGTACCTGCCCTTCCTCTTCGGGGGAGGCAGCGGTATGGGTGGCTTCGGTGGTGGACTGGGTGGCCTGGGTGGCGGCGGCGGCTTCGGAGGCGGCGGTGCAGGCCGAGGATGGTAGAATGTTTTTGCCTGGAGGAATCGACGTGAGCGTAAAAGATAATGTCCCTGCAAACCCTGTTCGCGCAATTACCGCGGCGCTGCTCGCACTGGTGCTGGCGGCACCACTGTCGGGTTGCGGCTACAACAAGCTCGTGGGACAGGACGAGGCGGTTACCGCGGCCTGGGGTGAGGTAGACAACCAGCTCAAGCGGCGAAACGACCTCGTCCCAAACCTGGTCAACACGGTCAAGGGCTACGCGGCCCACGAGAAAGAAGTGCTGCTCAAGGTGACAGAAGCCAGGAGCAAAGTAGCCGGCGCCGGCACTCCGTCGGAATCCATGCAGGCGTCAAACCAATTAAGCTCGGCGCTGTCGCGACTGCTGGTCGTCATGGAGCGCTACCCCGACCTCAAGGCCAACCAGAACTTCATTCGCCTGCAGGACGAGTTGGCGGGCACTGAAAATCGCCTGTCGGTGGCGCGTATGCGCTACAACGAATCGGTGCGGGCCTACAACACCACGCGCCGGCGTTTTCCGACGAATTTCGTTGCCAACGCGTTCGACTTTGAGGAGCGCGACTACTTTGAAACACCGGAAGAAGAAAAAGCCGTCCCGGAAGTCAAGTTCTGAGCACGCCCGCCGGAACCATCAGTGCAACGAGTGTTGCGGGTCTGAACCTTCCTCTATGACGCCGAACTTGGCCTCGTAACGAGACAGGTTATCGGTCAGCGCGCGCACGACGCGTTTCAGGTGCTCGGGCGACGTAACGACCCGTGACTTCAGCGACGCCACCGGCTGACCCTCCGGTCCCGCTTGTGGCTGAACGAACAGCCAGTCGAGCACGAACTCACCCTTGCGGTGGTTCACCATCATGAGGTTGGAGTAGACTTCGCTGCTGCCGTTCTTGTCAGGCTGGACTATCAGTTGATGGGACGCCCTGCCCCCCGCCGGCTTTCCTTCTTCGCTCACTGTTATTCCCCTCGCTCGGTCTATTCAGGCGACGGCTGCCTGTTCTTCTTCGGCCAGCACAATATCACTGAAATTAGCGGCTACTCGGCCTGTCACCCCCGAATAGAACTCGCGTATGAGTTCCATATCCTCGCCTACACGGCCGGTGACTTCTATCTCCGGGCCGACACGGCCAATCTTGCGCCCGTAGTCGAGAAAGGTCGGTACGATAGGTACTCCCGAATGCCTGGCTATGTGGTAAAAACCCGAACGCCACCTTGAGCGGTAAGAGCGCGTACCCTCGACGGGTATCAGTAACCTGAGGAAATCAGCTTCGTCGAACGCGGCCTTCATCTGGTCGACCATCCCCGAACCACTGTCGCGGTAAACAGGGATACCGCCTATGCGCCGCATCAAACCGGCGAACGGCGGCCTGAACATGGGCGCCTTGCCCATCCACGAAACCCCAAGGCCCAGGCCCCAATTCATGAGCAGCATGTAGTAGAAATCCCAGTTCGAAGTATGCGGCGCCGCGAGTATAACGCAGCGGGTAGACGCGGGCACGGCACCTTCGAGTTTCCACCCGGCCAGCTTCAGTAAAAGGCGCGACACGCTTCCAAGCATCCAGACACCATACGGCTATCGAGCGTTCTTTCTAAACCCCGGCGCCTTCAGCCCCAGGCTTGTTCTCGTACCAGCGAAAGTTGTTCCTGCAGAATACCCAGTTCTTCGAACCAGTAGCGGTCGTTACCAAAATCGGGGAAGACCTTCTGAAAAGCGGGATCCTCCCAGCGCCGGGCGATCCAGGCGCTGAAGTGAACAATACGAAGCGCACGAAGAACTTCCACCAATCGCAGGCTGCCACGGTCAAAGTCGCGCATCTCCTCGTAGGCCTCGAGCATGCGTTCGCGCTGCCCCCGCGCGTAGTCGTCACGCCCAGGCACGAGCAGCCATAGGTCCTGCACGGGAGGGCCCACCAGCATGTCGTCAAAATCCACCAGGAAGAGACCCTGCCCTCCCCAGAGCACGTTGGCCAGATGACAGTCGCCGTGGATGCGCTGTACCGCCACATCTTCGAACCAGGGCTCAGACAACTCGCAGATGGTTTCGACCGTGGAGCGATAGTTGTCACAAACACCCGTCGGCAGCTCGTCGTTTTCGATCAGCCATTCGAGGTTGTTCAACCCGTAGCTGCGCGGCGTGATGTGCATCCGATGCTCCGCTTTACGCGTGGCTCCAACGGTGTGCAGGCGCGCGAGAAGGCGACCCAGCTGGCCCAGCTGTCCGTCGTCGAGTTCGTCCGGAGAGCGGCCGCCGATGCGCGGAAACAACGCGAACATGATGCCCGTTGATTCGTCGAGATGCAGGGTCTCGCCATCGCCATCGACAAGGGGTGGCACGACAGGTATTTCTTCGTTGGCGAGATCGGCCAGGAAAGCATGCTCCTCCAGTACCTGTTCGCGACTCCAGCGACCCGGCCTGTAGAACTTGGCTACGCAGAACGAAGTGGGGCTTCCCTGCTGATCGTCTTCGAGCTCAATTTCGAGTTGGTAGACCCTGTTCTCCATCGAGTTGAGCGCCATCGCTCTTCCCGTCAGAAGTAAGCCGTGGTCCTCGACCGCGTCGAGCATGCGCTCGGGGGTGAGCTCGTAAAAAAATCGGGTCTGTTGGTCGCCGAACGCTGAGGTATCCTGGCGGCCGGGCATGGCTGTTACTCGCACCGGCGCGCAGGCTTGGCAAACCCCTGTCCACATGAAAAGACTGCGTTCTCAGAACTCCCGAGCAGGCGCGGGCAGTAGTGGACAGGAACACAGTCATCATAGTGGGGGCGCCGGGGTCTCCGTACAGCCGCAAGATGCTTGCGCTGTTACGTTACAGGAGAATCCCCTACCGCTGGATCACCAGGGGTTCCAAGGAAGACAGCGGTTTGCCAGCGGCCAAGGTCGACCTCTTGCCACTACTGTTGTTCGACAAGGGCAACGGCGAACTCGAGGCAGCCATAGACTCCACGCCCCTGATCCGCCGACTCGAAGAAGAGCACGCGGCTTCACCCCTGGCCAACCGCTCGGTACTGCCACCCGACCCGGCCCTGGCCCTGGTGGACGCGCTGGTCGAAGACTTCGCCGACGAGTGGATGACCAAGGCCATGTTCCACTACCGCTGGTCCTTCGAAGCTGACGTCAGCAAGGCCAGCGCCGTGCTTCCACGCTGGGGCAGGCCCGAAGCCGAAGAAGGGCTGATGCTTAAAATGGGGGAAGTCTTCGGACAAAGGCAGATCGAGCGCCGCTCCCTGGTGGGCATCAACGCTGCTAACAGCGCCCTCATTGAAGACAGCTACAAGCGCACACTGGCGGCGTTGGACCACGCGCTTTCGCGGGCCCCCTACCTCGCGGGCGGGCGGCCCGGCGCGGGTGACTTTGCCGTTTACGGACAACTCACTCAGCTCGTCGGTTTTGACCCGACCCCAAGCGGCATCAGCTTGAAAATCGCGCCGCGGGTCTGCGCCTGGATCGACGTAATGGACGACAAGAGCGGTGCGGAGCCCGGGCCCGATGACTGGGCCGACCGGCAGACGACGGCCGACAACCTGGCACCACTGCTCGCTGAGTTCGGGCGCTGCTATGCCCCCTTTCTGCTTGCCAACGCGGCGGCGGTGGAAGGCGGTAAGGAGAAAGCGGAGGTCACTATAGGCAGCTCGACCTGGAGCCAGCCGCCCTTCGTTTACCAGGCCAGGTGCCTGGCCGTTCTGCGCCAACGCTATTCGGAACTCCGGCCTGACGACTCGGCCTGGTTAGATCAACTGCTTGCAAGCTGCGGAATGGCAGCGCTGTTCCTGGAGGATCACTGATGTCGAGAAAAAAACTCGCTGTTTTCTGTCACTTGTCTGCCCTGCTTCTGCTGGCAAACGCTACGGCTTCGCAAGCCCTGCAGGCCCCGCTGGTGTCGAGCGACCCCGACGTGGTTTGCACGACCTTACAACTGGACGGCGACCTGGCGTTGTTTGAAGGGGACATCGCGGTTGGCTACTGCCGGCCGCTGGTCAGCGGAGGATGGGCCTTTGAGCCACGCGGTTCGCTGGGACACGCGATCATCGACAGCCACACCCGGGCGGGCCTTAGGCCGGCTTCCTGGTCCTCGGCCACGATCCCCTACACTATTGACGCCTCACTTTCCGAGTCCGCGGCACCTGACACCTACCAGGACATACAGCGCGCGATCAGGCACTGGGCAGACACGGTCGGCATATTCCTCGTCCCTCGTACTGGTCAGAGCGACTACATAAATTTCGTGCCGGCCAGTGGATGTTATTCTTACATAGGGCGCATCGGGGGGGGGCAGAGCATCGGGCTGACCGCCACGGGCACCTGTGGCTTCGGGGCTGCCGTCCACGAGATCGGTCATGCGCTAGGCTTCTACCACGAACAATCGCGGCTGGACCGAGACACCTACGTAACGATCAACTTCGCTAACATCGAGTCTGGCAAGGAAAACAACTTCGCCCAGTACTCCGCATTTTCGGCGTTCGATCACGGGGTCTACGACTACGGGTCGATAATGCACTACAGCGCCACAGCCTTCTCGGTGAACGGCCTGCCCACCATTGAACCCAACGAACCCGAGTACACCAACTGGCAGGCCATCTACGGCAGTATGTCAATCGGCAACAGGGCCGGACTGAGCCCCTTCGACGAAACAGCCGGCGACTACTACAGGGATTTCTGTTTCGATGATTCCGGCGGAAGCGGCTTCTACTGGAACTCCGGCAACTGGAATCGCTGCGAGAGCTCCTGCTCACTTCCGGCACGCTCACGGGCCGTGCACTGCATGGACTCTGCCGGCAACTGTGCCGGGGAATCCAGCTGCGACCCGGCCAGCAAGCCTGCGGCCACCGGCCACTGCCTGACGATGCTAAGCTGCGACTTTGAAAACAGTTCCTGCGCGTGGGACCACCGTGACACGGGGGATGACTTTGAATGGACGATAGGCCGAGGCCCCACGCCGTCCGCCGCGACGGGCCCCGGCGTCGATCACACCCTGGGCACCGCGTCAGGCAGCTACTACCACATCGAAGCCTCGAGCCCTCGTATCAATGGAGACCTTGCCTACCTTACATCACCTCCACTCACGCTTCTTGGCGGTGACACTATCAGCTTCTGGTATCACACCTACGGCAGCAGCCACCGACCCTTCACCCTGGAGGCGATCCCGTGTTCGACGGACACGCCGACGGTGCTGTGGACTTCCGATGGTGTGAGTGCGGACCTGTGGCGACTAGCGACGGTGGTCTTGAGTGCGGGCAGCAGCGTCCGACTGCGTTTCGTCGCTGAGCGAGGCACGAATTACGATGGTGACGTAGCCATAGACGACATAGTTTTCAGCTCCGGCTTCGTAGTATCCACGACCACTACCACCCTGGACACCACGACAACGACGTCGACCACCACGACGACACTACCGCTTTTCAGTTGCCCCGCCTCACCGGCTGCTGGTTGCCTGTCGTCGGCGAAAGCAAAATTGCAGGTCAAGGACAGTGGCAACCCGGCAAAAAGATTACTGAAGTGGGGCTGGCTCAAGGGCGAGGCCGTCAGCCAGGGTCAACTCGCCGACCCCGAAATTGACGCCTCCTACCACCTTTGCCTTTATGACTCCTCTGTTTCCAGCGACCAGATGTTGGCGGATATCACCGTATCGCCGAACGGCCTGTGGCAGGATCGCAGCCCCAAGGGTTACCTGTACAAGAACAGATACGGAGACTACGACGGCGTAAACCTGATTCAGCTGAAAACAGGAATCGCCGGCAAAACCGCAAACAAGTTAAAGGCCAAGGGCCCACTGCTGCCGCTGCCCGCTGCCTTCGATCTCGATCGTTATTTTGAGCAGGCTGTCGCCGTAACGGCGCAGCTTCATGCGTCGACCGCCAGCACGGGACTAACCTGCTGGGACTCCAGCTTTACCCCGCTGGATACTAAGAAAAACACTGCAACCCTGTTCAAGGCGATGGTACGCTGAGCGCTGGCGCGAAGGCTTCGGGCAAGCGAACACGGCTGGCCGCAACTCCCGCCTCGTACTAGGGTACCCCCGTGGTGGGCACCATAAACCAGAAACGCGTGGCAGGATCGCTCGGCGCAGAGATCGTCGGTGTCGACCTCCCAAGCGTGGACGACGAGACCTTCGCGCAGATACACTCGGCCTTCCTTGAACACCACGTCCTTGTTTTCCGTGGCCAGGATTTCACCCCGGAACAGTTGATCGCATACGGCGAACGCTTCGGGACACTGCAGGTCCACCCTATCGTTCCCAGTATCGATGGTTACCCACCCGTAATATGCATCCCCAACCTGGGTAAGAAACACACGCTGACCGAGATATGGCACTCCGACGTTACCTTTGCCCCCACCCCGCCTCTTGGCAGTATCCTTTACGCCCTCGAGGTACCCGAGTATGGCGGAGACACCCTGTTCGCCAACCAGCACCTGGCCTACGACCGCCTGTCTCCCGGGTTAAAGTCCATACTGGAGGGACTGGAAGCTATACACAGTGGAGACGGGCTTGCGTCGTCGGTAACCGGCGACCCCGACGAGACATGGAAGCTCCAGGGCACGCGCCATCCGGTCGTACGTACGCACCCCGACAGTGGCCGCAAGGCGCTTTACGTCAACCCCGCCTTCACCCGGGGTTTTGCCGACATGACCGGCGAAGAAAGCGAGCCGCTGTTGAAATACCTCTACGCACAGGGGACTAAACCCGATCTCACGATGCGGCACAGCTGGCGTAAGGGCGATGTTGTAATGTGGGATAACCGATCGGTGATGCACTTTGCCGTGCACGACCACGGGGACGCTCCCCGAGACATGCACCGGATAACGGTCGATGGGGACACGCCAAGTTGAGCAGTTTCGATGCGGCAGGGCTGGGCCGTGAACCGGCGAGGAGACAAGCAAGCCTATGAAGATATTGCGATGGATAGCGGGCTGCCTGGCTGCCCTGGTGTTGCTGGTACTGTTGCTGGATACCTTCGGCGGCTATGTGCTTGAAGGACCACTTGGCCCCATACCCGGCGGAGCCCTTGAGGGGCCGGTCAGCGTCGCCCCCGACTGGGCTGAAATAGAAGAGGTTATCGAACTGGAGATCCGTCCCGATCGGCCATGGTCGCTGAGTATATGGGCCGTCGTCGTCGACGGAGAACTCTACGTCCCCTCGGGCTTCGGTGAGCGCCGACGCTGGCCGTCGGTGGCCCTGGAAGACCCGAGGGTCCGCGTCCGAACCCGTGGCAAGATCTACGAGCGGCGCATCGTAAGGATAACCGAAAACCCACTGAGAGAACGCGTAGCCCGGGCCGTTGCCAGGCGCTACGGGTTCGATGAAAAAGAGGCAGCAGGTAACGACAGCACCTGGATCTTCCACCTCGCCGCTCCTACCCAGTAACCTACCCCCCGTCATGGCAGCGACCGCGGCTACTTGGACTTGAAGAGAGGTAGATGGTGCGCCCGGCAGGATTCGAACCTGCGACCTACGGGTTCGAAGCCCGGTACTCTATCCAGCTGAGCTACGAGCGCGCGTGAAGCGTACTATTGCGGCTGCCGGTTCTTTCTTCAAGCGCCTGGAGCTTTGTCGCTTATCAAGCGCCGCGCTTGAGTACACCGCGACCAAAGCGTGCGCTGATATCGTCAAGCGCAGAGTTCAGCGCCGCCCGGCCGGGAGCAGAGCCCGCGGCATCATCACGAGCGGCGACATCAGTTTCTCCGAACAGGTCGAGCTGCGGTGCCTGCTCGGCTTCGAAACCGGCCATCTGTACGCCCACCAGGCGCAGCGACGGATGCCGCGGCTCGTCGTCCCACAAGCGCATCGCCTCGCGCGATATTACAGCGCCATCGTCGGTGGCGACCGCCAGGCTGCGAGAGCGCGTAACCAGGCGCCAGCCTTCACCTGTGCCCGACGGGCGATACTTGAGCGTAACCGTCACCCCGCAACGGCCAGCCCTGCGCAAACGCCAGGCTACTGTCTCCGAGTGAGCTATTACTGCAGCCTCGATCACCTCGCGCTGCTCAACGTCATCGTTAAATGTGTTTTCGGAGCCGTAGCTGCTGCGCTCGCGGTCATTGCTTACGCGCCGACTGTCGCGGCCCCAGGAGAGGTCGTACAGCCCCGGTCCCGATTTGCCGAGTTTCGTCTCCAGCAGGCCCGGATCGAGTTCGGCCAACTGGCCGAGTGTAGCCACGCCCATCTCGTGCAGTTTGCGCTCCGTCACAGGACCAACACCCGGGATTTCGCACAAGCGTAGCGGCTGCAGGAACTCCAACACTTCGTCCGCCGCCACGAGAAACACTCCGTCGGGTTTAGCCCGGCGCGAGGCAATCTTAGCCACGGTCTTTCCTGGGCCTCCGCCCACCGAAACCGCTAACGACAGCTCCTCGCGCACCGCCGAGCGAAGAGCCTTGGCTATCTCCAACGGCCCCCCGTGCAGGCGTCGCGAATCGCTGACATCGAGGTAGGCTTCGTCCAGCGACAGGGGCTCCACCAGTGGAGTGAAACGGTAGAATATTTCGCGAACCCGCGCCGATAATTCGGCGTAGCGTTTCATGCGTGGTGGCACTACCACCGCGTGAGGGCAACGTCGCCGGGCCTCGGCCATGGGCATCGCCGATCTCGCGCCGCTGCGTCGGGCCTCGTAGTTAGCCGCCGCCACCACAGCCCGCCGCCCACTGCCACCCACGAGCACCGCGCGGCCGGCGAGAGTCGGGTCATCGAGCTGTTCTACCGACGCAAAAAACGCGTCCATGTCTGCAAGAAGTATGGACGCGGCCATCGGGCGGGTCTCAGGAAAGGGTTCGGTGCGCCTGCCCCATCAGCTTGCGAATCGACAGGCCCTCGGGACAAGCGGCCTCGCAGGGCGCCGAGCAGCCGAGGCAGTCGGCAGCGCTGGCAACCGGGCGCGTGCCACCCGGCTCGGCAAAGGCCCTGCCCTCGTTCAGTCGCGCGTACAGGTCCACAGCCTCGCGTTCGTTGCCGTAGTTGCGGTAGTAAGTCGAGTAGCGCAACACGTCATTAACCGGCAGGTCAGACGGGCAGGATTCAAGGCAGTCGCCGCAGCCCGGCGGACAGTACGTACCCGATACCGCGTCCTCGTACTTCTTGAGCACCAGCAAATCGGCGGGGTCCATGCGCGTGCCCGAAGCGTAGAGATACTCGTCGACCTGGGCAGCGTTCTTGATGGTAACGACAAGGCCCGAGACAGCCGGGTCATTGTTGATCCACTTGAACGCGGCCTGGGTAAAACTCGCCCGCTCATCGCCCTTGAACTCGCCCAGCACCGTATGATAGGCGCCCTTGAGCGTCTTCATCGCGACCACGCCCACTTGTTTTTTGTGAGCACGGTCGATGGTCTCGCGCAGTGCCGGCCAGTGGCGAAAGTTGTAGGCTGGCATGATGACGTCAAAGCGATCACTCTCCACGGCACGGGCCATCACCTCTTCCAGCTTGGGCGTGTGACTCGAAACGCCCATGAAACGAGCCTTCCCCTGCTCCTTCAGGCGATCGAAGGCCTCGTGAAAGGTCGGCGCCATGAGCCGATCTATGGAATTGCAGGCGTGCACGTGCAGCAGGTCCACGTAGTCGGTGCGGAGGCGGACCAGGCTCTGCTCGACCGCCTCGATGATTTTGGCCACCGGGGTGTCGGCGTCGAGATGCCCGTCGGGAGTGCAGAACTTGGACGCGATAAAGACCTTGTCGCGGCGCCCCTGCACGGCCTCGCCCACGGCCTGTTCGCTCATGGAGTCGGAGTAGTCGGGAGACGTGTCTACGTAGTTGATGCCCCTGTCGAGCGCCAGGCGTAGTACGTCGGGATCCCTGAGGCCGCCACTACCGAAAGAAATATCGGACATCTGCCAGCCCGTACGACCGAGCGGTCGATAGGATTTTACCGAAGCCCCCTGCCACTGAGCGCGCGGCTCATCGGCCTGCACCGGGGCTTCGCGCAGCAGGTAGGCCTGGGTCTGGTAACGCAGCAGTGAGCGTACGCCCCCCAACACGCCCAGCGCAGAACCGGCGGCACCGGCTCGCGCTAGAAAGGAACGGCGACCCAGCTGGCGCCCGCCCCTCGCCAAGGCTCAGGTCTCCGGCGCGTCGGGTGCCGGCGCGGGCTCGCTAGGGGTTTCCATACCAGCGTCGGGCACTGCCTCATCGCCGGTCTTCTTACAGGCCGATGCCGACAACACCATCGCCAGTGCCACCATTACCAGAATTGCGCTACGTCCCATTTCTCTAAACTCCTCCCCGTTCCGCCCTTGCAGGCGCTAAGGTTCTTTTAGCATCCCTCGCGGCCATGCCCAAGCGCTGCCGCTTACTTATCGGTAACAGCGCGCTCGGCCAGGGCTTCCCTGACTTTGAGATCCAGTGCCCCACCCGCGGCCCACATGTGGCAACTGTCCACCTGCCCGAGACTACCTTTGTTGTCTGCGTCCGGACCCGGTGGCCGCCCCATACGGGCACGCTGGGCAATAGAAGCCTGGATCGTGACCGGTATCATCATGCTCAAAAGCTGGGTCAACAGCTCCGATTCGCGTCCCCCTGGCAGGCGCCTTCTGATATCGGCAAAAACCCCCGGAGCCATGCGCAGGCCTTCGAGGCGGTCGGCCAGCGGCACTTCTCCGTCAATCCCGGCGGCCGGGCAGCGCAAGGTAGCTACGGGCATTTTGTAAATGAAATCAGTGACTTCGAACGATATGCTCAAGTCTGCCTCGACTATCACTTCGCCCATGGGGCCGGCAGACAGGTCATCGGGCAGCTCGCTGTCTATCATGCTGGCCTCCAGCGTCACGCCGGTGGCCCCGTAGTTGTAGCCGTCGATGAGCAGGTGCCTGGCCACCCTTCTCGGCTGGTCGCCGCTAAGAGCCTCGTTGATCACCGGCAAGGCTCCGATCGCAAGAGTCTGCCCATGAAAACAACCCCGAGGACCGCCTACGACCGCCATCACGTTACGATTCATGCGCTCATCAACCCTGACCCCTACCAGGCCATCAAAAGCGCCCAGGATGTCCTGGCAACAAGTACCGCCCTGACGCTCTGCGTCAGGAAAGGGGACTGTGTACATCTTGAACGACGAATCGCTCAGCACACGATCCTGGTCAACGCGCAGGTCGAGTTCAACGTCGTGGATAATGCCCGGCGTGATCACCTTGTCATGCAGCACTCCCTGGAAAGCCACGCGTCGTATGTCACAGAGCTTGGCCTCGAGGGCCAGATCTCCGCCAGCCAAGGGGCGGGCCTCGTAGTCAATGACCCTGCTGTGTACGTGCCTGCGTTGCATGGTGCTACTCAGCGCTCGAGCTTCCAGCTGGTTCCACCGGGGCCGTCTTCGAGCACGACGCCCATCTCGACCAGTTGGTCCCTGAGGGTGTCAGCTTTCTGGAAGTCCTTGCCGGCACGGGCCTGCACGCGTGCAGCGACGAGCTCTTCAACCAGGTCGGCGTCCACGCCCCCGCTTTGAGCGGCGCGCTCGCGATAATCCGAAAGGTAAGCCACCGGATCCTGCTCGAACAGACCCACCCCCGCACCCACAGCCGCGAGTATGCCACGGGCCGAGGAGGCCGCGCGCAGGTTGCCGGCATCGATTTCACGGTTGCAGTCCCTCATTGCATCAAAAGCCAGCGCGAGGGCTCGCGCGGTATTGAAATCATCGTCCATCAACCTGACCAGCTGGGCGGTCTCGGGACTGCGGCAGTCAAAGCCGGGGTCCACCGCCCCCGCTTCATCAGCGCGGGCAATCGTCTCGTAGACCCTCAGCAGTGCACGCGTCGATTCCTCGATTCCGTCGGGACTGAAATCAAGAGGGCTGCGGTAGTGAGTAGAGAGCAGGTGAAGGCGCAGGCCCTCGGCCTCGACTTCCTTAAGGACGTCCTCGATCGCGAAGACATTGCCCAGGGACTTGGACATCTTCTCGTGGTCTATGCGCACGAAGGCGTGGTGCATCCAGTAACGGGCAAACTCCTCGCCCTCGCCCGCGCCGCAGGACTGGGCGAGCTCGTTTTCGTGGTGAGGAAAGATGAGATCCTCGCCACCACCGTGAATATCAAATGGTCGGCCGAGATAGCGCGCGCTCATCGCCGAGCACTCCAGGTGCCAGCCGGGTCGCCCCTCGCCCCACTGGCTCGGCCAGCTGGGCTCTCCCGGTTTACTCGACTTCCACAGCGCAAAGTCCATGGGGCCTTTTTTCCTATCGTCCACCTCTACCCGCGCGCCGGCCTGCAACTCGTCGAGATTGCGCCCGGATAGCGCACCGTAGGCTGGCCAGTCGCCAACAGAAAAATACACGTCGCCGTCTCCCACCGCGTAGGCCAGCCCCTGGTCCTCGAGCCGGGCTACAAGCTCGAGCATCTCTTCTATGTGCTCGGTCGCGCGGGGTTCGACGTCGGGCCGCCCGCAACCCAGGCGATCAAGGTCCGCGTGCATGGAATCGATGAAGCGCGCCGTGAGTTCCTGCCAGGGCTCGCCGTTCTCGGCGGCGCGGGCGATGATCTTGTCGTCGATATCGGTGATGTTGCGCACGAAGCACACGTCCCAACCACGCCAACGCAGGTAACGTGCAACCGTATCAAAAAATATCAGCGAGCGCGCGTGGCCCACGTGGCAACGGTCGTAGACCGTGACCCCGCAGGTGTACAGCGAGACTCGGCCGTCCTCCAGCGGTTCGAAATCGCGCTTGCAACGCGCCCTGGTGTCGTAAAACTGTAAGCCCACCGCTTTCCCCTTAAGCTCCCGTTAGTCGTCTTCGCGCAGGCTGGCTAGCACCGAGTAGTCCTCGAGCGTCGTGGTATCGCCCACTTCGTCCCGGCCAGCGGCAATGTCGCGCAACAATCGTCGCATTATCTTACCACTTCGCGTCTTCGGCAGCGCATCTGTAAAGCGAATATCATCGGGTTTTGCGAAGGCGCCTATCTCCTTGCCCACGTGTGTCCGCAGCGCGGCCACCAGCTCGTCGTCGCCCTCATAACCGGGCCCCAGGGTGACGAAGGCCGCGACGGCCTCGCCCTTTACGTCATCGGGACGGCCTACTACCGCCGCCTCGGTGACTGCTTCGTGAGCGACCAATGCGCTTTCGACTTCCATCGTACCCAGCCGGTGCCCCGATACGTTCATCACATCGTCGATTCGACCCATGATCCAGAAATAGCCGTCTTCGTCGCGACGGGCGCCGTCGCCGGCAAAGTACATTCCCGGTATGCGAGCCCAGTACTGTTCCTTGAACCGCTCGGGATCGCCGTAAATCGTTCTCAGCATACCCGGCCAGGGCTTGCGTATGACGAGCAGGCCGCCCTGGTTGGCTGCGACCGGCTCGCCGTCGCCATCAACGACCTCGGCGTCTATGCCCGGAAAAGGCAGCGTCGCCGAACCCGGTTTGGTAGTCACGGCTCCGGGTACCGGGCTGATCATGATCGCACCGGTCTCTGTCTGCCACCAGGTGTCAACAATCGGGCAGCGGTCGCCGCCTATCACCCTGCGGTACCACATCCATGCCTTAGGGTTGATGGGCTCACCCACCGTTCCCAGAAGCCTCAGGCTCGACAAATCGTGCGAGGCCGGCAGTTCGTCGCCCCATTTCATGAACGTCCTGATAGCGGTAGGGGCGGTGTAGAGCACCGTGACGCCGTAGCGCTCCACTATATCCCAGAACCGGTCCTTGCCCGGCGTATCAGGAGCACCTTCATACATGACAACAGAGGCACCGTTGATGAGAGGGCCATAAACGATGTAGCTGTGGCCGGTAACCCACCCGATGTCAGCCGTACACCAGTAAATGTCATCGTCCTTGAGATCAAAGATCCAGCGGGTGGTTATGTAAGTCTGGGTCATGTAGCCACCGGTACTGTGAACGACTCCTTTCGGCTTGCCCGTGGTACCCGAGGTGTAGAGGATAAAAAGCGGGTGCTCAGCGTCGAGCTCGGCGGCCGCCTGCAGCGGCTCCACTCCAGCCAGCGCATCGTGCCACCAGGTGTCGCGTTCTTCGTTCCAGGCCACCTCGTTTTCGCAGCGCTTGAGAACGATCACGTTCTTTACGCTGGGGCACTGCACGACGGCGTCGTCAACTATATCCTTGAGCGCGAGCACCTTGCCGCGCCGCCAACCGCCATCGGCGGTTATGACCATGGCTGCATCGGCGTCGTTGATTCTGTCGCGCAGTGAATCAGCCGAGAAACCACCGAACACTATTGTGTGAGTAGCGCCGATGCGCGCACAAGCGAGCATGGCGATGGCCAGTTCGGGCACCATCGGCATGTACAGGGCAATGCGGTCACCGGTCTTGATTCCCTTGGCCAGCAACGCCCCGGCAAACTCACACACGCTTGCGTGCAGTTCCGAATAGCTTATTTTGCGGCGATCACCCGGCTCACCTTCCCAGATAATGGCGGTCTTATCGCCAAGGCCGCGGTCGAGGTTACGGTCGAGACAGTTGTGGCTGACGTTAGTTTTTGCGCCTACGAACCACTTGGCAAACGGCGGATTACTCCAATCGAGAACCTCGTCCCACTTACGAAACCAGTGTAATTCTTCGGCTATGGAAGCCCAGAATGCCTCGGGATCGGCGGACGCCTTACTGCGTATCGCGTCGTAATCTTCGCGGTTGCCTACCCGTGCAGCCGAGGCGAACTCTACAGGTGGCTCGAAGGACCGATCCTCGTGGAGTAATGATTCTATGTTCTTTTCGGTCATGTCTCCCCCATCTGAGGGGGTGCCCTTCGCGCCCCCGAGGATAGCTGATTTCTTTTACGGCCCAGGCCAGCAAAGACCCGTCTGACCAGTATTAGCGCCTGAAAACATCCAAGTAAACGCAATGCGCACGGCAACACGCAAACCGGTTGTGACTGCGCAAGCGGGGGGGTATGGACCTCAAAAGTCAGGGAGTGGCTATATTCGTTGCTGGAGTACAGCCGCGGAAGCACAGAACGTGCCGCGCTCGCTGAAGGAAAACCCTATGCCGAAACTCATAAAGCAAATCGCCCTGCCCTGCTGCCTCGTGGCTACGTGGGTCGTCCTCTGTGCCATGGGAGGCCAGTCGGGCCCGTCGTCGCTCACCAACCCCAAGGTCAAATACAACGCTACTCTCGAAGACATAGACGGCAGAAGCTACAAGGTTTCCGGCTTCAACCTCGCGGGTGAGACAGCACTGTCGGGAAAACTCGGCCGCGGAACCCTGCGCGTGGACTTCACCCAGGTGGCGGGCTTCGAGTTTGCCGATGATGATGACGCCTACCTGACGGTGACGGTGACTTCCAGTGAAGGCGACAAGGTCGACCTGGAGATACGAGACTCCACTTCTTTTTATGGAACCACCGCGGCCGGTCTTCTCCAGTTGCGCGCCAGGGACCTGAAGAGAGTCACGATTGAGCGGTGAGCAGCAGCGTTGAAATCTATGATCACATGGCTCTTCGCCGCCATAATCGTGGTGGCATCGAGCGGGACGGCCGACGCGTCTCGCTACCGGCTGTGGCCGCTGTTCTCCTGGGAATCCGCGGCCGACAGCAGCCGTCTTGACCTGCTCGGGCCCCTGTTCTCGTGGCAACGCGAAGGCAACCGCAGCGCCTGGGTGTTACGCCCCCTGATCAGTATGCGCCGACACTCCACCGTTACCCGGGCGGATGTTCTGTACCCCCTTTTCTCCTGGGAAGCTGGCCCCGGCCACAGCCGCACGAACCTCGCCTCTTTTTTCATCGATGACCTCCGCAGCTATTGGCACGTGGGAGACCCAGGGCCCAACAGCAAGCAGTCTGCCACCGACACCCCTCGTGCGCGGGTACGCGACCATTCGCTGCAGCTGCGACCACTGGTCTTCTATCGCAACCGCAGTGACCGGGGTCGGAGCCTCTCCTTACTGCCCATCTACGGCGACTTCGAAGGACTGCTGGGATTCGATAAAATCCGTCTGGCCGCCTTCCCGCTCTACCTTTCTGTCACCCGCAACCTCGAGGTCAGGCGCTGGTACGGATTTCCGTTCTTATCGACCATAAACGGGCCGCGCGCATCCGGCACACGACTGTGGCCACTGGCCGGCAAGTGGGAAATCGATGGAAAGGAAAGCTCGAGTTACTTCCTGTGGCCCACCTGGGTAAAGTCCACCACCATCGAGCGCGACGGCACCACGCAGGTCTCAAGGGTCCACTGGCCCCTGTACGCGTCAATCGATTCACCTTCTCGCAAGCACAGGGCCTGGCTGCCACTGCTGGGCATTCCCCTGTTCTCGGTCACCGAGGACTACGACGAGCGTGTTCGAACCGTGTCGGCACCCTGGCCCCTGGTCATGACACAGCGTGATCTCGACAGTGGAGAGCTGCTCACCACGAGGCTGTTCCCTTTCTGGCAAACCTCGAAGCGCGAGGGACAGCACCGTTCTTTTTACGCCTGGCCACTGCTGCGTTACCGGCACGAGCAAAACGAAAACGGCAGCCGCCAGTCGTGGAGTGCCTTCTTCGTGGGTGGCAGACACGTCACCCAGAAGCACGCCGATGATCCGTCCGCCTACCACGAGGCCACGACAGTGCTGGGCCTGGTCAAGGACATTTCGGGTCACGGCAAGCGCTCGGGCCATTCGCCCGCCCTGCTCGAAGCCCTGTTTCCGTTTAACAGCAAGGTCGAAGTTCTGTACTCTCCGCTGTGGACGCTGGTGGCCTGGCAGCGGGAAGAGATTACACAACCGCTGGACATCAAGCTGCTGTGGGGAATTGCCGGCAGGCGGAACGGGCGTTGGCACGGCCCCATCGAATTTTCGACAGGAAACTCAAAATCGTGACGGATCTTAGTACATTAGGAGTCGTGCAACGATGCGGCAGGAACGTACTCAACACGCTTTCCATGTTGGGCGAGGTGTTGCTCTTGCTTGGACGCTCTATCCCGGGACCACGTTCCTTGTGGCGAGAACGCGCGCGCATCGTCGAACAGATGATAATCGTTGGCAGCGAGACCCTCCCGATCGCGTCACTAGTGGCCTTCTTCATCGGCATGGTACTAGTGGTGCAGACCGCCGACCAGCTGGTCAACTATTCCCAGGAGGTACTTGGATCCATAGTCGGGCTGTCGATGACCAAGGAACTGGGGCCAGTACTGATAGCTTTTCTTGTTGCTGGCCGCGTGGGCTCTTCAATCACCGCCCAGATCGGTTCGATGGCGGTCTATGACGAGGTGAGCGCGCTGCGCACCATGGACATCGACCCCGAGCGCTACCTGGTAACGCCCAGGATAACAGCTATGGCCCTGGCCCTTCCGGTCTTGATTCTCTATGCCGACGCTGTCGGCATTCTCGGCGGTTGCCTGGCGGTGCAACTCGACCCGGCCATCAACATCTCGCTGGCCTTGTTCTGGGATAACCTCGTGAGCGAAATCGCCATGCAGGACATCGTGGTGGGACTGGTCAAGGGCGTGGTGTTCGGTGTGACCATCGCCGCGGTTTCCTGCGCGTTCGGACTGCGAACCCGTGGCGGTACGGCCGGCGTCGCATCATCGACTACCCAGTCGGTGGTATGGAGTTTTGTGCTTGTTATCGTGTTTGATTTCATCATCGTGAGGATGGCGGTATTGCTCCCGTGAAGCGCACACCAGGAAAGGGTGTCGACGTAAAAGTCGACAATGTCATACACGAGTACGACGACATCCGGGTACTGGACGGGGTCAACATCAACATCGCCGCCGGCGAGACGCTGTGCGTGCTGGGCGGCAGCGGAACCGGCAAGAGCGTGCTCGTGAGGCTGATGGCCGGGCTCGAAGTCCCGACATCAGGCGAAATACAGATCGGCGGCATGAAGGTGCAGGAATACACGGCCCTTCCACCCGCAGAGAAGCCCTTTCTGGTTTCGATGGTATTTCAACACTCGGCCCTGCTGGGATCGTTGACGGTGGAAGAAAACATCACCCTGCGTATGCGTGAGCACCAAACCCACAGCCAAAAAGACATGCACTCGATATGCGAGCAGGTACTCGACGAAGTTGAGATGGGCGGCTCTAACAACAAGTTGCCCGGTGAGCTGAGCGGCGGAATGAAAAAGCGCGTCGCGCTGGCGCGGGCACTGGCCGCCAACCCCGACCTCCTCTTTTACGACGAGCCCACCGCCGAGCTCGACCCGGTTCTCACCGAGCAGATAGGACTGTTGATAGCACGCATACGCAGGGATCGGCCGATTACCCAGGTCGTTGTTACCCACGACATGGTGATAGCCGACATAGTTGCTGACCGCGTCGCCATGCTCGAGGGTGGACGGATCGCCGAGGAAGGAAGCTACCGCGAATTTCTCGCGAGCGCCGACCCAGGCACGCGCTCTTTTCTCGCAGCGGCTCGCGTACTCGCGTCACGGGATCAAGCTGACAACAAGGACGAGACAGGCAAGGATGGATAACAACTTATGAACAAGGAACAGAGAGCTGGATTATTTTTCATCGGCGGATTGCTGGTGTTTTTCGTGGCCATCGCGCTCACCGGGCAGACGAGGATGTTTACGAATTCGTGGCACCTCTACGCCCAGTTTTCGGACGTACACGGACTGACCACGGGAGCACCGGTACGTGTGGCAGGCGTGGAGGCCGGCAGCGTGAGCTCGGTGCGACTCGTAGAAGGTGGCGTGCGCGTAGGCATAGAGCTCGACGGCGACGTGGCTGTATACGGCGGAAGCGAAGCGGTGCTTGACTACCAGGCCTTGAGCGGAAGCCGCTTCGTCGCTATTTCTGCTGGCGACCCGGGTTCGGGACGCCTCGGCGACGGCGACAGCATAGAGGGAATCCAGCGCGGCGGCCTCACCGGTGCCCTTGGCGAGCTCGAACGAGTGGGCAGCAGCATCCGCGAGCTGGTGGAATCGTTCAACAGCAACCAGGCAGACCTGCTGGGGACCCTCAACAAGATCGTCGACGATAACGCCGCGGCCATAACCGCCACTGCGGGCAGCCTGGAAATCATAACGTCCCGTATCGCTGCGGGTGAAGGAACCCTGGGTCGCCTCTCGGCCGACGATTCGCTTTACACCGAGATGACGGGCGCGTTGGCAAGCCTCAAGGCTACAGCCGACAACATATCAATCCTGACTGGCCGCCTCGTAGACGGCGAAGGATCGCTGGGCGAACTACTCACCGACGACTCGGCCTTCTACGACGAGGCCCGCGAAACAATGGCGCGGCTGAGGAGCAGCACCGAGGAACTTGATCGCATGGCCTCGATGCTCAACTCGGGGGACGGGACCATAGGCAAGCTGCTGACTGACGACTCGCTGTACTACGAGACCGAGGACGCCATCAGGGCGCTGGGCCGCACGGCCGAGACTATCGAGGACCAGGCCCCTATATCGGTAATAGGTACAGCGATAGGGACGCTTTTCTAGGCGCGGTCGCGCGCAGGCAGTCTCAGAGCTGCAGAAGTGAAGCGACCTTCTCTCTTTGAACGATCGCATCACCCCAGCTGGCCTCCGAACCCTTCACGCGCCGAAACAGCAACTGGAGATCGTGCTCCCAGGTGAAACCTATGCCGCCATGAAGTTGTATGGCCGCCGCCACTACTTCCGAACATCCATCGCTGCACCAGGCTTTGGCCATGGCGACGGCCAGGGCAGAGTCATCCCTCCCCTCATCGACCGCCCACGCGGCGTAGTAAACCAAAGACCGCGCGTTTTCCAGCGACACCTTCATATCGGCACAACGATGTTGAAGGGCCTGAAAACTACCCAGCCGCTTGCCAAACTGTTCGCGCACACCAAGGTAATCGAGGGTCAAATCGAGCGCCGTAGACGCCACTCCGCACATCTCGGCCGCAAGCACGCAGACCGCCGAAGAGATCGGACCGTCCAGCTCGGCAGCCGACAGCGTTTTATTACCCAGCAACGCGCTGGCAGGCAGTTGCACGTCTTTGAGCTCAACAAGCGACAAGCGCCGGGTAGCATCGACCGTGGCCATGGTTTCGATCGTCAGGCCAGCCTGGCCCGTTTCAACTACAAATACGCCGAGCCCTCCGTCGACCGCGGCCACGACCAGCAGGTGAGTGGCAAAGCAGGCTTCGGGTACGAAGTATTTCGTCCCCTCCAGCACGAAGCCCTCTTCGCTGTTAGCGGCCGTCAACTCAACGTCGGCGGGATTCCAACTGCCAGATTCTTCGAGCAGGGCCAAGCTGACTAGAGCGTCACCTCCGGCAATAGCGACCAGTAGCTTATCGGCCCGCTCGCCACCGATTGCTGTCAGCACGGGAACAGCCAGCGCCACGGTGGACATCCAGGGAGAGGGCAACAGCACCTTGCCCATCTCTTCGGCAAGTACTACAGCCTCGAGCACCCCAAGCCCGGCTCCACCGTTTTCTTCGGACACGGTGAGACCAGTCCAACCCAGGGCCACGATGCGCTTCCACAGCGCCTGGTCCAATCGAGGAACATCCTGTTCTGAAAAATCGCGCGCGTAGGCGATAGGAGCCTCCGCGGCGAGAAACGACTGAGTTGTAACACGCAGCTGCTGCTGCTCTTCGCTGAAAGCGAAATCCAAGGTCTGCGCCTAGGGGCCCGAGCCCTTATTCTGCCCGGTCGAACCGCGCTGTCGCACTACTTCGTCGAGCAGTAACTCGATGTAGTAACGTGAGCTGAGACCGATCACGTAGACCTTGGCGTCCCCTTTACGTCCAGCGTAGGCGGCCGTGCGGGTGGGATTGCGATTGCCGAGAAGGAGCTCGCCAAGGTCGCGTTCGCCCGACCAGACCCTGAAAACCACCGCCGGCGGATTGAGACCAAAATCCGAGAGCTTAACCTCTCCGGCTGGAATAGAATCTATAGGAGGAGTCGAGGTCAGTGTTTCGAGCGTGGCTTCGAGGAGGTCATTGGATATCGACAGGCCCCTCGGCTCAACTAATTGCCATCGGCTTTCGATCCTCTCGCAGACCAGTTGCTGTCCGTCGGCTATAATTTCCACGCGGTCAATCCGGTTAGCTGGACCTTCGAGCAGGGGCGCCGAGGTCACCGTAGCCGGAAGTTCCAGTTCGGACTGGGAAGTGATGCCTCCCCACTGCAGGTAGCCGGCAATGCCAACCGCGAGGGCCCAGTACAGGGCTATACGTCCCCACTTCATGGCCCCAGGCGCCTCCATACGACCAGGCCTATGCCGACGAAAAAGAAAAGCATTGGTTGGCCAACGGCAGACCAGGTAAAAATTCGCGAGAGTTCGGCCTGGCTGACGAAGAACTGCTCCTTGGCCATCGCTTTCTGCTTGGGCCGCGACGAAATGAGATCACGCTGCCTCGCCAGCCAGTTTATCGAATTGACCAACAGGTCCTTGTTGGCGAGATAATCCAGAAATCGATTCTGAACAAAATCCGAGTCACCAACCGCGATTATGCGAGTAGTACCGTCGCCGCTTGCCGCGCGCTGGCTGACTTCGATCGAGACCGACATAGGTCCGTTCAGGTCACGCCCGGCCACGAAGGAAGGCGAGCTCGCGCCCAGTACCGCGGGATCGTTGCTCGCCCAACTCGCCTGGCTCGATTTCAGTAGCACCGCGACGTAACGATCACGGTTATCATCGCGACGGCCACTGACGCTGCGCGTACGCGAAAGCAACACCGGCGCGTCAAGGGTGGCCGTTACCAGGTGTTGATCGCTCAGGTCATCGACCACGGCCGACAAGGCTTCTCCCCCCGCCAGCCTGTTGCGCTGATCAACCACCACGTCGTCGCCGTAAGCCACGCCGTAGTTTCGCAGGAGGGCAACCAACGAGGGAGCCTTAAACGGATCAAGCAGGACGAGAGCCTTACCACCAGCGTCAAGAAAACGCGCTACTGACTTAAGCTCGTGCTGTATATAATCCCTCGTCGGACCGGCGATAATGAGAACCGCCGTGTCGGGGTGGACTTCGCTTCCGTCGGCCAGGCTCTGTTCTTCTACGTCGTAGAACTCCAGCGACACCGCGTCTCTAAAGCGCGAGCATCCGTGGTCCCGGTCGGTGTCCTTGATGTCGCACTCACCGTGCCCCTTGATAACGGTCACGCACCTGGCCGGGCGGGTGACCTGCACTATGGCCGAGACCAGTTGGCTTTCTGTCGGGTTGCTGAAGGTGCGACTACGATCGGCGCTTTCAACGAGCACGGCGCCATAAGAAGACACCGACTTTTCCTGGGCGAGTGAGGGGTTACGGTTTACATCCACGAGCTCGTAGCTGATGAAGGCACTCTCGTGCGAAGCTTGCCACAACAAGTCCTTGAGCAACGGGTTCCTTGGATCTTCGGTACGTATGAACCCTGTAACGTGCAGCGGTTGATCGATGTCACGCAGAACGGCCAGCCCGTGATCCGACAGGGTGTAACGATTCCCCGGACTGAGGTCGAGCCGCGCGGGGTGCACGTAGGTCAATACCACCAGCATGGCCAACAACGCGACGACACCGCCGGTAGCCAGCAACAGCTGAATTAAACGAAGAAGCCGATCTCCCATCAGCGGCGCCCTCTCCACTGTCGCGACTCCATCGAGCGCAAAGTACCGAAGACCATCAGCAACGACAGCGCAGCAAAATACGCCACGTGTTTAAGTTCTACGATGCCCCGGGCAAAGGGCTCAAAGTGGTCGTAGGCGCAAAGCTGGGAAATCACACCGAGCAGGTCGGTGGGCAGCGCCGCTTCGTTCCAGCTGAGATTCCACAACAGCAATACCGAGCCGTAAGTAAACATGGCGGCAATGAGCTGGGTCTGGGTCAACGAAGAAACGAAAATCCCGATAAGCACCATCGTAGAAACCAGCATGAACAAGCCAAGATAAATCGCCTTGAGCTGCGACAGGTCGAAGGGCTGTATGTAGTAGATCATGGCCGGATACAGAACCGTTGAACCCAACAAAACCAGGAACACACACATGCATGCCAGGTACTTGGCGGCCAGAATCTCTCCGTCTCGCAGCGGCGAAGTGTAAAGCAGTTCGATCGTGCCCAGGTTTTTCTCCTCGGCATAAACCCGCATGGTCACCAGGGGGATGACCGTCAACACGACCCTCACGATGTCGTTAAACAAGCGCTGCCAAAGATGCTCAACGATACTGTCACCGAAGCCGAAGGTGATAAAGGCATTGAGATCCGTGTAGAAGTAGTAACCAGACAGAGCGAGAAACACGGCGGCCACGAAATACACCAGCGGAGAGCCGAAGAATCCGCGCAGCTCGCGGCGAAGCAGTGCCGTGAACCTGCTCAACTGCCTACCCCGTCTTCGAGTATCTTGACAAACAGTTCCTCGAGGCTC
>CAUZFM010000009.1:0-43051 GCA_963579235.1 uncultured Binatia bacterium (SeqCode)
AGCGGGATTGGCCGGGGTCCTGCTGATAGCCGCTACTGCCTGCCTGGGCTCCTGCACCCCCCGTGTGGGTGGGAACGACCAGCCGATGTCGCTGCTGCTCGTGGTCGTTGACACCCTGAGGGCTGATCACCTGGGGCCGTGGCGCGATGCCGGCGCGGGCGAGACCGTCACGCCCGCGCTGGATCAACTGGCCGACGAGGCGATTGTTTTTGACCGAGCCTTTTCTCCGGCACCGTTCACCATGCCGGCGATGGCGGCCACCATGACAGGACGCTGGCCCGACCGAGTGGGCGTGGTCAATCACGATCGACTTACCAGCCTGCCCAGCAATTACCCGCTGCTCGCCCAGCTCGCTCTCAAGGCCGGCTACCGCACCGCTGCCGTGGTGACCAACCCCTGGCTGGCCCGGCGCAAAAGCGGCTTCGGCCGCGGCTTTGAAGACTGGTACAACGGCGAGGGGGCCGGCTCACACCCAAGGCGCGGCGCGGCGGCGGTTACCCGGCAAGCCGAGGAGTGGCTGAACAAAAACAGCGCTGATCCTTTTCTGCTCTGGACCCATTACATGGACACGCACATGCCCTACCGCCCCGACCCTGCCTGCAAGCCCAGGCCGGGATCTTCGCAGCGCAGCAGCAAGGTCATCAACGACTTCGTGGAAGGCCAGCTACAGCCGCAGGAAATATATTTCGGTGTGCAGGGCTACGCGGAAAGCGAACTCGAGGCGACCCGCCTTATCTACGACGACGCGCTGTACTGCGTGGACCAGCAGTTGGGGCGACTGTTCGCCACGCTGCAGGAACTCAAAATTGCCGACAGCACGGTGGTGGTGGTCATGGCCGACCACGGCGAGAGCCTGGGCGATCACGGACTCTATTTTGCCCACGATTTCACTCTCTACGAGGAGCTGCTGCACGTGCCGATGATGATGCGGGTGCCGGGTCGTACGCCCGGCCGTCGGCCCGACCCGGTGTCGCTGGTCGATGTTCTGCCGACCCTCTGCGCGTTGATGAAGCTCGATTGCCCGCAGGCGATGGACGGTGAGGACCTTTTCGGCGAGGCCCCGACGAGCGACCGGGTGCTATTTGCGGCTGGACCACCGGCGCGCGAACGGTACTCGATGAACCCTCGGCATCCCGTAGCTGGCCTGGCTGGACGCTGGACGGCGGCCACACGCTCGTCTCACAAGCTGATACACCTGCCCTGGCCCGGGGGGGCCCGCATGGAGCTGTACGACCTGGAGCGCGACCCTATGGAAAAAGAAAACCTCTTCGGACAGGTCGACAGCTCGCTGCTGCAGGAGCAGCTGCGCAACTGGCGGCGACAAGGTGACCAGCAGAGGCCAGCGGCGGCGCAGTCCCCCCTGGGGCCCGACCGCCTGCGGCAGCTGCGCGAACTCGGCTACCTGCGCTGAAGCCAAAAAATCAGAAGCGCTCTACTACTTCGCGATACTTCTGACCCTTCCAGGCCAGCACCAGCCCCTCGCGTTCGATGCGCACGACCTTGAGGCCGTTGACGATGTCGTTCTCACGCACCATGGCCATGCCCCCGCCGGTGAGCCTGAGCGAGGCCAGGCGCTCCTTGGGGCCACGCGCCCACTGTATGAATATGACTCCCAGGAAAGGAGCATCCATGGGGCGGCCGTCAAGTATCTTCTCTTCTCGTGGCGCCGGAACAACCGGTGTCGGCCTGGGCACTGCGGGCTTGACGGCGGCGACTTCGGGAGCAGCAGCTTTCGGCGGCGCGGGCCTGGGCACTGCGGGCTTGGGCACTGCGGGCTTGACGGCGGCGACTTTGGGAGCAGCAGCTTTCGGCGGCGCGGGCCTGGGCACTGCGGGCTTGGGTGCTGCGGGCTTGGCGGCCGCGACTTTGGGAGCAGCAGCTTTCGGCGGCGCAACAGCCTCCTCTCCCAAGGCAGACAGCACCGAAGCGGACACGACCTGGGCGGGCTCCACCGGGGCGGGCTTGCTGCCCATCCACAATCGAGCGAACAGGACCACCGCCAGTACCGCCACTACTCCCAGCAGCAGGTTACGATTTCGGCCCTCCTGCCCGCCGTTCTTCTCTTTGTCAGGCAACTTTCCGCCCGAAGATGCAGCCGAAGGCGGCGCCCCGGGTGATCCCCCTGGACCACCGTCCCGCATGGCGTCGAGTATAGAGCTCAAGACAGCCCCCCGGCCGAAAGGGCCACTCGCATTGCCTCGCCCAGCCCCGGACGCTTGCGACTGGTGTCAGCGTTGTAGAGCACTACCTGGGTGAATGGGTCAACCACGCCGTTGGGGCTCAGTCCCGCAGCCGACTGGAAGGCACGTACCGACTCCTTCAGCGCGTCGTTGTATATGCCGTTGACGGCTCCGTCGAAGTGCCCACTCCTGGCCAGCAACGCTTGCAGCCTCATGACCTCCGGCCCGCCGCTGCCCGGACCGATGCTGCGCACCAGGCTCTCCCTGTCTTTCCAGAGCAGGTGGCCGCGACCGTTCCACGTCTCTTCAAATGCCGAGCGACCCACCAGCAATGAACCACCCAGGTCGAGCAACACGCGCTCCTTGTCCATCCCGCGCAGGAGCACGTAGCGCACCTGTCCGCCGTTGCCGGGGTCGAGCTCGACAATAAGCGGAAGGTCCACGACCCTGAGCAAGGCGACCGTCATGTGGCCGGAAAGATAACGCAGCCCCCTGTCCTCGGCCTGCGAGTCGAGATCCAGCGAGGGCACGCGTGACTCGTCGGGTGTGACCGGGCGACGCCCCCAGGCCTTGAACAACTCCGACATCGCCGCAACCGCGCCGTCGAACACCGGCTGTTTTCCCAGCCGTCGCAGAAGAACATCGGCCGACCGGGTATCACCACGCCGGGATAAACCACCCAGCGAAGCCACCACCGGGGCTACCTGCCCCACTGGCCTCGCACCCGACGCGGCACGCGCTTCGCTCACCACGGTGGTGCCGGGCATGTCCGGGAGGCTATCGAGCGAGGATGAGTTCCTGGCCACCGGTGCTGCCGGCGGGCTGGCGGGGCCCGGGTAGTCATCCACCGACCATACGAGCAGAAAAGCCACGCTGGCAGCGGCCGTAGCCACGCCGGCGGCAACCGAAAGCCGAGCCCCCCAGCCCATCGGGGGAACTGCTCGCAGCGGAGTCCGCACCTCGTGCAGTTCGGCCCTCGCCGCCACGGTTTCGTCCTGGCCCACGCTGTGACAGCCGCGCGTCCACGCCACCAGCAACGAGCGATGGGCGAGTATATTGATCAGCCTCGGTATACCCCCCGAAAAATCATAGAGCACGTCCATTGCCTGTTCGTCAAAAAGCGCGGTGGCCTTATCGCCACCGGCAACGCCCAGGCGTTTGGCCATGTACTCGCCCAGCTGCTCGCGGTCGAGAGGCTCCAGGTGCCAACGTACCGTGATTCTCTGCGCCAGCTGTCGGAGATCGGGCCGTGCGAGCAGGCCACGTAACTCGGGCTGGCCGACCAGCACTATGTGGATAAGCTTTTCGGTCTCGGTCTCGAGATTGGAAAGCAGGCGAAGTTGTTCGAGAACCACCGGGTCCAGGTTCTGGGCCTCGTCTACTATTATGACAGTGTTACCGCCGTCGGCTTTCTGGTTGATGAGAAACTCGTTGAGCAGCTCGGTGAGTTCCTTCTTGCTCCTGCTGCGCGACGGCAGGCCGAGCTCAGCGTTGATTGTCTGCAACAACTCGACCGGGCTCAGCACGGGGTTGAAGATGTAGGCCCAGGCCAGGTTACCCGCATCGCGCAAGTCGCGCATCAGCGCCCTCACCAGTGTGGTCTTGCCCGAACCCACCTCGCCGGTAACGGCCACGAAGCCGCTGCCCTCGTCGACCCCATAGCGCATGTGTGCGAACGCCTCGGCGTGTTGTTCACCGAAGTAAATAAAGTCCGGATCCGGGCTGAGCCGGAACGGCAGGTCGCGTAGGGAAAACCAGTCCTTGTACATGGGACCGCCACCCATCATCCCCAACCGGGGGGGACATTACAAGCCCTATCGCAATCCGTTGCCAGTGTGTCGCGCTGCGGCTAGAAAGAGGGGATGCCTGCTCGCATTCCGTTAGCCTTTTTTACAGTCTCGTTGGCCAACTTTCTCTCGTTCTTGAATTTCGCTTTTTTCTTCCTGCTGCCGGTCTGGGTTCTTAAGCAAGGCGGCGGTGAAGAGGCGGCGGGCAGGATCATAGGGATAGCGGGCCTGGCTGGCTTGATCGTGCTGCCAGCGGTGGGCTACCTGCTCGACCGGATGGGCAGACGGCGATTTCTCATCCTCGGCACGGCGATGGGAGCCCTCACCTCGCTGGCCTTCATAGGAGTTGATGGCATAGGCTGGCAGATCTACGCCCTGCGCGCGGTGCAGGGCGTGGCCTTCACCTGCTCGTTTACCGGCGCGCAGACCCTCGCGGTACTCTTCGCTCCGGCCTCGCGACGGGCCGAAGCACTGGGCTGGTTCGGCATCTCCACCATACTCACCCACGCCATAAGCCCTGTTCTGGGCGAGGAAATCGTCCGCCGCTTCAGCTTTGACCACATGTTTGCCTGCGGTGCCGTGGTGGGCGTGGCCGCCTTCCTGGTCAGCTGCCTGCTGCCACGCCCCCCCGAGCTGCACGCCCACCCCGACGACACGCCGGCCGACAGGGGCATGGCACGCCGGGCAGTGATCGCCGCCTGCCTGGCCATGCTCTGCTACGGCTTCGGATTTGGCAGCGTGCAGACCTTCGTACCGGCGATGATCACCAGGCTCGACCTCGGTCGCGTTGGCCTCTTCTTTACCTGCTGGAGTATATCGGCCGTGGCCACGCGGATATTTCTCGGACGCGCGTCTGACCGCTTCGGCCGCCGGGCAGTGCTGGTACCGGCCATGGCGACCATGAGCCTGGCCGTGGCCATGCTCGCCTTTGCCCACGACCTCCCCATGGTGCTGGCTGCCGGTGTCGTGTTCGGCCTGGCCCAGGGCCTGCTCTACCCGACCATGAACGCCCTGGTCGTGGACTGGAGCCACCCCGAAAACATAGGCCGCACCCAGTCACTGTTCACCGGGTCGTACAGCCTGGGGATCTCGGCCTGCTCGTTCCTCTTCGGAACCATAGTCGAAAACCACGGTTACTCCGCCATGTACGTGGTGTCGCTAGCCGTTACCGGCATAGGCCTGCTGTTTTTCGTCCTCAGGGGACCGTCCGACCGCGCCCCGGCCTGGCTGGGAGCTCAGGCCGATATTTCGTCCGACGAGAAATAGTCCTCGGCGTCACCGGTGACCACCGGCAGGTCGAGTATTTCGCCCTCTCGCTGCACGCGCAGGCGGACGGTGTCGCCCGGCTTGTGCATCCACAACAGGTGGTAGAGATCCGCGCGGTCCTCGAGCTCGGTGTCGTCAAGCGCCAGCATCACGTCGCCAGCGTGCAGGCCCGCGCGCTCACCCGGACTCTCGGGCATTATGCCCGCCAACACCGTCTGCCCGGGCAGCGAGTAGCAGAGCATTCCTATCCAGGCCCGCGCCGGGCGCGAGACCCTGCGGCCGCTGGCCAGCAACTCCTCACTGTGGTCGTAAAAATGCTCGGCCGGAATCGCCAACGACTGCCGGCCGACTATGCCCAGGTTGAGCGAGACAATGCCCAGCAGCTCGCCCCTGCTGTTGGCCAGCGCGCCACCACCCTGCCCCGGACTGGCCACCGACAGGCTGAGCGCTCTTTCGAGGCGGTACTCCCAGTAGGCATCAAAGGGCTCCGCCGAGGTAACCACCCCACTGGCCGTGCGCCTTCCCATGCCCTCAGTGGCGGCCACTATAAAAACATCGCTGCCGGGATCAACGGTGTTCGAATCGCCGGGCGCTATGGCAGGAACAACCTTGTCGATGTCGACCACCGCCAGCCCGCTGCCGTAGTCGTGGGCAATAACCCGCCCTTCTACGCTGGAGCCCTCGAGGTCGGTCACCTTCACGCTGTCGGCACCAACTACCACGTAGTTGGGAACCAGCACGAGGCCGGCCTCGTCGACGACCGTGCCGCTGCCCGAGCGCTTGAGCCCCAGCACTGCGACCGTGGGATGACCCGGGGGCACATTCACGTCGACGGCAACCGTACAACGGGCCACCGAGTGCAGAAGTTCCAGCGGTGCCTCCACGAGAGGAACCTATTCCCGTGCTGGCGGCGCAGCAAGCCCGCTTGACCACACGGGGGTCCGCACCTAACAGGTAGAGGATGACCCGAACCCGCGCAGGACAGGCGACGCAGGCCCCCACGTCGCTGCTGTCAGACAACGCGGGCAAGCCCTGGGCCTTCATGCTCGACCGGGCGGGGCCGAGCTGCGGAGGGCTGGCCTCCTGGGCCGGTTCGCGGCCAGCGTCGATGTTGCTCGTAGAGCCGTCGGGGCAGTCACGGCTGTGGAGCGAGGGCGCCTGGACCAGCCCCGACCTCGGGCCGGTTGAATCTATCGCGCGCTTCGTTGACGCCGGACAGGCCGAAGCCCTGGCCCCGGTGCCACCGGGCGTGGGCCCACTGCCACGAACGGTTGGCTTCATAGCTTACGAGCTGGGCGCTTTCATAGAGAAACGCATGCCCAGGGCTGCGCGACCGTCGAATCAGCCGCTTGCCGTGTTATGCACCTACGACCGGGTGCAGGGCTGGGACCGCGCGAGCGGTAAAAGTTTTGAACTGGATTTCAGCCGCCGGTCGACCAACGCCTGCCCTCCCCCCCTGCCCGTGCTCGACTGCGAAGCGCGCGACGAGGACAACGACCGAAAACTCTACGCTCACGGGTTTGCGCGCATAGCCCGCGCCATACGCGACGGCGAGATCTACCAGGCCAACCTGTCGCGTTGCATCGCGGTCCACTACGACGCCGAGCCCTGGCAACTGTACGAGAGCATGCGTCGTCACCAGCCCGTGCCGCGCGGGTTCTTCATGGACTGTGGCGGGCTGCAGGTGCTGGGCAACTCGCCCGAATGCCTGCTGGCGATAGACGGCGAGCGAATAGCTACCTTTCCGATCAAGGGAACCCGCGCGCGCGCCGCTCAACCCACCCTCGACGAGGCGGCTGCGGCCGAGTTGCTAGCCGACCCCAAGGAGATGGCCGAGCACCTGATGATTGTTGATCTCGAGCGCAATGACCTCGGCCGCGTGTGTGCCACGGGCAGTGTAGAAGTTACCGACTTTGCCGCCCTGCGCAGCTTTGCGACCGTGCATCACCTCGAGTCCGAGGTCCGCGGTCGACTGCGCCCGGGAACGGGGCTGGAAGAAATCCTGCGGGCGGTTTTTCCCGGCGGCTCGATAACCGGCGCGCCACGAATCCGCGCCGTCGAAATAATAGCCGAGGTGGAACAGGAAGAAAGGGGCGTATACACCGGTAGCTGCGGCAGCTTCAACGGCCCGCGTTCGGTGGACCTCAACATCGCTATACGCACGGCCGTGGGCTCCGGTGGCCAACTGCGCTATCGCAGCGGTGGTGGCGTGGTTGCCGATTCGACCATGAAAAACGAATACGAAGAAACACGCAGCAAGGCCCGCGCTTTTCTCGAAGCGCTGACACTGCGGTCAAGGTCTCACGCCGCAGGACCTTCGCGAGCCGGAGCGCGAGCGTGAGTAAAAGGCCGACAAAGAAAAAGCCGCTCTGTTTTCTCAACGGTCGCTACCTGCCACTTGCTGAGGCCACCATCCCAGCGCTCGACCGAGGCTTCCTCTTCGGCGAGGGGCTGTTCGAAACCTGGCGCACCTACCGGGGACGACCCTTCGCCGTAAAAGAGCACGTCCAGCGCATGAAGCGCTCTGCCCGCATGCTGCAGATCCCCTTCGATCCCGACGAGAACTGGGAAGGGCGCACGCTGACCCTGGGCCGCAAAAACGGGATGGCCGACAGCTCCTGTGCCGTGAGGCTGACCATCACCGGCGGTACCGGGCCGGTGACCCTGGTGCCGGGGCCACGCCGGAAACCAACCCGGCTGATACTGTTCAGGCCCTTGGAGCCGGGCCTGGCCGAAGCCCGCGAGAACGGCGTCGCCGTTCACCTGGTGGACTTCGGCGACGGCGTCAACCCGGCCGTTCGAAACCTCAAGGCGCCTTCGAACTACCTCACTGCCGTGCTCGGCAGGACCGAGGCTCGCAAGCGCAACTGCTTTGAGTCCCTGTACCGGCTCGAAGACGGCACCGTACTCGAGGGCACGACAAGCAACGTGTTCGCGGTGATGGCCGGACAACTGGTCACCACCCCGGTAGCCGACGGGGTGCTCCCGGGCATAACCCGCGCGCTGGCGCTACGGCTCGGCCGCAAGATAGGCCCCGTTGTCGAACGCCCGCTCACGGTCAAAGACCTCGCCGAGGCCGACGAGGTCTTTATAACCTCGTCGTCCATCGAGGTGGTGCCCGTCACCCGCGCGGGACGGCAGCGAATAGGCAACGGAAAAGTGGGAGAACTCACCCGCGAGTTGCAGAAACGCTACCGGGCCTACGTGTCCCGAGCGCTAGGCCTGCCGGTGGACGAGCTCGGCGACTAAGCGCCTGGGCTTCCGGGCAGCCATACAGCTCAGGAGAACACGTACAGGCCGACGATGCCGGTGAGCGCGTAAACCACCGTGCCCAGCAGAGCCGCCCACATGACGGTCAGGCGGGTGCCCGACTGGCCAGTGGTTTCCCAGGTCCACACGCCCAGCGCCAACGGACCCGACAAGGACAGCATGGCCCAGGGGATGGCCATGCGCTGGGGGTCACCGGCAAGCTCGAGGGGCGACACCATGCCCCACTCGATAGTGTAGACCAGCACCGAAAGCGCCACTATGCGCAAGGCACGGCCGCGACCCCGGCCACCCGACATGGGAATGATCTGTGGAGTTTCGCCTGCCATATTGTCAGTCCGCCGACCAACCCCCGGCGCGTTTGCGGGCCTCGCCGTCGGCCTCAAGCAGGGGTCCGATCTCGTCGCAGGCAACCGCCTGGTGCCCAGCCATGACGTCCCCGATGAGCGCCGCGATGTCGAGAAACGCGATGTCATCGGCGAGAAAACGCGCCACCGCCACCTCGTTGGCAGCGTTGACGACCGCCGGCATGCTGCCCCCCAGCGCCAGCGCCCGCCACGCGAGATCGAGACAGGGAAACGCCTTTGTATCGGGCGCTTCGAAGCTGAGCGTGCCCGCGCGGGCGAGGTCAAGGCGCGGCAGGTAGTCAAGATCGAGAAGGTCGGGCCATGAAAGCGCGCATGCCACCGGTATGCTCATGTCAGGAATGGCCATCAACGCCACCACCGAACCGTCCACGTACTCGACCATGGAGTGGACGATGCTCTGCGGATGAACCACTACCTCTATGGTCGACGGGTCGACGTCGAACAGCCAGCGCGCCTCAATTATTTCAAGGCCCTTGTTCATCATCGTGGCCGAATCGATGCTGATCTTGTCACCCATGTCCCAGTTGGGGTGGGCCAGTGCCTGTTCGCGGGTGACCCGGGCCAACTTCTCGCGCGGCAGGCCACGAAACGGGCCCCCCGACGCGGTGAGCACCAGTCGCCTCACGTCCTGCCGCCTGTGCCCCTGCAGGGCGAGAAAAATTGCGTTGTGCTCGCTGTCCACCGGCAGCACCTGGGCGCCCGAAGCCGCAGCCCTGCGACAGAGCAGCTCGCCGGCAACGACCATTACTTCCTTGTTGGCCAGGGCAACAGTGCAGCCCTTGTCCACGGCCGCGAGCGTGGGCTCCAGCCCCACCGCCCCCACCAGTGCAGACAGCAGCACGTCGGTGCCCGGCGCGGTAGCCACCTCCACCAGGCCAGCAGCCCCGTGCGTGACGCGTGTGGACGTGCCCTTGAGCTGCTCGGCCAACTCGCGTGCGTCGTCGGCGTCGGCCACCGACACCAGCGACGGGCGAAACTGCTCCACCTGGGCCTTGACTTCGGCCACACGGCGCCCGGCGGCCAGGGCCGTCACATCGAAACGGTCAGGAAAGCGCGCTATCAGTGCAAGTGCAGTAGTGCCTATGGAACCGGTAGATCCCAGTATCGACACTCGTTTTTTTTCGACGGCAGCCACTAGAACGGCTCCCAGTCATGGCCGTGACGGCCGACAAAAGCACCCCGGAGCACGCATCCCGGCAATGTTGCCGCCGGGCCTGCTGCTGTTGGCAACACTGGCCGTATTGCCGGCGCTCACGCCGGCAGATGCTGCCGCCCAGGCGCAAGTGTTCGAGCAGGAAGAGCCGCTGGCCAGGCCCGCGCGCGCCAGCAGGCTGCCCGCCGTGGTCGTGTACGCGGCCGAGCAGGTGGGCGGTGCAGCCGATGGAACGGTGGCTGGAAGTGGCACGGGCTTTACCACGAACATCGCCGCGTCCAGCGCTTGGTCGGGCTACCACAGCGTGGCCGAGCTGCTCGAGCAGGCGGTCGGCGTGCAGGTGCGTCGCTTCGGCGGCCGCGATGATTTTGCCACCCTGTCGGTACGCGGCTCAACGGCTGCCCAGGTGCGCGTGCTGCTCGACGGCGTGCCGATGACGCGCGCGGCCGACGCGGTGGTCGATCTTTCGAGCCTGCCGCTGGACGGCATCGAACGAATCGAGGTCTACCGCGGCTCTGTTCCTGTGGGCATGGCCGCTGCCGGTGCGGCGAGCGTGGTCAACCTGGTCACCCGCCGAGGTAAGCCCGGCCTCGCCACCTCGTTGTCGGTCGGCTCCCTTGACACCTGGCGCGTGGCCCTGGACGCTGATCGACCGCTGGCCGACGGACAACTCGACGCGTCGCTTTCTTTTCGTTCCACGCGCGGCGACTTCGAGTTCCCAAGCGACAACGGCACTCCACTCAATCCGCTCGACGATAGCGTCGAGCGACGGCGCAACAACGACAGCCGCGCCCTGTCGTTGCGTACGCGCTGGCGACAGGAGCTCAACCAGCAGCGCGGGCTGGAGGTCTCGGCCAGCGCCTACCACTCCGAGCATGGGCTGCCCGGACTGCCACCGTTCGGGTCTTTGAAGGCCTGGCGGCGAAGCTCGCGCGGCACTGCCGGCATCACCCTGGACCAGGACAACGGCAGCCTGGCGCTGGACCTGCTGCTGGAGGACAACACTCTCGCCGACCCCCGGGCGCCCGGCGAACCCGGGCTGGGACTCGGCTACTCTAAGGGTGAGGATCGCAGCTGGCGCGTGGGCCTTCGCGGCAACCACCGCCTCGCTTTCGGATCGCACCTTGCCGAGCTGTCCTTCGAAGGCGCCTTAGAGGATTTCAGCGAACGCCGCGCGATAAGTTCCGGAACCCTGCGCTCGGCTGCCCAGCGCAGTTCGCTGGCGCTCGCGGTAGGCGATGAACTTCTGATCGAGAACGCCGGCCTGCTGCTCGCGCCGCAGCTGCGCTTCGAATCGCTGTGGAACGATTTTGCGTCTTCCGCTGGCGGGACGTCAAAACGCGCGAGCTCGCTCGACCCGGGCCTGGGCCTGTCGTGGAACGCGACACCGACGCTGCTGCTGAAGGGCAACATCGGCAGCTACTTTCGCGCGCCCGACTTTTCCGAGCTGTTCGGCAACACCGGCTTCTCGCTGGCCAGCCCCGACCTCGAACCCGAGAGCGGCCTGAACCGCGACCTCGGCTTCAGCTGGCAGCGCGCCTGGCATCGAGCCCGACCGGGTGTCCAAAACTCGGCGCGGCTGGAGTACGCCTGGTTCAACAACGACTCGGACAACCGTATCGTTTTCATCCAGACCGGCACGCGCCAGACAAGGGCCGTTAACATCGGCTCGGCGCGTGTACGCGGCCACGAGTTGTCGGCGACAGCCAGGCTGGGGCGCATCCCTTTCACGGGCCAAGCGGGCGGCAGCCTGCTGCTCGAAGCCAATCTCACCAGCCAGGATGCGCGCAACCTGTCGGGCCAGCCCTCGGAGTCAGGCCGCCGCCTGCCGGGCATCCCCGACCGCGAGCTCTTTGGACGCGCGACGTGGCAGCGCGGCCCGGCATCGATAGCCTGGAACTACCAGTACCGCGACACCGTTTACTACGACAAGGCCAACGTCTTATCGTCGGGCTCCTCGGCTCGGCACGGACTCGAGTTGGCCTGGCGCGCGAGCGACGACTGGAAATTTACACTGCAACTGGACAACCTGTCCGACGAGCAGACGCCCGACGTGTTCGGGTTTCCGGTTCCCGGGCGAGCCCTGTTCCTGGGCCTGTCCACCAGCCGCGACAATGAAAGCTGAATACACTTCCAGCCTGATAACCACTGCACTACTGGTCGTGCTGTCGCTGCCTTCCTCGAGCATCGCCCTGTGCGGTGACGCAGACGGCGATGGCTACACCCAGGCCAGCGACGCCCTGTGGACCTTGGGGGCAGCAGTGGGACTGGCCGATCCCTGCCCGACTTCACCCGGCTGCGACCGCCTCAAACGTACCGATATAAACAGGAGCGGGAACATAGAAGCGTCCGACGCGCTGGCGACACTGCAGGCAGCAGTGGGCCTGCGCCCTACGCTGGGCTGCGCGGGCGCCCTGCAGAAGCGCGCGCTGGTGGCCACGGCCGGCTGTGGTTTTATTTCTGGTGGCGTAGCCGAAATCGACCTGTCCACGCGCAGCCTCGTGCGCCACCTGCCCGGCCTTCTATCCGGCGACAGCGTGTTGCGCGAGCAGGACGGCCGCGTATTTGCCCTGAACCGCTTCGCTGCCAACAACGTGCAGGAGCTTGACCCGGCCGCCGAGCTCACCACCCTGTGGCAGTGCAGCACCGGCCCCGCCAACCCCCACGACCTGGTCATCGACGCGCGGGGCCTGGCCTGGATCAGCCGCTACGACTCAGCACTGTTGTTGCTCGCCGACCCCGATGCCGGGCCCACCTGCGGCGACTTCCTGGTGGACGAAATCGACCTGTCGGCATGGGCCGACGCCGACGGCATACCGGAAATGGACCAGCTGCTGCTACGCGGCGACCGCTTGCTGGTACTGCTGCAGCTGCTCGACCGCAACGATCTCTTCCGCCCTTCCGGCCCCGGCCGCCTGCTGGTCATCGATACCGTCAGCCGCTCGGTGCTGGCCTCCACCGACCTGGCAATCAGCAATCCTTTTGCCGAAACCAAGGGACTGCTGCTGCGGCCCGGCAGCGGGGAGCTGCTGGTGGGTGGGCCCGGGCTGCTGTTCAGCGACCTCGACGACGGCGGCATACAGGCGCTGGACCCCGACAGCCTGGCTGACCACGGGTTGCTCATTACGGGCAACGAGCTGGGAGGCGACCTCGTCGACTTTGTCATGGCGGGACGTGACCGCGGCTTTGCCCTGGTGGCAGACGCGGTCTTCACCGTATCGCTGGTGGAGTTCGACCTGGCGCTGGGCAAAGTGAACCGCCTGCTGTTCGCGAGCGCCACGCTGCTGTCCGACCTCGAGCTGGCCGACGATGGCAGCCTGTGGCTGGCCGACCACGACTGTGGCGGCGACGGCCCGCCCGCCCCGGGACTGCTGGCCTTTTCTGCGTTTACCGGCCAGCCGCTGCTCGACGGCCCCCTGGCCACCGGCCTGCCCCCCTTCAACCTGCTGCCGCTTAACTGACCCCGAAAAGGGGAGGTGGATTTCAATGGCGAGCCGGGCTACGAAGCCAACCGGAAGCGGCACGGGCCGCAGGAGAAAATACGACACATGAAACTCTTCTCTTATGAACTCAAAGGCGACACTGCCCACGTGAGCTTCGACTCGGGGTCGATGAACACCCTGTCACGCGCGGCCATTGCCGAGCTCGGCCAACTGGTCGAAGAACTCGAACAGCTGCACGCCGACACGCCACTCGCGGGGGTCATACTCAAGGGCAACCGCTACGGACTAGGCGCGGGCGCCGATATCGGCGAGCTCAAAAACAGCAGCCGTGAACAACTCGAGGAACTCATCGACGCCGGCCACGAGACTTTCTACCGCATAGAGGAGGGCGAAGTGCCCTGGGTTGCGCTCATCGACGGCTACGCGCTCGGAGGCATCTACGAACTCGCGCTGGCCTGCGATGGCATCGTCGCCACGGGGAAGTCAACGCTGGGATTCCCCGAAATCAAACTCAACATCTTCCCCGGACTGGGCGGCACGCAGCGCATGCCCCGGCGCAGCGGACTCATCAACGCAAACGACCCGGTCGCGGGCGCGGCCGGTTTCACTGCGGTGCTGCAGGGGGGCAACTTCAAGGCACCCGCCGCCGCGGCCATCAACATGATCGACGCCCTGGTCCCCGAGGGCGAAGACGCCGACAGCTTTGCCGATAAGTTCCTGCGCGAAACCCTGCCCACGCTCGACCGCAGCCTTCCTGCCGACCTGGCCGACGCCGAATCGCTGAGGGAACTCGTGCTACCCACGGTGCAGCGCGCCACCGGCGGCCGCAGCGACCCGCGCGCGCCTTACGTGGCGCTGGACGTGATGATAAAAGGTGCTTCGCTGCCGCTGCGCGAGGCCAACCGCCTTGAACGCGACGCCTTCATCGAGGTGGCGAGCTCGGCACAGGGCAAGGCCGGCATGAGGTTCTTCTTCACCCAGCAGGCGGTGCAGAAACTCCCTCGCGACTTCGCCACCGCAGCAAAGATCACCCGCGTGGGCGTAGACGGTGCCGACGGCTTCATGGGCAACGCCATCGCCTGGCTGGCCCTGGAGGCCGGCTACGAAGTGGTGGCCCACGTACCCCTGCCCGAGTTCGCCGACTCGGTGGCGGACAAGCTCCGCGCCAAGTACGCGCGCCTGGTCAAGAAGGGCCGCCTCGACGAAAAACAGGTGGAAGAAAAAATCGCCTCGGTTACGGTGGCCACGTCGGTGGCGCAGCTGGCCGACTGCGAGCTGGTGGTCGAGGCGCGCATGGAAAACCGAGAGGTGAAAGCCGAGTTCTACCGTGAACTGGGAGCGGTCATGAAAGCAGGCGCGGTGGTAGCCTCGAACTCGAGCTCGATGGGCCCGGGCATGCTCAACAAATTTTTTACCGAGGGCGGCGGCGACGCTTCGTGTTTTGTAAACCTGCACTTCTTCAGCCCCGCCGAAAACCCGCGCATGCAACTCGTCGAGCTGGTGCGCTCGGCCGCGAGCAGCGATGAGTCGGTGGCCACCGCGCACTCGTTTGTGAAAAAAATAGGCAAGACCCCGGTCGTGCTTGGCGACGGCAGCGCCGGCTTCCTGGTCAACGCCGGGCTTGCCGCCTACATGCTGGCCGCTGAGCAGATCTACCGCGAGGGGACCCCGGCGACCGACATAGACGCGGCGATGAAGACGTCGGTGTTTCCCATGGGCCCCTTCGAGCTCGGCGACATGGCCGGCGTAGACGTCACAGCCGGCATGATGGACACAATAGCCGAGCAGGAAGGCGGCGTAGGCCAGCCGCTGGTGTGGGCGCTCAGAGACGCCGGGCGCAACGGCGTCAAGGTTGGCGCCGGCTTCTACAACTACAGCGACGGCGCGGCCACCGCCGAGTGGGAAGGGCTTGCCGCGCTCGTACCCGACCGCGGCGACCGGGTGGCGTCCGACAACGAAATCGTAGAGCGATGCATGAATGCCCTGCACGCCAAGGTACGAGAACTGGTCGACGTCGGTGTCGCGCCCAACGAAGAACAGGCCGACCTCTGCTTCGTACTGGGCCTGGGCTTCGCCATGCACCTGGGCGGGCCACTGTTCTATGGTGAACAGGAGGGCTGGAACTGAACCTCGATTCACCTTCGGCCGCCACCAACCTGGCCATAGCCGGGGCCGTATTTTTCCTGCTCACCGCCTGGGCGGGCCAGCTGGACTTGATGGAACCCGACGAGGGACGCCATGCCGAAATCGCCCGGGAGATGGTGGCCACGGGCCACCTGCTCACACCTCGCCTGCACGGAAAGCCTTATTACCACAAGCCCCCGGCCTTCCACTGGCTGGTCGCGGCCTCGCTATCGGCCTTCGGACCGAGCGCGCTGGCTGCCAGGTTACCATCGTTGCTTGCGGGCCTGTGGACAGTACTGATCACGGCCTGGTGGGCGTCGCGAGCCTGGGGAGCGGCCACGGGTCGCATGACCGCGCTGGTACTGTCGAGCACCACGCTGTTGATGGCCGTGGCGCGATGGACCATGGTCGACATGCTGTTCACCGCCGCGCTCACCACCGCCTTTGCCTGCCTTGGCAGCTGGCTGCTCGACCCCGGACGCCGTCCGCGCACTCCCTGGCCCTTCTACCTCGCGACGGGAGTCGCGACCCTGGTCAAGGGCCCGGCCGCCATCGTGCTGGCCGGCGGCCTGGCGCTGGCCTGCGTAGCGCTGTTCGGTGGAACAGCCACGCTGCGACGCCTGCGGATCGTAAGAGGCGGCCTGCTGGTACTGGCCGTGGCCACCCCCTGGTACCTGGCCGCGTGGCTGGCCGAGCCCGAGTACATAGAAACCTTCCTGTTCACCCATAACCTGGGTCGCTATGCGGTCGCGGGCGCCGTCGGCCACCAGCAGCCCTGGACCTACTACCTGTTGGCTCTCCCCCTTGCCCTGCTGCCATGGATTTTCTACCTGCCCGACGCACTGACGGAAAGACTGGCGGGGCGGCTAACCGGTGGCAGAAAGAAAGCCGACGTGTTCGCGGCGCTGTGGGCTGCAATAGTGATCGCGTTTTTTCTTCCGGCAAGCAGCAGGCTGATCACTTACATGCTGCCGGCCTTTGCGCCCCTGGCCGCCCTGACAGCGGCCTGGCTGGTCGACCGCGCACGCACCAACCAGGGACTGCCACGACGGGTGGCCTTCATGCAAATGGGATGGACGGCGGTGACCTGCCTGCTGGCCGCCATCGTCGCCGTGTACACGGCCTTGAGCGGAGATGTTCCGCTGAGCCGCTGTTTCGTGCTCGGGCTGGCGCCCCTGGCCACGCTCAGGCTGGCCCATCGTGGACTTCGCGACCGTGATTCGCAGGCTACCGTGCTCGCGGGTGTGCTCAGTTCGGCAGTCCTGGTGACCACGGCCTGGGGCCTGGCTCCCGGATTTATAAACAGCCAGCGCAGCCTGCGGCCCGCCGCTCTAGAACTCATGGCCGCGGCCCCAGCCGACCGTGAACTGCTGGCCTACAAAGCCTCCGGACACTCACTGGCCTTCTACTCAAAGCGGCCCCTGGCCCGTGACGACAACCCGCAGTCTGTACTGGACAAGCTCGCACAAAAGCCCACCCCCTTGCTGCTCACCAAATCTAAGTACCTGTTTGAACTGGGAAAATTTCCATCTCATATCGAAATCGTGTGGACCGGAGCGAGGGGTAAAGTGCTGCTGGCGGAGAAGGGAGGGAGTCGAACCCTCCATCGACCGTAAAGGCCGACATCACGGTTTTGAAGACCGGCCGGGCCACCGGGCCCGATCCCTCTCCCCACGCTGACCGGGCTCCGTTACTAGCGTCGGCCCTCCCCCCGGGCAAGCCGACCCCGATGAGCCGACAGAAAAAAATTGGTGGCCGTTGCATTAGAAGCCGGGTCGCGACTATAAAGACCGGACCCGGCGCGGCCCACTTAAGGGCCAGCCATGATCGGGGGGACACTGATGAGGGCACTTGTTCGTAGCATAGCGATCGTCGCGGCGATCGCAGTTTTATCACCTGTTAACGCAGACGCCGGCTTCAAATACGGCGACCTGGACATTTCCGGGCACCTGCGTTCGACCAACCTCGTGAGGCACCAGGATTACGACAACCTGGCCTTCATCATGCAGCGCAACTCGGTCAAGCTCCGGCTTGAGTGGAAGTGGCTGCAACGCGGTAAGGCCTTTGGCCGCTACAACGTGCCGTGGCTCAAAAGGTCCGACGTTTTCGGCCTGTTCCGGGGTGTCTACGACAGTACCTACGACACCACGCCGGGCATGCTCGAGCGCAAGGATTTCCAAGGCGACTACCTCGACGGTAGTTCGTCCGGTGCCAATGCGTGGAGGCTCGCACGACTGGAAACCATCAGCGAAGACGTCCGCGACGAGCTCAAGTTCAATGCGAGGTTTCGCGAGCTCTACATCGACCTCTACTTCAAGCACATCCCTCTCACGATGCGCATTGGTAAACAGCAGATTGTATGGGGCGAGACCGACGGCTTCCGCATGGCTGACCGCGCCAACGCCATCGACCTGAGCTGGCACTTCTTCCAGGAGTTCCCGCCGCCGGGCTACGGCTTTGACGAGCTGCGCATACCCCACTTCATGGTAAAGGGACTGTGGGACTTCAGACAGCTGGGTAACCTCTCGCAGCCTTTCCTCGAGTTCTACTGGAACCCCGGCGACTGGGAGCCCGGCAAGATAGCCTTCCTGCCCAGGCCATGGGGCGTGAAACTGCTCGACCCGATGGTCAACGCCGGCGGTACCGGCGCGCTGCAGTCGGCGTCGCTCTGCCCCAACGACGCTACGCCGGGTGACCCCACCCGCCGCTGCGTCGGCTTGCTCAACGGCACCGAGCTGTTCCAGCAAGGCAACTACAGCAAGAACCCGCTGGAGAACAGCCAGTTCGGCATACGTTTTCACTTCATCACGCGCAACGGTATGGAGTGGACGCTCAACTACCTTTACCAGCGCTGGAAGCCCGACGGGTCGCCCACCGCGCTGGTGCGTGGACTGCCCAAGGACGGTCGTACTTTTGTGGGCACGGGCGTGAACGGTGCTGATTCGGCCGGCACCATTCCCAACGAGACCTACTGCGCCAACGTCACCATGGACCCGAACAACCCGTTCACCCAGGTGATTGCGCCCTACGCCACCGGCGAAGCCTGCCTGGAATACTTCGCCCCTTACGTACACAGCGTGGCGGTGTCGATGAACTACTTCGAGGCCAAGTACACGCAGACGGTGTGGAGGTTCGAGACCCTGATCGACTTCGACCTGCCCTTCTACGACGGCGACAAGCAGGCCGCACTGCTCGATCGCTCGCCCAACGGGCCCACCTTGATTCCCGGCATCAGCAACAAGCACATGTGGAAGGGCGTGATAGCGTTTGACCGGCCCACCTGGATACGGCCGCTCAACAAGAAGACCACCTTCTTCTTCACCGGCCAGTTGTTCTGGATGTACCTTATCAACCACGAGCGGCGGCGCTGCGCGATCAACGACCAGCCGCGCTACCTGCCCGATGGATCGCCCAACCCGGCCTTCGTGGGATACACCTCGGGCATAGAAGAAAACTGCGGAAGCGACACCGAACTGCTGCTGCAAGGCGAGCAGGTGGGGCTGGTCGGCCCGCTGGATCTTCCCAAGCTGTCGGCACCCGCCGGCAAGGGGCGTGACACAATCCGGCAGTGGGAAGTCATAGGCACCCTGGCCATCCTCGGCTTCTACAAGGGCGGATCCGTGGTGCCGGCGATCATTTACCTGGTCGACCCGGTGAACAGCTTCGCCCAGGAAATAGCATTTGGACTGGACTGGTTCATGAGGCCCAACCTGGCCATAAACTGGACCACCAAGTTAATCTGGGCCGGCTATCCCTGGGATCCATACGCCGGGCGCACCAAGGACAGCGACGTGGACCGCGGCGAGCTGTTCGAACCCTGGTTCCTGGCCGGCGGCAGCCGTGGCCGTGGCGAATCCGGGGTACAGATAACCTGGCAGTTCTAAGCGCAGGTAGATAAAGAACCAGGGGGCTACCGGAAACGGTAGCCCCCTTTTTTATGCTGCGCTTGTCAGTCGCCCGACGGGCGTGCTGCCTGCCCGACGAGCTGCCGGATCTAGTCGAATTTGCAGCAGATCGCCATGGCCCGCGTGCGTTCCTCTACCGGGCACTCACTGCCGCCCGTCTGCATGCAGGTGTAAAACGCGCCGCGAGTCGAGCCGGGATGCTCGGCCAGGGTCTGTATGTAGCCCATCGCCGAAGTCTGGCAGCTTCCGTCCGCCTCGGGGCGCTCCTCGGGATAACAGCCACCACCGGTAAGGAACTCGCCGTCAGCACATTTTACCCGCGAGGCCTTGAGCGCATTGCGCCCCTCGCCTGAGGCCTCGGGCGCTACCACCTTGCGACAGCCGGGCTCGGCCTGGGCAGGCAGCACGAGCAAAGTGCCAGTGACAAGCACAGCCGCGACAGCGCAGGCGACCTGTGCCGTGCTTCGCCGCGGGGCGGCAGCCGGACTTCGCCAACGACTCGTTGCGCTCATAGCGGCTTCAGTACGATTCGATCCAGAACAATCCATGTATAACTTTTTCCTCCAGCCGGTAGTTAACTCCGTCGCGAAAGCGCCGGGCATCCCCGCGCGGGTATGGTCTACCTGGGTCCCACAGGGTAGCGCGTCGGCCGCCTGCGAGCCAGCCCATGATCGGCAACTCCAAATTGGCCTCACGGTAATCGACAAGACTCTGACCGTTCCTACCGGACCGCTCCCCCCCCCGTTCGGGGGGGAGCGTATGCTGCACTACACAACATATAGTCGAAAGACGACGTATTTCCCTTGACAGACAGGCCACTGTCGAACTAGCATCCGCATGAGGCCGTATAAGCGCAGAATGGGCGGCGAGCGAAACCGGTGCATGCGCTTGCGGCAGAACCCGTACCAATACGCAGCTGACTGCAAGGCGCTTGGTCAACAAAGGAGAACAGGATGAAAAAGTTTACTACCACGGCGGCTCTAGTCGCCATTTCGGCTTTATTTCTACTTGCGGGAGCCCAGCAGACCGAGGCCGCGCTGAGTAAGGCCGACCAGGGCTGCCGCGGAACGATAGCCAAGGGATTCGGCAAACTGGCGGCCACGGCCGACAAGACCATAGCCGGCTGCCACAAGAGCCGTAACGGGGGTAAGATCGGCTCTGCCACCGACTGCAACGACCTCACCGCGGCCGACGTCAAGGGCAAGGTGGCAAAGGCAGCCTCCAAGCTCACGGCCGGCGTTGCCAAGAAGTGTCCCGAGAGTGGTGACAAGGCCATAAGCGGAGACTTCATAGGCAGTTACCTGTCCTGCCCCGAGCCCTGCGGCACCGACCTCGCTCTGTCCAACCCCCTTGGAGACAGTACCGACCTGGCCTCCTGCCTCGCCTGCCTGGGCGGCGACGTTTCGGAAGGCTTGAACGGCGATATCCTGGGCAACCCCGACCCGCTTTTTCTTACCAAGGAAGACTCCGGCTGCGCATCTGCTGTAGCCAAGGGTTACGGCAAGCTCGTGGCCACCATGGTAAAAGACCGTACCGGTTGTCAGAAAGGCGCCGACAAGATCGGCGACGGCGACACGACTACCTGCTCAACCAGCGACGCCAAGGGCAAGATAGCCAAGGCGCTGGGAAAAGCTGAGGCCGGCCTCGACAAGAAATGCCCGGCCGCCGACCTGCTGAACGTAGGTTCCTGCGCCACCGACTCGATACCTAATCTCAAAGACTGCCTCGAGATCGAATCCAACGCTGCGGCCGATGAGCTCTTTGCGGCTTCTTACAATCTTACTGCTACCATCTGCCCCACCGGCGTTGACAGCACCTTGCTCGCCGGCGTAGCGCCAAACGGCGACATAGGCCGCAGCTCGCTCAAAACCGGCCATACCGGCGTGGGCCACTCGGCGGATCTTCCGCATGGCTACAAGACCAGGCTCAACGTTAATTGCGGAGTGGGCGCCAGCCCGCCCTGCGGGGACTGTCCCGTCACCGGCGCCAAGACCACGGGTGAGGCCGCCTACAACCTGCGCTGCCGCGACGACGCAACGCAGGTCTGCACCGTGCCCTTCGGCATAGACGGCACCTGCCCGGGCCTGGGAAACTGCGACATAATCCTCAGCCCCCCCTTGCCGCTTTCGGCCGGTAGCGTGCCGGTCTGCGTGGTCAGCAGGCTTGCCAGCGACTACACCGGCACGGTAAACAACGAAGATGGTTCGGCCAACATAACCATCACGCTTCGCAGCGTGGTGCACACCGGCATTACCGTCAGCCAGCCCTGCCCCAACTGCCTGGGCGACGCGACCTTTGACGACGGCGTGAAGGACGGCACCTGCTCGGGTGGACCAGGCGACCTACTGAGCTGCGACGCCCACGGTGAAGACGCGACCTTCGGAGTGGTCAGCCTCGACTGCCCGCCCGACCCGCTTGCCAACATCACGGGTCAGGGGCTTATAATAAACCTGACGGCCACCACGGCCAACGCAACCCTGAATTACAGCAACACCTGCGACGCCCCCCTCAACGCGTACAATTGCGCCTGTGCCGTGTGCTCGGGCGACGGCACATTCCCCTGCCGCGACGACGCCGAGTGCACCTCGGCAGGCCTTGGAACCTGCACGTCGTTCGGCCAGGGCTCGCCGCGCAAGCCCAACGGCTGCGCCGATGCCTTGTGCTCAGCCGATCTGGCTAACCCCGGCATGGGCACCTGCCTGGCGGGCCCCTCGGTGACCAACTGCGACGGCGCGCTCAAGGCCAACGGCGACGGCTACATCGGTTGCAGTACCGACTTTGACTGCGCCCAGCTGAACTCGGAGTGCCCGAACAACGACTGCGGCAGCTGCACGTTGACCGAAGCCCGCAGCTGTTTCCTCGATCCGATCGTGCTCAACGGCGTAGCCGACCCCGACAACCCGCTACTGGCTACCACCTTCTGCGTGCCGCCGGCCGCGTCGGTCTCGGTAAACAACGCAAGTGGCCTGCCCGGTCCCGGCCGGGTACTGCTCGACTCGATTCCCCGGCGTACCTACGACTGAGTAAGCAGAGAGCCCTTGTCCAACCCCCCGGCACCGAGCGGTGCCGGGGGGTTTTTTTGTGCACCTCCCCCCCTGTCGGGTGGGTACAATAGAAACCATTGCACGATTTGTGGAGATAGCCTCCAGCTACTTGGCTTTTTGCCTTGACAACCTCGGGGCTATTCTCCTACTTTAGGTACACTCGGTCTGGCTATAGGTCCGACAAAGCAGGGCTGCTCTGCGCAAGCTCGCACCCGCAAAAGGAGAATCAATAATGAAGGGTATTTTTTCGAAGGTATTGTACGTGGTGCTGACCGCCGTTGTAGCTACCGGCCTGGCCTCTACGGCTTACGCCGCGCAGGTAACCAAAACCGAGCTCAAGTGTGCCGGCAGCCTGGGCAAGGCCATGACCAAAGTGTCAAAAACAGCTTTCAAGGGCATAGCAAAATGCCGCGACGCCGACATCAGCGGTAAATCGATCGGTGCCTGTCCCGACGCCAAGACCACTGGCAAGATCAACAAGGCTATCGCCAAGGCCGCCGCTGCCGGTGATAAAAGCTGCGGCAGCACCTGCAGTGTTTCGGGCTTTCCCTGCGCTTCCGATAGCTCCTGCCCTCCTTTGGGCAACGTCCACGAGCTCTGCAAGGGCGACGGCAATACCTTCAACCAGGCCTCCCTCAACTTCCCCGGTCCTTTCTGCGAAGCGATACTCGGCCACGCAATAGGCACGGGCACAGACATAGGCCAGTGCGTGGGCGACGTGACCAGTGGCGTGTCTGACGCCATGGTAGACCTGGTGTACGGCAGCATCAGCAACGCCGACGCTCTGGACAAGGACACCAGCAAGTGCCTCGGTACTATTTCCAAGAGCGCGGCTAAGCTCATGGGCACCATAGCCAAGGGCGTCGTCAAGTGCCGTGGCAACATACTCGACGAAAAACTGGTGGGTGTTCCTTCCGACTGCACCAGCATCGATACCAAGCTGGTGGACAAGACCGCCAAGGCCGTGGGCAAGCTTGAGTCGGGAATCGCCAAGAAATGCACCGACGCGCAGATACTTAACCTCGACCTCTGCGGATCCGGCGTTGGCGCCACCCTCAGCGTGGCCGACGCGCAGGCCTGCATAACAGCGGCGGTAAAGGAAGTCTCGGATTCGGCCGAACTCCCCTCGGATCGCAGCTACTCATCGCGTAGTTTCGTCGAGGCGGCTTACCCCCCGGTGGCCAGCTGCGGAGACAACGTCGTTAACCAGGTCCGCCACAACTTCCTGCAGCTCGGCGAAGAGTGCGACGGCACCGACGACAGCGCCTGCCCTGGCGAATGCCTGCCCCCCGGTGACGTGTTTGGCTGCAGCTGCGGAAACATCGCGCGCGCGCGTAGCTTTACCAACGGTTTCACGGCCGACCTCGACAGCGGCTGGAACGGCAGCTCCCATAACGGCGGCACGTCGGACGGCGCCGGTTACATGACCCGCCGCACCAACTGCGACTGCGACGCGCTTACCGAGTGCAGCTGCACGGGCAACAGCGTTGACAGCCTCTGCGACATAGAGGGCTACCAGAAGCCGGTCTGCTCATACGACCCCAACGGCTCACAAAATTGCGACGAGAAGAACACGGCCAACCAGAACAACGTCAACGAGGATACCGACTGCAGGATCTGCGACACCTTCACGAACAACGCTGGTTCCTTCTGCCAGAACGACGGCGACTGCGGCTCGCAGTGCTTCGACGGCCTCGGTGCGGCTACCGGGCTCTGCGACCGTCAGACCGACTGCAACGCGGGCGAAACCTGCCGTGGCCAGTGCGACGTGACGCCTTACTGCATAAAGATCAACAACGGCGACCCACTGCCCATATCACGCGGCGGCTCCACCCCGGTGTGTGTACGCAGCGAGTTCAGGGAAGACGCCAGTGGCACGTCTAACCTTTCGGATGGCTCGAGCGAGTCTTTCATAAGCCTGTACAGCATCGTGCACATCGCTGGCGGCGGCTTCGGCCAGGGTACACAAAAACCCTGCCCGACCTGCGGAGGCTTCTGCGATAGTGGCTCCCGCCAGTACCTTCCTTGCGAGGGTAGCTGCAGCGTGACCACGGCCACCAGTTGCCGCTTTGACAGCGACTGCCCGGGCGGCGAGAGCTGCACCTCGGCCACCACCGACTGCGGCGCTGGCGTCACCTGCAACCTGGGCCTGTTATGCTCGGGCGGGCCCAACAACGGCCTGGCCTGCATACCGGCCGCAGCGACGACCTTCTTCGGGATAACCTCGAACGACTGCCCGCCCGACGTGGCCAACAACGCCAGTGGAGCGGGACTGGAGATCAATTTCTTTCCCGCCACCACGGGTTCGGTTGCCATGGCTGCCTCTCTGCCCTGTGAAGCGGCTGGCTTCGAGAACTACGACTGTCCCTGCCCCGGTGACGGCGGCGTGCCCCCGGAACCCAACTCGTGCAACTTTGGCTGCAACGCCGGTGCCGAGCTCGGTACGGGCTGCTCGACGGGCAACGGCGGCAAGGGAGAAGCAACCGTCTGCGTAGGTGGTTCGTCACCGGCGTTGACAGCCTGCGACGAGGACGGTGACTGCCCGGGCGGTACCTGCACGGACAATCCGACCCACTGTGTGGGCGATGCCAACACCGACCTACTCCCCTGCGACGACGATTCGACCTGCGGCTCAGGCAACTGCGTGGACGCCTGCCCCACGGGCCGTTGCGTACCGCTGTGCTCGCCCGGCGACACGGTGGCCGGTGGCCGTGACCTCGCGGTAGAAGGCGAATGCGCCGCGGGACCGCTTACCTACCTCTGCGATGGCAAGACCTTCCTGCCCTGCGCCGCGGCTGACGCCGGCACCCAGACGGGCTGCGAGGCCGGCATCAACGGTGTACTGGGCGACGCAGACGACATCCCCGGCGCGGGCACCTGCAGCGTGGAGCCCAAGGCCTGTTTTCAGTACCCGGTGGCCGCTACCGGGGTACCGGATGGAACGGACCCGAGCACGGTGGCGGCCTACTGCATAGGCTCGACCTCGTCAGGGGCCATAAACGGATCAGCCGGACTCGGCGGACCGGGCAGACTGCGTACCGACCAGCACCTTCAGTGCAACACCACTACGATTCCTTAATCGAAGCGGGCTTGCGCTGAAGCAAGACCAGGGGCCGTTACCCAGCCAGGGTGGCGGCCCCTTTTTTTGTGCGCTGCGGCCGGGGACCAGCGCGAAACAACCTGCCCCCAGCTGACCGGAATCTGCGTGCTGGTACTCAGGGGCCGGGGACGGCCGGAACGTCGGGGGCCAGCTCTATGTCGTCGTAAGCGGCGGCCTTCTTGCGGTCCTCGGCGGCCTTGCGCTCGGCTATTACTTCGTTGTCGGTGTCTGCCCAGTCGGCCAGCCTCATCATCTCAAAGGTGCCCTTGAACTCAATGCTTATGGGGAACGGCGCGCTGCCCATGGTTACGTCCACCATGGTGCCGCTTGCTTTCCCCGGGGCGAAGTCGCGAAAGCCCCATACCATTATGCGCTGCCCCCCGCCCAGCATGGGCGAGCCCTGCAGCTTACCCACCACGGCAAAGATGGTGTCGTCGATGTTGCGATCCCTGCGCAGTGACGAGTCGTAGCTGTCGGCCGCGGTCATGGCGTACTCTCCTCGCACAAACGGCCGGCGCTCGGGTAGCGGCAGCTTATGCCAGCTGCCCTTGACGGCAGCCACCTGCTCGGCCGTGACCGTCCAGGGCTCCGAAGCCCTGTTGGCTTTCTCAAGCTCGTCGGCAAACGGGAGCACCGACTCGAGCAAGCGAAAGTCTACCTGCTCGGACACGACCGCCGACTGCCCGTCGAGCTCGCCCACCGTTGCCGAGTAGCGCAGCTTGACCACCCTCGCCTCGCTGCGACGCAGGGCCGGCCTGCTCAAGCCCAGGAACATGGCCTCGGGCACCGTCTCGAGCGCCTCCTTGTAGCTGGCCAGGTCTTCGACGACCTCCGAGTTGACCTTTAGTATGACGTCTCCCTCGAACACGCCCATCGAGCGGGCCTCGGAAAGGGCGGTGGTGTCCTTGAAGCCGGTTATCACGACTCCGCCGTGTCCGAGCAGGCGCCGGGTTTCGGCCGAGATCTCGCCCACCTGCATGCGGCTGGCGGCTGCGTCCTTGTCGATGCGCACGCGAAACTGCGGCGCGGTGTTGTGTACCAGTAACCAGATGCCGCCCAGGTCGCGCCCTATGGTGCCCTCAACGGTGGTTGTCTGAAAAAAGGCCTCGGCTCCAGCACCGGGAAGCAGAAACAGAATGGCAACCACGAGGGATCGCAGGTGGGATAGCGAAAACATATAAATCCTCCATAAGTGCCCGAAATTGCGGGCAACACAGAGTTTTATAGCGAACGCCCCCGTATTGGAACCGCGACCGGGGGGCTGCCCGCCCTGGGGCGGGACTCAATCGAGGCTGGCAGAAAGATATTAAGTTAAGTGCTTGACTTCCCCCCCCCATAGCCGATAAAACTTAAGTTTACGTGGTGCTGCAAACGTGGGCTCTGCGCCGATCGACATAAGCTTTTAGAAAGGAGAATACTTCGATGACTGACTCAAAAATGAAACTCGGCTCCAATATCATGGTGGCGGCCCTGGCCACGACCATGGCCCTGTTCGGCGCCGCCTGCGATGACGATGTGTTTACCGGTGGCACGACCACTACCACAGTGGCACCTCCCACGACCACGACCACGACCACAGTGGCACCTCCCACGACCACGACAACGACAACCACCACGACAACGACAACGACAACCACCGTGCCCGCAGGCCCTCCGCCGCTCATCGGTGCATTGACGGTTACCCTGGACTTCACTGCCGGCGCGACCATCACGGCTTGCGGAGCATCCCTGGACGCTCTTCTGGGTCCTGCACCTTCGGTCGCCACCGGCATAGCAGGTACAGTCGCCACCATCGGTGCCATCGATGCTGAGGGCATCGACGCTTCGGCCGGGCTCGAGTACGTCTGGTGTTCGGCCACCGGAGCGTCAGTTGCCGGTGACTACGTGCTGAACATAACAGAAGCCACGGACACCGCGTTTGCCGATATCTCAGGCAACGTTGCGGTCGTGGTGAGCTCGACGACGGGCGGCTGCCATCCATCGGCCGATGCTGACGATGTGTGCCTGGCTGTGACCACATCGAGTCGGCGGGTAGCCGCAGCAGGTAAGCGGCGGGTTGACAGACTGCGTGATCGTACCGTTCCTGCTCGCCTGGCGATCGAACAGTGCGACGATGGCAACAGTACCAACGGCGACTGTTGCTCGGCCTCTTGTGGCTTCGAGGCGGGGGCTTGCGACGACGGTGACCCATGCACCCGCACTGACGTTTGCGTGAACGGCAGTTGCCGGGGAGTGCCGGTGGCCTGCTTGAACCCGGGCGCCTGCGAGGTGGGGCCTGGCCTGTGCACCGGCGACCCGGCTGATCTCTGCTGGTATCTCCCGGCGCTGGGGAGGGTGTGCGACGACGGTGACGAGTGTACTGGCAACGACCGCTGCGACAGCAGCGCCACCTGCAGGGGGCAGGATGTAGCCGACGATACTGTCTGCTCAAGCGGCGTGTGTTGTGATGGATCGTGCACCGATGCTGCCGCGTGCCCCTGCGCAGATCTTTCGTTGCCGCCGCTGGTGGAGTGTGTGAAGGGTGAACTGTGCTCGGTAGAGCTTTCGTTGTCGTCGCCGGATCTTGCGGTGGCGGCGATTTCGGGCCGACTACGGACGGACGCACCGGCCACCTGCACCGGTGATTGCCTGTCTACACCTTCGGCCTTGTGTAGCATGAACGTGGCTACCTGCTCTTTCAGCCTGGCTGACATCGACCCCCCGATTTCGCCTTTCGTTGATGGCGCGGTGGCCGCGCTGGGTCTGGCGTGTGAGTCGGGTAGCGAAAGAGAGGCAATCTGCCTTGACGAGTTTTCGGCTGGAAGTCCGTCGGGTATACCCGTGCGGACCTGCGAGCCGGCCTGCACGCAGATAGAGTGCGCCGAGTGCCGCCCGGCCGACTGTAACGGCAGTGGTCAGGTCGACGCCGGCGATCCGGTGTGCGGCGCGCTTTGCCTGGTGGGCGAGGCCCCGTTGGCGGCCGACTGCGTATGCGCTGCCGACTGCAACTGCGTGGGTGGACTCGAGGCTTCTGATCCGGTCTGCACGATGCTGCGCCTGGTCGGTGCGCTGCCGGTTGATCCCTGTGAAGATTTGCCCGCCGCCCTGGTGTTTGATGGCTTGGGCGAACCCGATCGGGCGCTTGCGCGTATGACCGAAGAGTTTCGTAAGCTCAAGCGTAGCGGCAAGCGCGAGAAGGTAGTGCTATCTCTCGATGGTAGCAGGGCCGACCGTCTCGCGGCCGTCAGGATGGCATTGTCGGCCTCGGCCAGGATCAAAAAAATCAAACTCACCCGCAGGTCGCGGCTGGCTGGGCTCACCTTTACGGGGTCGGTTGAACGTCGTCACGGTATAGCCTTGGTGATGCTACCGGTGTTGCCCTCCGATGAAGGAATAGGCACGGGTCGTTTGCTGAAGGTTATACTGCGGGCCGGCGCGAAGCTGGAAGTCAGCGACGCCCAGTACGGCGGCTTGGACGGCCTGCCGCTGCACTGAGCTTTCTGTTTGCCGGGCAGTCCGCGCGCCTTTACTGCACGCGCAAGAGCATAGTTATGCTGCTCCTTGCCTCTGCCTCGTCCGGCGCACTGGCATCTGCTGCTTTTTTTGAGTTGCGCGGATCAAGCGCTGTGGCCAAATCTCACAATCCTGGAACACGGCAGGTGCCTGTATCCATGAAAAGCACCCCCCGGCAGGGGGGGTACGGGGGTTTTTCTGTGCTCACAGCGCTGGGAAGGGCTGTGCCATTAGGTGTACAATACCAAACGCCTTGCCGCCTGCGCGTGTCCGCACCTGAGCGGGCCGCCTGCGGCCGGTCCATTGCCCCCATGAAATACACCCAGAACCACCCCCTGCCCCTGCCCCCCGGCGGCAGCCATGAAACCGTTGTATCCGAGGTCGGCACCGTCTTTGACTGGGGCTACAGGCTCGAGCGCGAGGACCTGCTGGCGCTGTACGAGAAAGGAAAGGCGGCGAGCTGGAACGCGGCGGATCTTGACTGGGACACCCCGGTAGACCTCGAAGGTTGGATAGACGAACGCATTCACGCGGGCGCCCAGAAGGTGATGGAAGAAATGCTGTCGCCGCCCGAAAAACTGGAGCCGCGACAGTTCATGGAGCTCAACCTCAACATGAACGCGTGGATGCTCTCGCAGTTTCTCCACGGAGAGCAGGGCGCGTTACTGGCCACCTCTAAGATAGTGCTCGAGGCGCCTGACGAAGAGGCCAAGTTCTACGGCGCCAACCAGGTGCAGGACGAGGCCCGCCACGTGGAGGTCTATCATCGCTACATCACCGAGAAGGTGGGCCGCAGCTTCGAGGTCAACAGGCATTTGGGCGTGTTGCTAAACGATATACTCACCGACTCGAGGTGGGACATGACTTACCTGGGCATGCAGATCATGGTCGAAGGCCTGGCCCTCGCTGCCTTCTCGTTCATGAAGGTGCAGATGCCCGACGAGCCCCTGCTGCAGGATTTTACCTCGCGGATTCTACAGGACGAGGCCCGGCACGTGGCCTTCGGCGTGCTCACTCTTGAGAGTATTTATAAAGGCGGACTGACATCAGCCGAGTTGAGCGAGCGCGAGGACTTCGTCATCGAGGCGACCCACCTCATGCACGATCGCCTGCTGATGGAGCAGGTCTGGGAACGCATGGGCCTGGACGTTGACCGCTGGACGCAGTGGGCTATACACACGCCCTTTATGACGGGTTTCAGGCAGATGCTGTTCTCCAAGATCGTGCCTAACCTCAAGCGCCTCGGGCTGCTCACGCCGCGCGTGCGCGAGGAGTTCGATCGCCTGGGCATACTGCATTTTGAAAGCGGCAAGGACTCAACTGAAGAGGCGCAGCCCCTGCCGCCCGAGGAACTGCTGGCCGTCATGTCCGAACTCCAGGCCCCCGGCTCTGCCTGAGCGCGGGCAGGCTTGCCGCACTGCAGTCGGGCGGCTAAACACGGGGTATGGATCTCAGCTACGGCCCCCGCTACGAAGACTTCCGCGCTGAAGTAAAATCGTTCCTCGCCGATAATGCCGACCGCGCACCGCGCATGACCATGCGCGTGGTCGAACACAGCCAGGCGGTGGTCGACTGGCAGAAAACTCTGATCGAAGCGGGCTACGCTGCGCGCACCATACCGCGCGAGTACGGTGGCTACGGCGCCGAACCCGACCTGCTCGAGACCATGATTATAGCCGAGGAGTTCAGCGCCGTGCGCGTGTCGCAGGGCGCCGCCGGCCAGGGCATAAGCATGCTCGTACCCACGCTGCTCGAGTACGGCAGCGAAAAACAGAAACGTCGCTACGTGCCACCCACCGTCAACGCCGAGTTGCTATGGTGCCAGGGTTACAGTGAGCCGGGGTCGGGTAGTGACCTCGCCAGTCTGTCGACGCGGGCTGAACTTGACGGCGACCAGTGGGTGATCAACGGCCACAAGATCTGGACGAGCACCGCGGTAGAAGCGGGCATGATGTTCATACTCGTGCGCACCGAACCCGAGGCCTCCAAGCACCGCGGGATCAGTTATCTGCTGGTCGACATGGACACGCCGGGTATAGAGATACGCCCGCTGCGCATGATGACCGGTAGCTCGGACTTCAACGAAGTTTTTCTCGAAGACGTGCGCGTGCCCCGGGAAAACCTCGTGGGCGAACGCGGGCAGGGCTGGCAGATAGGCAAGACTACGCTTGTGCACGAGCGCAATTTTCTGGGTTCGAGCGCGCTTACCGAGGGCCTGCTGGCCGCCTGCCGCAAAACGCTTGGCGCGGTCACCGACGAACAGAACGGCGGCAATCTCGTACACGGCGACCGGCTGATGCAGCTCGAGGCCCGCGCCCTGGCCATGAAGTACCACGGCCTGCGCATGCTCACCGACCGGCTCAAGGGTCGCAACCCGGGCGCGGCCGGCCTGATCACAAAGCTCAACGGCTGCCAGCTCAACAACGACATCTGTTCGCTGGCCATCGACGGGCTGGCGGATTACGGCATTCTGTATCGCGGCTCGCCGCACGCGGTGGACGACGGCGCGTGGCAGAAGCAGTACATGTTTCAGCTGGGCATGATCATCGGCGGTGGCACGGCCCAGATCCAGAAAAATATAATCTCGGAACGCGGGCTTGGCATGCCCCGCGAACCCAGGGCGACGACGGGTAGCTGAGCATGGATTTCGGACTTTCACCCGAGCAGGAACTGTTGCGCGACTCGCTCAGGGGTTGGTTGGCCGACGAGCTTTCAATCGAACGCGTGCGCGAGACCCTGGACAACGACGACGCGGGTGTCGCAAGCCGCGCGGCGGGAGACGCTTCCGCTATGCAGGGGCTGGCCGAGCAAGGGGTGCTCGGTGTGATGTTGCCCGAAGAGCACGGTGGCGCCGGCCTCGGATTGCTCGACGCCGTGGTGGTGGCCACCGAGATGGGCCGGGCGCTGACAACGGTTTCTTATCACTCGGCCTGTGTGACCGCGCCGTTGTTGCTGGCGGGCGCGGGCAGTGCCGAACAGAAATCGCGCTGGTTGCCCGGCGTATCGAGCGGTAAATTGCTTTTGTCTTTTGCCGTGGGCGAGCTGGGAGAACGCGATGGCGCGCTCACGGGCGAGCTCAGGTTTGTGCCCGACACCGCTACGGCCGACGCCTTCGTGGTCGTGTCGGGTAACGGTAGCGCAGCCCGCGCGTGGCTGGTCGAGCGCGACGCCGCCGGCCTTGAGGCCCGCGACTACCAGAACATAGACACCACCCGGCAGTTGGGCGAGCTACAGCTCAGCGATACCCCGGCCGAAGCCCTGGCCGAGAGCGACGACCTCGCGGGCCTGGTCGCGCGGGTGAACGACGCTGCTCGCGTGGTGCTGGCGGCCGATTCTTTTGGAGCCTGCGAGCGGGCGCTCGAGGAGGCCATCGAGTACGCCGGTGTGCGCGAGCAGTTCGGACGGGTGGTTGCCAGCTTCCAGGCCGTCAAGCACATGTGCGCCGAGACTTTTGCGGAGCTTGAACCGCTGCGTTCGCTGGGCTGGTACGCGGCCTTCGCCTGGGACGAGCAACGCGACGACGCGGCTCGCACGGTGGCCCTGCTCAAGGCCCACTCGGCCGAGGTGTCGACCCGGTCGGTCATGGCCACCACGCAGGTCTACGGTGGCATGGGTTTCACCTGGGAATGTAATCAGCAGTTGTGGTTCAAGCGCGTGGGTTACAACCGGCAAGCCCTGGGCGGGCCGGTTGCCGAGCGCGCCCGCGCGCTATCCCTGTAAGGGTTATCCCTGCAGCTCAGCGTCCCTTCCACTCGGGCGCGCGCTTTTCGGCAAACGCGCGGGGGCCCTCGATGAAGTCTTCGGACTCGAACAACTCCTTGAGCTCGTCAAAGCGCATCTGCACGGCTTCAGGCAGCGGTCGTCCCAGTCCCCCCATGGCGGCTGCCTTGCTCGCGCGCACCGACAAGGGTGCACAAGCGATGATCTCGCCGGCCCAGGCCCGCGCCCGTTCCATGAGCTGGGCGGGAGCGCAGATTTCCTGCACCAGGCCGTAGCGCTCGGCAGTGGCAGCGTCCACGTGGCGGCCGGTGAGCATCATGCCCATGGCGTTTTTCATACCGATCTGTCGCGGAAGCCTATGGATGCCGCCGGCCAGCGCGGCCAGTCCCACCTTGGGCTCGGGCAAGCCGAACACGGCGGTGTCCGAGCACAGTATGATGTCGCAGGCCAGGGCGATCTCGAAGCCTCCGCCCAGCGCCACACCGTTGACCGCGGCGATCACCGGTTTAACGAGATCGAAGCGATGCGTGAGCCCGCCGAAACCCGACGGCGGCATGGCCATGTCGCCCTTGTTTTCGGCGGTGTGCTTGAGGTCGTTGCCGGCTGAGAAGGCGCGCTCACCAGCGCCGGTCACTATGGCCACCCACAGCTCGGGATCGGCGGCGAAGCCATCGATTACCTCGGCCATCTCACGGTTGGCGGCCGGGTGCAGGGCGTTCATGCGCTCGGGCCGGTTGATGGTCATGGTTAAAACGCTGCCGTCCACCTGGCAGTCTATGAACTCGTAGTCTTTGTTATCCATGGCTTGTTTGTTAGCCGTGGGCACGGGGCGTGACAAGGTAGGCGCGATGATTTGTGGCCCCCCGTCCTTCGGCAGGCTATTATCGAGGGGTCGCCGGGTTGTGCTTCCACGACACGCGCGGGCAAAACGCGACGACATAACGCGCCGACGGAACGCGCCGATAAAAAAGGAGAATCAATATGACTGCTTCACTGCACTGCTTGATGGGTTTCGTATACTGGACGGTGTTCCTGGTGCTTTGCATCGCCACGGTCAGGATAAGCCAGGTGGCCACCGCCAAGGCAGCCTCGGGCGATTTTCCGGCCGGCGAAAAGCACGGCGGCGATATGTACTGGCGGCTCAACCGTGCCCACGCCAACTGCCTTGAGAACCTTCCCATATTTGCGGCGGTGGTGCTGGTGGCCGCGGCCATAGGCTATGGCTCCGACCTGTTCGACAACCTCGCGCGCGTGTTTGTGTTTGCCCGCGTGGGCCAGTCGCTGGTTCACATAGCCTCGGCCAGCGAGGCGGCGGTGTCGGTCAGGTTCGCCATGTACGGCACCCAGGTCGTGTGCGTGGTATGGATGGCGCTGCAGCTGAGCATGGGCTGAGCTTCTTAAGCCCGCGGGCGGGTAGCCGCGCTGGATCGGCTGCCCGCCTACCACTCGCCTTCGTTGTCGCCATCTTTCACACGCCATAGCGTCCACGCGGCCACGCTGCACAGTGGCGCCCATGCCTCGGCCCGCTCGGTCAGCTCGCCGGGCGTGGGCCGCTGGTCGAGTTGGTAGAGTTCGCGCGCGCCTTCCTGCACGCCGAGATCGGTGCTGGGCATGACATTGAGCCGGCCCAGCTTGAACATGAGAAACATCTGCGCTGTCCACGGTCCTATGCCGCGCACGGTGACCAGGCGCTCGATGATTTCATCGTCCTCCAGCAACGCCGCTCGGCGCAAACCCAGGCTGCCGTCATGGGCGCGTTGTGCGAGGTCGAGCAGGGACGCGACCTTGTTGCGAGACAGGCCTGCGCCGCGCAGCTGGTCTTCGGGCAGGGCCAGGAAGCGCGCCGGTGCGGCCAGCCGCGCTCCTGCCGTGAGCGCGATCACGCGTTGCCAGATGGCTCGGGCAGCAGCCCCGGCGAGCTGTTGAAAAACGATGCTGCGCGCCAGTGATTCGAAGTGGGGCGCGCGGCGGTTTTCAGGCTGCGGAAAACCGGGGAACGGCCCGTAGTGTTTGAGCGCTCGCGCCATGACCGGGTCGCGTCGGGCGAGCTCCGCCAGCTGCGGCCTCGTGGGTCGCGCAGGGGGGGGCTTCGAAACGGAATTCACCGCGGCATTCAGGCCCCGATCATCGGCAACACAACGGTCGACCACGTCCCCGCAGACCAACCCCCGGCCGACGACAGGTACCAGTCGAGGAATTGCGGGCCCCAGAAAATCCAGGACAGCGCACCGGCGGCGAGAAAGGGCCCGAAGGGCAGCGCCGTGCCGATCCCCCTGCGCTGGGCGATCATCACCCCGATGCCCACAACCGAGCCCACCACCGAGCCTGCCGCCAGCGTGAACAGTGCCGCCTTCCATCCCAGCAGTCCGCCGGTCATGGCCAGCAGCTTGACGTCACCCAGGCCCATGCCTTCCTGGCCGCGGGCTTTTTCGTAGAGCCAGGCCACCGACCACAGCAGGCCGCCGCCCACGAGTATGCCCAGCAGTGAATCTCCAAAGCTCACGTGGTGGACGAAAAACGCCAGGGCCGGCGACACCATGATGGTTGGCAGCGTGATGACGTCGGGGATGATGTAGTGGTCGATGTCGATAAAGGTTATGACCACCAGAGCCGATGCGAGCGCCGCGTAAACAAAAAAAGCGGCCGTTGAGAATCCCTGCAGAGATAGAGCCAGGAATAACAGCGCGGTGATCAGCTCGACCGCCGGGTAGCGCAGGCCGATGGGCTCCTTGCACGAGCGGCAGCGCCCGAAAAGCGCGAGGTAGCTCAACAGCGGCAGGTTCTCGTACCAGGACAGTTCACGTTCGCAGGCGGGGCAGTGCGAGCGCGGGTGCACCACCGACAGTTCCCTCGGGATCCTGACGATGCACACGTTGAGAAAACTACCCGTTGCCAGGCCGAGCAGGAAGGCAAATAACTCCAGCATTAATTCTTACTCTGCGCGGTTTCGCGTCGCTCGATCACGGCTATCCTGAGCTTCCGGGACGGCGAAACGAATTGTTATAGCGGCCGACGGCAGTCGCAAGCCGCCGCCGGCCTTATTCGCCTGCCTTCTGAGCAGCCCCCCCGGCGTTGCGGCCGCCAGGGAGCCTCGTCTTCAAGGAGCCGGCGCCTGCGGGGCCGAAGACATGGCGGGTTGGGCAGCGCTGTCCCAGCTGTACACGTTCTTGCCACCGGGGTGACTGGCGCTTGCCACGAAGGCCGCGGCGTCGGCCGACGCTATGGCCATCACCACTCCGGGCGACGACGAGAAGCCCGCCAGGTCGGTGGTGGTCGCGGCGTAGGTGTCGCTGGTCGCGTGGTGCAGCTCCTGGGCCGAGGCCACGTTGCGAAGGTCCTGCTGGGCACGGCTGTCAAAGGCGGCGGCTCGGTAGTCGGTAAAGCGCGGTATCGATACCGCCGCCAGTATGCCGATTATGGCCACGGCTATGAGCAGCTCGAAAAGGGTGAATCCTTTCTCTGCGCCGCCAGTCGATGAATGGCTGCCGGTGGTCAACCGGGTGACCGTTGGGTTTCTCAGTGGGCGTTTCATTGTGTTCCTCCTTGCAGTAATGAGGCCGAGCCAAGCACCGGTTGGTAGAGCGCGAGCACTCCGCCGGCCACGGCGACGGCCATCAGGGTTACGGCGGCCGGTTCGGCCAGCTTGCCGAAGCGCTCAACGGCGCGGTCGCGCCGGCAAGCGGTGAGGCGAGCCAGTCTCGCGAACGCGCCAGGGTAATCGCCCGTGGCTTCGGCCACGCGCAGTATGCCGGCGGATTCGCCGGATGGATCGAGGGGGCCCGCGCCCAGCGCCGTGCCGGGCATCACGCCCCGGCGTATGCGACGGCAGGCGAGCTCGAGCGCGCGGGCCACGGCCGTGTTGCCCGTACAGCGAGCCGACATCTGCAACGCGTCGGTCACGCTGCAACCGGCCTCCAGCAGTGTACTCACCACCGAGTAGACCGCGGCGTGCTGAAAGGAGGTGAACATGCCGCCCAGCAAGGGCGCTCGCAGCAGGGTTTCGTCGCAGAGCAAGCGCAGCCGTGGTGAGCGCGAGCGCACTGTCATCACGAGCGAGGTCAGCAGCAGCAGGCAGGCCAAAACCCCCGGCCCATGGCTGGCCGAGGCCCGCCCTGCGGCCATTAGTATGCGACTGCTCGTGGGCATGGCGATGCCCATGCTTTCGTACATCGAGGCCAGCGAGGGCAGCACGAACAAGGACATTCCGTGCAACACGACCACGGTCACCAGCATCAGCATGGCGGGATAGGATAGCGCCCCGGTTATCTGTTTGCGGATTGCTGCGCGTTGCTCGAGCCGGTCGGCCAGGAGTGCCAGCGCGCGGGCAATGTCGCCGCCGGACTCGCCGGCTTCGAGCAACGCGAGGTCCACCCGGTCGAGCGGCGCGCCGGCTGTTGCCAGTGCGCGCGACAGGGACTGTCCGCGTGCCACGCCCGCCGCGGCGGCGCCCACCATGCGCGCGGCTCGGTCGCGTGGCTGTGCGGCCGCCGACAGGGCCTCGGGTGTTGAAAGCCCGGCATCGAGTAGCTCGCCCAACCGCGTGGCGGCAACCAGCAGGTCGCGACGTCCGGGCTTACCGCGTCCTGGCTTATAGCGTCCGGGCTTATGGCGTCCGGGCTTATGGCGTCCGTCTATGGTCCTCACGCGGTTGGCCTCCCTGCATGCGATTCGTGCGGGGCCGGGCAGGCGGCCACGGCCTCCTCGAAGCTGGTGCGCAGGTCAGCGGCCGCCGCCAGTGCTGCCGTCATCAGCGTGCGCCGCGGTGGCCGGTCGATCCCGCCCTCGCGGCTCATGACTTCAAACACAGCGTTGCGCCCCGAGTAGCCCTCGCCCCGGCAACACCGACAGCCCACGGCCCGTGCGAGGACCCGGGGGACTGCCAGTCCACAGGCACGGTAGAGTTGCGATTCGTGGGCTGCCGGCTCGGATTGGCGGCGGCAGTGGCTGCAGAGTTTTCGCAGGAGTCGTTGCGCGACCACCAGCGACACGGTGGCCGACACCAGGTAAGACGCCACGCCCATGTCGCGAAGTCGCACCACGGCCTCGAGGGTGTCGGCGGTGTGCAGGGTGGTGAGCACCAGGTGGCCGGTGAGCGCGGCGCGGCAGGCTATTGCGGCGCTCTCGCCGTCGCGCATTTCGCCGATCATCACCACGTCGGGGTCCTGCCTGAGCAGGCTGCGCAACACAACTGCAAAACTGCGGCCGGCGTCGTCGTCGACCTGCACCTGGGTAACACCGTCAAGGCGCATCTCTACGGGGTCCTCCACGGTGACGGTGGCCCTGCGCGGGGTGGCTAGGCGCGCCAGGGCAGAGTACAGCGTGCTCGTTTTACCGGCACCGGTGGGCCCCGCGCAGACCAGCATGCCAGAGGGGCGGGCGAGCGTGGTTTCGAGCAGCGCGAGGTCGGCCTCGTCCATGCCCAGCTCTTCGAGGGGGCGCGGGCGGCCGTCGCCTGGCATCAGGCGCAGGACGAGCTTTTCGCCGCCGTCGACGGGAAGGAACGAAGCCCTCAGGTCCAGTGTCACCGAGGACTTGCCTTGCCAGCGAAAGCGGCCATCGCAGGGCAGGCGTCGCTCGGCCAGGTTTACGCGCGAGAGCAGGCGTGCGCGGGTGAGCAGGGCGCTTTCTAATCCGCGGGGTGGGGGCGACAGCGCGCGCAGGCTGCCGTCAATGCGCACGCGCACCTGCATACGCCCGCCCGAGGGTTCAAAGTGCAGGTCTGAGGCCCCGCTGTCGGCCGCCTGGGCGAGGTAGTGGTCGAGCAGCCTTACGGCAGGGGCGGTCGCCTCTCCCGGCCACCGGGTTTCTCCCCGCACGGGGGCTTCACCCGACGACGCCTCTTTAGTCGTGTCTGCAGAAGTTTCGGCCATGCCCGCGACCATAGTTGATCGTGGGCACGGCCCTCAAGACCTTCGCTGTAATACAACGGATCTCGTTGTCCTAGCCGTCGCTACAGCCGCCGGCGCCGTTACAGCCGGTGGGCAGACCAGTTGTTGCCGTTCATCTGGAAGATGTCGTGTAACTAAGCGTCGCCCTTCGCCCCCCCGGTCGGGGGGTGAAAGCAGGAAAATAACTGATCGCTGAGCTTTAGGGCTGGCCATGCGCCGGGTTGTGGGTTTATTATTGCTCCAGGTTGCGGCCGCGCACACACAGGGATGCGGGGCCGCCCTGCAGAAGCACGATCGGCACTTCGGAGGCGATACGAGATGGCAGATAACCAGGCACTGAGTTCATCCAACAGAAAACACAGGGCAGCCGCTTTGCTGCTCTCGCTGCTCGGCTGCCTGGCCCTGGCAGGGTATTCTCCTTCGGCAGCGTGGGCAGCCGAGTGTGATGACGCCCTTACGACCCAGCCCAAGGCTGTCGAAAAATACGTTAAGGCTCAGTGGAAGGCGATACTGAGGTGCTCGAAGAAAGGAATCCCGTCCTGTCCGGAACTCTGCCTGATGCCTTCTGCATCCGAATACGGACTCGACGCGGCCTGCGAAACGTTTATCGATGCGCAGATCAGCGGCGGTTACGTTTCGGCCATCATTGACTCCTGGGATGGCCCGGGTGATTGCGCTCTCTCGGCTGCCGACGCCTGTAATCTGGCCAGAGGCAAGGCAGCGGCCAAGATTACCGACAAGGCCCTGAAGCGGCGTCGCAAGTCCAAGGCCGACAAGTACCCCAAGGACCTTGTGGGCTGTGCCAAGAAAGCCGACAAGCCCGCGGGCGGTTGTGGCGGCGTGGCTATGTGCGCCGACGTAAGCAACTGGGTGTTCGACGTCGACGCGCTGGTTCTTTCCAAGGGTGGTTACCAGCAGGTTCATTTTGAGACCGCGGCCGAGGGCCAGGGCACGGCTGCGATCACCATGGCCGCGCCGGGTACCGACTGGGGTGCCGTCGAAGACACGGCCATCGTCGTTGAGTACGACGTGGACGGTGCAAGCCAGGGCACGGCGGTGCTATACGGCGGCGGTGACTCGACCGCCTACCGCGTTCAGCTCGGCGCATTGTCGGCCGGCGTGCACACGTTGGGCCTGCGTTATCGCAAGAAACTTGGAAGTGTAAAAAAGGCGCCGGCGCTGCTCGAATCGCTGGCCATAGATGTCCTGTCGCTGGGAGATCCGGGCTACGACGCCTTGCGCGTTGCGCCCGTGCTGCTCGGAATAGACACCAACCTCAACCCCTACTCGGTGCACCCGGGCAACGGGGTCAGCGACGTGCCGGTGGTCATGACCTGGGACGCTTCGTCGTCTGGGGGGGTAACGTCTTATTCCTACGTCATGGCCTGGAGCAACGAGGACGGTGGCACCGGCCTGTTTCCGGAAGTGTTGATTTCGCAGTGGGGCCGTCCGCACGACATAGAGACCATAGTGCGCGTCGACGTTGACGACACCACCGGCAACATCGTGGCCGCCTGGCACCGCTTTGACGAAAGCGGCAGCATGGCGGCGTTTACAGGCACCATGCGAGGTGGTACCCACCCGGTGGTGCGTACGCGTACGGCCAACGGGCTCATTGCCGACGACGGTGATTCGGATTTCATCTTCGGCCTGGTGCCTTTCGAGCGCGAGGCCACCGGATCGCGTGAGCGCATTCTCTTGCTCGAGCCGGTCTCGTGGGTGGTCGGCGCCAAGGAGTTTACCCGCGAGTTTAAGACGGAGCTCAATCCCAACGCCACGGCCGCTAAGCCCAGTAACCTGCGCAACTACCTGTGGGTGGAGTACAACGTGGACACCGACGTGGGCACGCAGTCCATACGCGGCCGCGCGGTGGTGGACGGTGTAGTTTACCTGTCCGACCACGGCCAGCTGTCGGGCGGAGGCGCGTTGGGCCTGCTCAGCGGCGAGGGTTATAGCCAGGTAGGCATCGAAGTGCCTGAGGGCACCACGCCCGCCCAGGTGAGCTCGGTGGGAATACAGGGAGTCGGCACGATGTCGGGCACGCTCTTCGACCTGCACGTGTTCATGCTCGACAACGACTACTACCCGACCCAGGAAGTCCTGACTTTCAGCGGCTCGGTTGCCGCGAGCGGGGCCTATCCCAGCTGGATGGTCAGCCCCTGACAGCACCGTCTTCAAGACGGCTCCGCCCGCTCAGCCGGGTAGCTTGATTCCCAGCGCCTTGGCCATCACGGCCAGGGGCGCTCGTCGTCCGGTGAAGCGCTTGAACGCCGCCGCGCCCTGGAACAACAGCATGTAGCGTCCGTCCACGGTGGGGCGTTTGCGGCTGGCGGCCATGGCGAGAAAAGGCGTGGGCTTCTCCGCGTAGGCCAGGTCAAAGTGCAGGCAGTCCCTGGGGGTCGAATCCACGTCGTAGTCGAGGAAGGTCTCGCCCTTGAGCCCCACCGGGGTACAGTTGACGACCAGCTGCCGCGTTTCGAGAAAATCAAAGTCGTCGAGCAGGTCGAGCCTGGCCGCCCGCACCCGGGAGTCCCGCCGCGACAGGTCGCGCGCCAGCTGTGCCGCGCGAGAGAGGGTGCGGTTGGCCACCACCACGTCGGCCGCCCCGGCCTCGAGCAGCCCGTGCAGCACCGCGCGAGCGGAGCCCCCCGCGCCTATGATGAGCACTCGCTTTTTGCGCGCCCGCAGGCCGTGAGCCGCCAGCGCGTCGACAAAGCCGACGCCGTCGGTGTTGTCGCCCACCAATCGCTTGTCGTCGAAGTACAGCGTGTTGACCGCGCCTATGGCCTTGGCCGTGGGCGTGAGGCGTTGCGCGAGCTTGAGCGCGTCCTGCTTGAAGGGCACGGTTACGTTGGCGCCCACGATTCCCAGCGCGCGCATGGAGCGCACGGCTTCCTTGAGATTGCGACGATTGGCGCGCAGGGGAACGTACACGTAGTCCAGCTCCAGCTCTGCGAAAGCGGCGTTGTGCATGCGCGGGCTCAGGCTGTGATCAACCGGGTCACCAAAAATGCCTACGACCTTTGTCGTGCCTTCAACGGCTGCCGGTTTTTTTGCCATGCTCGTGCTCCTCGCTTTCGGCTGGTCAGTCTCGATCGGCCAGGGCCGCGTGCGCGGCCGCCAGCCGTGCAACGGGCACCCGGTACGGCGAACAGGATACGTAGTCCAGTCCCAGGGTGTGGCAGAACATGATCGACCTCGGGTCGCCGCCGTGCTCGCCGCATATGCCGAGCTTGAGCGCTTTCTTCACGGAGCGGCCCTTCTCTACCGCGATCTCCATGAGCTTGCCTATGCCCACCGTGTCGAGCGTAGCAAAGGGGTCATCGTTGAGTACGCCCGCTTCTATGTAGGCGGGCAGGAAGCGGCCCGAATCATCGCGCGAAAGACCGAAGCCCATCTGAGTGAGATCGTTTGTGCCAAAGGAGAAGAAGTCGGCGTGGGCCGCTATGTCATCAGCGGTGAGCGCGGCGCGCGGCACTTCTATCATGGTGCCGATACTGTATTTCAGCCGCTTTTTCTTTTTCGCGAACACCTCTTCAGCGGTCTGCTCGACCAGCTCGCGCAGTATTGCCAACTCGGGGGTCGTGCCCACCAGCGGGATCATTATCTCGGGCAGCACCTTTACGCCCTTGCCCGTCGCCATTAGCGCGGCTTCGATGATGGCGCGGGTCTGCATGACGTAGATCTCGGGGTAGGTGATTGCCAGGCGACAGCCCCGGTGGCCGAGCATTGGGTTGAATTCGTGCAGCGCGTCGCCGAGTTCGCGCAGCCGCGCTTGCGGCACTCCCGATGCCTTGGACTGCTGGGCGTACTCTGCGTCGCTGTGCGGCAGGAACTCGTGCAGCGGCGGATCGAGCAGGCGCACGGTAACGGGTAGGCCGTCCATGGCCTTGAAGATGCCCACGAAGTCGCGCCTCTGGTGCGGCAGCAACTTCGCCAGAGCTTTCTCGCGACCGACCAGGTCGTCGGCCAGTATCATATCGCGTATGGCCAGTATGCGGTCGTCTTCGAAGAACATGTGCTCGGTGCGGCACAGGCCGATGCCTTGCGCGCCGAAGCGACGCGCTACCACGGAATCAGCCGGCGTATCGGCGTTTGTGCGTACGTCGAGGGTTCTCAGCTTGTCGGCCCAGCCCATGAGCACGTCGAACTCGTCGGTCATCACGGCTTCTACGGTTGGCACTTCGCCCAGGTAGATCTCGCCCGTGGAGCCGTCGATTGTCACCCATTCGCCGCGCTTGATGCTGCGCCCGTCCACGGTCATACGGTCGCGCGAGTAGTCGATCTTGAGCTTGTCACAGCCCACCACGCAGC
>CAUZFM010000010.1:0-39208 GCA_963579235.1 uncultured Binatia bacterium (SeqCode)
ATTTATCTGGATTCGTCGGAGGCGGCCACCCGGTACCACCTGAATATTTTGGCCGGCCACGGAACTGAAGAGGCTGCATCTATGAAGATTCAAAGATTATTCACCATGACCCCCGCGACAATAATCACCGTGTTGTTAACGGGCTGCGCTGTATCTGACTACCAGTACATCTCCCTGGAGAGTACGCCGGGCATCGTGATCGAGACACACGAAACTCCCCGGCTAAAAAACCTCTACTTTTCCTCCGAGATGCCCAGCCGTTATTCGCTTGATCGCGACAACTACAAGCTGTCGTTTGATGCCAACCTGGACAGCTACCTCCCCCGTATATCTGTCGCGGTAAAAGCTCCCAACAAAACGAGCCTGGGGTTGTCCCAGCAAGTGCGGCGAAAAGCACGCAGCAGTCGCGTGAGTCCTTGTGGTTCTTTTGACGCCACCGATACGCTGAGAAGCGAGCTACTCTTCTCCTGGGTTACCTGCCCGGAGTCCGGCGCCGACGAATGGTACATTTCGTTTGACGTCAGGTCCGAAAACGGGACCCTTATCGCCAGTGAAGACATCGCCTTCGAGCTGAAAACCAACGGCCGATATGTACTGGCAGACCTTCCTTGACGCCTGGTCGCGACTTTCGCCTGACCTTCGACGAAAACGCCCAGGACCTCGCGTCCCGGCTCTACTGGTCGGCAAACCAGTTGCCGTGAAAACCGAAGGGCACGCGCTGGGGCATAGCCACCCGGGCTACCGGCCCGGCCTGCGGCTGCGTGGCGTCGAGTATCACCAGGTCGCTGCCGTCGCGTGATTTGTCGTAGGCAAAAAACACCAGGTACCCTTCGTCTTCACCCTCGCCGACCGGGGCAAACGTGGCCTCGCCCGGCACCTGTCCCGCCGGCAACTCGTAGGCCGTGTTGTTGCCGGTGTCGAAGTCGATCTTGAGTATTTTTGATAACTCTCCAGGGCCTGTCAGCAGGTCTGGTGAGCTCACGGCGTAACCGTAACGAACCCGGCTGCCAACGAGCCTGTCGTCCACGCGTGGGAACTCGGCCGGTTCCTCTACAATCTGGCTCTCCGATACCCGCCCGCCGGCCGGGTCTATCACAAAACGATGTGGCACCGCCGAGTCAAAATTGTCGCTGCCCCCCCTCCACAGTTCGGGATAACGGCATACGTCGAGCACGATCGAACCGTCTTCGGCGTCGCGGGCGTTGAATGAATGAAAGATGTAGCAGGGGGCGATGTCGTACCAGCGGACGGCTGCACCCGGTACGCCGCGAGGCATTACTCCCAGCCTTGCCGGGTAGTCGTCGCTCCAGTGGTAGGGCAACCCCGCGCCGGGCTGCGGCTGGCCTCCCCCGAGACTGGCCATGGCAGCCTCCAGGTCGAAGACCACCGGCAGGTCCATGAAGATCACGTTGTTCTCGGTAATGGCGAAGTCGTGGATCATCGTCGGACCGGTGACCTCTATCTCCTGGCTCTGCACCAACCGGCCCTCGGCGTCGACGCGGTGATATACAAGGTAGGGTGGGAAAAACCCGTAGCCGAAAAAATGCATCTCGCCGGTCACGGGACAGATCTTAGGGTGCGCGGTCATCGCCGTGGTGAGCTTGCCGTCGAAGTCGTAGGTGCCCACGGTGTCGAGTCCCGGCGTGACCTCGGTCGGAAACGAGCTCTCGACCAGTGCCATGAACTTGCCGGCGTGACGAACGATGTTGGTATTGGCCACCGCTATGCTGTGGTCGACCTCGCCCCCCTCGCTTATCATCTGCAGGTTGGGGTCTTGGAGAGCCCGGGTCTGCACCCAGCGGTTGCGGTACCAGCTGGCCTTGCCCCCCTCCAGGCGCACGCCGTGCAGCATTCCGTCACCGGTGAACCAGTGAGACGACTCACCTGTAGCCGGGTTAGGCCCGATGCGCATGTACATTCCGTTGAGCTCGGGGGGAACGGCTCCCTCGACAACGAGATCGATGCTGCTGATTTCCTCGGAGACGGGCGCAAAGTTACCGTCGAGGTGAAAGGGTATTTTGGTAGCGGCTTCCATGGAGGCATTCAGTCACAGCTCGCGGCTTGATGCCACCAATGGTTCGTGGATATACAATGTCCACAATCTAGCGGCGCTTCGCAGCAGCGGGCCGCCGCCCACAGGGAGCATACAGAAATGGCGAGCATCACATTGAAAGGAAACCCCTTTGAACTTTCCGGCACACTGCCCGAGACCGGACAGACGGCACCCGATTACAACCTGGCGGCCGGCGACCTGTCGCCCGTTACGCCCGCCACCCACAGCGGCAAGACCAGGATAATCGTCACCGTGCCCAGCCTCGACACGCCCGTCTGCCAGACCGAAACCCGCGCCTTCAACGAGAAGGCAGCCAGCCTGGCCGACACCGTGGTGCTGATCGTGAGCTCGGACCTTCCCTTTGCGCAGAAGCGCTTCTGCGAAACCGAGGGACTGGAAAACGTGGTAGCCTGCTCCGATTTGCGCGATCGCGGCTTTGCCGAGCGCTGGGGCGTGGCCATAAACGAAGGCCCGCTTCAGGGAGTGACCGCGCGGGCGGTGTTCGTCATCGATGCGGACGACAAGCTGGTCTACAGCGAGCTTGTGCCCGAGATCGCACAGGAGCCCAACTACGACGCGGCCCTGGCCGCTGCTTCCTAAGAGCCTAGTTCGTCGGCGCCAAAAAACTCGGCGCTGTCGAACAACGCGGGCGTGTCGTGTGTGTTACCCCGCAAGCGACACCTCGCCACTCCGAAGGTCCACCTGAGGTAGACGCCTTCGCCCATTGGGCGCCACAGCGGTACGCGCGTCACGAGGTCAGCACTTTCCAGGCGCAAGCCGGGATCGGAAATCCGTACCTCGCCGTTGCCCGGCACGACCGTCGCGTCGCCCTGCCCCGGCATGAGCACCTGCCCGTCACCCAGCACCATTGCCGGGATACCCTCACGGTCGCAGAAAAAACGGGCGCGTGTGCCATCGCGACCGGCGTCGCGGCCGCGCCCCTGCACAATGGCGAACGCGTCCACCGTTAACGCCATCCCTGGCAGCCCCGGCTGGCCGATCAGTTCAACCTCTCCCGCAAGCCGTCCGTGTTCCGGGTCGTAGTCGCCCGGAGTCCATCGCAGGTCGAGCTCCAGGGTCGACAGTACGGACTCGGCCATGCCCCGCTCCAGGTCCAGGTAGGCAAGGTGCGAGGGGTACAGCACCACCGGCGCCCGCAGGCGAAGGCGCGCAAGCCCACCACCCTGCTCACGGTCGAGCTGCAGCCGCGGACAATCGGCCGCGGACAGGTCCGCCGCCGAATCGGATGTGAACAGCGCCATGCGGCCGTCGGCCAGCAGCAGGCATACACGCGCGAGCACTGCGCCGCGTCCCGCGGGTTCCACGCCAGCAAAAATCGCGTCGCCCTCTTCCGACAACAGCGCCATCAAGTTGAGCGGCTGTGCCTCCTGCTGAACCAAAGCGTCTTCGGCCTGCTCGACCTCGGGCAGCCCACGCGGCACCACCTGCCAACCGGGTCTCGCGCGGGAGGGGCCGGCGGTTCGTGTTTCGATGACCACCGCCGCCCGCCCGGCAACCGAGTCACCACCCGCAGCGTTCGCGCCCTCGTAGTCAGCCAGCGCCAGCTCGGTTGCGGCGAGAAAGCTTTCACGCCACGGCCCCGGCCACCTCAAGGGCACGGACAGTTCGAGTTGCACGGCGTCCACGCGATCGGCAGCCGCAAGGCGGGCAATGGCAGCCAGCCGCGCATCGTCGTGACCGTCGTGCCGACCCGAAAACAACTGCAGCACATTGTCGGCGCCCCAGGCCGGGTAACGCCAGCCCACGGGGGCCCAGATTCGCCGCCCCTGCAGTTCGTCGCGCAGGCGGGAGACCGGCCCTTTCCATGTCGCCGTCGAGGCGGTTGGCCACCTACCCGACAGTCGTCCGTCCTGTTCCCGCAAGCCAAGGCCCAGGTCGCAGGCCGGCTGCACGACGTTCCATCCATGCACGAACAGCAACAACGGCCGACCGTCCGCGGCCACCTGCACGGCGCCGGCTATGGCCCGCTCGAGTTCTTCAACGAAGCTGGTGTAACGGTCGAGCTCACTTACGCGGTTGAGGTCAACAACGTTGCGATCAAGGCTATCGTTGATCACCGCCCAGGCATCAAGTCGCTCGGCGAGCTCCAGTGCCAGCTCGGCGGTGTAGAGATCGTTCATGCCGTCGTCGCGTCGAACGGCGCGCTCGCGGCGGCCACCGTGCGGGGCTACTATCACTAGCGGCCGGCTGCCCCGCTGCAGTTGCAGGGCGGGTTCACTCACGCGCGGGTCGCGCGTAGCATAGCCAGGCCCACGGGTATCGCGGACACCATCAAGACCAGGGATACCGAAATGCCCGTCTGCAGACTGCCGGTGGCATCTGACACTGCCCCTACCAGCCACGGGCCAACGCCATTACCAATCCCGCCGACGAAAAATACGTTCAGGGCAAACGCCAACCCCAGCCGTTCGGCGGGCACGAGCCTGGCCACCAGCGCTACCAGCGGCGGAAAGAATCCCAGCATCGGAATAGGCACCAACAGGGCCACTCCTACCCTCATCCACTGCCACGGAGTCCACAGGACAACGGCCAGCATGGCGGCCATTACCACCAGTCCCCCGACAACCACAGCTCCCTCAACACCACGTTTGCGGATCGCAGGGTTATCGGCCAGCGCGCCACCGCCATAACCCCCCAGCAAGCCGCCCAATATCATCGCAACCCCGAATATATAGCCGAGTTCGGTGATCGTCATGTCACCAGTCTCCAGGAACCACGCGGCCGCCCAGATCGAGTAGCCCATCAGACCCGATACACCCAGAACGCTGGTCAGCCACACCAACTGCAGCCTTCTATCGGCGAGCAACCTGCCGATAGCCGCCCCGAGTTTTTTGCCATCCGCGTTTGCAGGACCGCGCGGGGGGTCTCCTATCATCAACACCAGCGGCGCCACGAATAAGCCCACCCCACCGTATAAGAAGAACACGCTGCGCCAACCAAACTGCTCTGCCAGCAAACCACCGGCGGCAATGCCGAGCGCGCTTCCAACGGTGGCCCCGGCACCGAATATGCCCACCGCCCGTCCTCTCCTGTGTTGGGGGAATGTGGTAGCTATCAGTGAAATCGCGCAGGGGTAGAGGCTGGCCTCGCCAAGCCCGGTAAAAAATCTCGCCCAGAACATCGACTTGAAGTCTACCGCCAGTCCGCTGGCAGCCGTTGCCAGCGACCATAAGACCAGCCCGAGTGCTATCAGGCGAGTGCGAGAGCGGCTGTCGGCTGCGTGACCAAAAACGAAGGCCGCCACCGCGTACACACCCGAGAACGCAACGCCCGACAGCACTCCCATGGCCGTGTCACTCAGGGAGAGGTCGACCTTTATAAGAGGCAGCAGGATGCCCATCACCGCCCGGTCGGCCTGGTTGACCATGTTGGCGGCGATCAGTGCCCCCATGACAAAAAGTATTCTGCGATTAGATTTTAACAAGGCAGGGAATCCTATGAGTTGCGTCAGCGGCCAAAACGCGAGCGGTCGGGGCGACGCTTTTCTTTGAACGCCGCGCCCAGTTCGCGCGACTCTTCGCTCGCGTAGTAGTATGGCGTAAGCATGTCCAAAGCCACTCGTGACAGGCCGGACGCACCCGCGTGGCGGGCGTGAAACGAGGCCTTGAGCGCGGCCAGCGCCTGGCTGCCGCGGTCGGCCAACTCATCACACAAGCCGTTGACGTGATCGCGCAACACCGCGGGCTCGATCACTTCGTTGACCAGCCCCATCGCCAGCGCTTCTTCAGCCGTGTACTTGCGGTTGAGCAGCCATAGCTCCTTGGCCTTCTTGCGACCGATAGCCTCTTCCAGGTACCAGGTGCCGTAGCCGGCGTCGAAGCTGCCCATCATCGGGCCCACCTGCCTGAAAGTCGCCGCCGACGAAGCTATCGTAAGGTCGCACATCAGTGCCAGGACATTGCCGCCACCCACCGCGAAACCGTTGACCATGGCGATCACCGGCTTGGGCAACTTGTCGATGAGGTCGTAGAGATCTACCACCGGAAACACGGTGGAGTAGTCGAAGCCCTCCACGTCCTCGTGGTCGGCGTGGTCGCCACCGAGGCAGAAGAATCGATCACCTGCACCGGTGAGCACCACGCTGCGGCAGTCGCGGTCGCGGCGCGCAGACTGCAGCGCGTCGCAGAGTTCGTCAAGCGTACGCGAGCGAAAAGCGTTGCCCGCCTGCTCACGGTTGATGGTCAGCCAGAGCGAACCGTTGTCGGGGTTACGCTCGCAGAGAATATCCTCGTAATCCATGCCGTCATTTCCATCATGCGCGGACGACTGTGACCAGCGACAGCCCGGTCCAACGCGCAAACATGGCTCCTATGTCATCGCCGCCGGCCCCGGAGGCGGCCAGCTGCTGCACGGTTTGGCCAAGAGTGGCCCCCGCTCTCATGCTCTCGAGGGCCGCCGCCTCGGCCTCGCCCAGCCGCTCGGTCACCACCTTGTAGCCACTGCGATACACCAGCACGCGGTCGGGCCTGCCCACGAGCTCTATGTCAACGCTGTCGCGGTCCTGGTCGCGCGAGTCGCGTATTTCCTTGATCGGCCAGTCCGAAACAACCAGCGAGGTGGCCGGTTGAAAGTCCAGTCGCAAAGATGCCAGTTGATGCTGCCCAAGGTCTTCGAGTAACGACAAGTCGGCGGCGGCCAGCCACGCGCCGTGAAAACACTCGAGCACGGCCCACTCCAGGCGCGCGAGATCGGGTACAAAAGGCAGGGCCACGCTGATCTCATCGTCGGCAAGAAAATCGGCCAGCCCGCGGCCCACGTAGTTCAGGTTGGCCTCGCCGGCAGGCAGGCGGGGCAGGTAACGTTCGACCAACGAGTGGAAAGCCGTGACACCCAGCACTTGGGCAAGGGCCGGGTAGGCCTGGGCCAGCGATTCTTCCACGCGAGCCAGGTAGCCTCCGGTGTAAGCCGACACCCGGTGCGACAACCCGCGCCCCGCGGGCGGGTCGGCCAGGTATTCGAGCAGGCCCGCCTCTTCGCCGGTAAGCACGGCGTTGGCCATGGCCCGTTGCAGCCGGATGACTTCTTCTTTCACCCCGCTTTCCCCCGGCCACCGTTTGCCGCCGGGCGCGCGGCCACGGCACGGGCCTTGTCCAGTTCCTCGACCAGCCCCTGCCACGACGGGATGTCGTCGTCCCACTCAACCATCGTTGGAACCGACGCGGTCATCGACAGCGTGTATTCGTACAGGTCCCAGACATCGTCACTCACGGGCCGGCTGTGGGTGTCGAACAGGTAGCCGTCCATGTCGGTAAACCCGGCGAGGTGTATCTGTCCCACGCGGTCGGCGGGAATGGTGCGCAGGTATTCGCGCGGGTCAAAGCCGTGGTTGCATGCACTCACGTACACGTTGTTCACGTCCAGCAGTATTCCACAGTCGGCCGCGCGGGCCAGCTCGGCGAGGAACTCTGCCTCCGGGATGTCCGAGGCGCGCCATTCAACGTACGTCGACGCGTTCTCGACCAGCACGCGGCGCCCGAGGTAGTCCTGCACGCGCGCGACTCGTTCTACGACGTGGGCAAGTACTTCCTCGGTGTAAGGGAGCGGGAGCAGGTCAAAGAGATTGCGGCCGTCCACCCTGCTGAAACAGAGGTGGTCGCTCACGATGGCCGGCTCTACCCTGTCGACAAGGATCTTGAGTCGCTCGAGATAACGCTCGTCTATAGGGTCGGAACCACCGAGCGACATGGCCACGCCGTGCAGGGCCAGCGGGTAATCCCTTCGGACCTGCTCGAGCACCCACAACGGGCGGCCGTCGGTGTCCAGGTAGTTGTCGGTAAGAGCCTCGAACCACTGCGCACCGGCGGCGCCCGCCAGTACGTCATCGTAGTGCTCAGCGCGCAGGCCGAGGCCAAATCCCATCTCGGATCCTGCCTGGCCCACGCGCCGATTTTCCATTATCCCGGGCGGGCCGGGATTACTCGCCTTCGGATTCAGCGGTAAGACGACCGCCTTCCATCTTCAGGCACTCGTCCTTGTCCATCTTGAGGTAGCCCTGTCCCTTGCAAGCGTTGTTGCCGGCACAGGAGTATCCCTTACCACCGCAAGCGCCGGTACCCTTGCACGTATTGACGCCGTAACACGGCACCTTCTCGTGGCTATCGGCCACCGCGGTGCCCGCACCGCCGGCCATCGCCAGTAATCCGGCCACGGCCGAAGCCAAGAGCATACCACTCTTGTTTATTTTCTTTGCCATTGCGTTGTCCTCCCCTGTGTCTCGTATCGTTTGTGTTTCAAGTTCTCGTTGTTCCCTGTTGTCGCTGTCTCTATTCCGAAAACGCGCCCTCTACGTCCAACCGTATCTCCACTTCTTCGCCTACCAGCAGTCCGCCGGCTTCCAGCGCCTTGTTCCAGGTGAGGCCAAAGTCTTTTCGGTCTATCGTGATCGTCGCCTTGAACCCGGCAAGGAGATTACCCCAGGGATCCTTACCCTCGCCGAGAAAAGTCACGTCGAGTTCCACCGGCCTGCTAACGCCGTGAATGGTGAGCTTACCCTCGAGCGTTGCGTGATTTCCCTTAACCCCGGTGACCCGGGTGCTCTGAAAGTCCAGCGACGGGTACTTCTCAACGTCGAAGAAATCAGGGCTGCGCAGGTGCTTGTCACGTTTTTCGTTACCGGTGTCGATGCTGGCGGCCACTATACTGCCCTTCACCACCGTGGCCGAGGGGTCGGCTGGGTCGAACTCTATGCTTCCGTCAAATTCGGTGAATTTACCCTGCACGCTGGTAAACAGGTGCCTGACCGAAAAGCCTATGTTGGTGTGTGATTTCTCGGGCGTCCAGGTGGAGGCCAGGGCCTGCTGCGCCGGAACGGCCAACGCCACCATCAACGCCACTGTCAACGCCACTGCTGCCACTACCGGCACCACACCGAAAACCGATAAAACCCAGGCTAGAGCCCGTCTGCCCATAATTATTGCCGTATTCATGTAACGAGATACTCCTGCAAGCCGGTCATGGTTACCTCCAGACGCAAATTATTTCCGGGCTGTTTCCGCATGGCGACCACGCCCCTCAGCGCGGCGGCATCCTCAGCGCCCCGTCCAACCTTATGGTTTCTCCGTTGAGATAGGCGTTTGAGATCATGTGCAGCGCCAACGCGCCAAACTCGGCGGGGTCGCCCAGGCGGTCTGGAAACGGGATGTTGGCCGCCAGTTCACCTTTCATCTCGTCGGGCATCAGCCCAAGCAAGGGCGTGTCGAAGGTGCCCGGGGCTATGGTGTTGCAACGTATTCCGCTGCGCGCGAGATCGCGGGCAATGACCAGTGTCATGGCCACCACGCCGCCCTTCGAAGCGCTGTAAGCCACCTGTCCCACCTGCCCGTCGAAGGCGGCAACCGACGCCGTGTTGATGATCACACCGCGCTCACCGTTTTCGTCGGGGTCGTTGTCAAGCATGCGCGTGGCTGCGAGGCGCGCTACGTTGAAAGTGCCCACAAGGTTGATCTCGACGGTAAACTTGAAGTACTCAAGCGGCATCGGGCCCTTTTTGCCAGTGGTCCGGGTGGCCGAACCTATACCCGCGCAGTTGACGCAGGCGTTGACCGTGCCGAAAGTTTCGGCCGTGGTATCGACAGCCGCCTGCACCTGCTCCTCGTTGGTTACGTCGGCCGGCGTGAAGATGGCGTTCTCGCCCAGTCCCTCGGCCACGGCCACGCCGTCGGAGCGGTCGAGATCAAGCAGCGCCACGCGGCCGCCCGCTTCGAGTATTTTTTTGGCCGTCGCCAGGCCCAGGCCCGAGGCCCCGCCGGTTATAATCGCTACTACATCCCCAGGCTTCATCGCTGCTCTCCGCCCGCGTGCTAACGCACGCGCTCCACGTAGCGCTGTTCAACGGGATCCACGCGGAGCATTTCACCGGTCTCTACGAACTGCGGCACCTTGATCGTCACGCCGTTGGTCAGCCGGGCGGGCTTGGATCCACCCGAAGCGGTCGCGCCCTTCATGGGCGGCTCGGTTTCTTCGACCGCCAGCTCCACCATCTTGGGCAGGCCCAGGCCGGTGGGCTCTTCGCCCACGTACTGCACGGTGACTTCCATGTTTTCTTCGAGCCACGGCGCCTGATCTTCCAGCGTAGAAGCCTGCAGCGTGAGCTGCTCGTAGTTCTCCTGGTCCATGAAGACGTAGCCGTCGCCGTCCCTGTAGAGGTACTCCATCTTACGACCCGTGACGACTACTCGAACAACGGTCTCGGTAGACATGTAGCGGTTTTCGAGCTGCACGCCGGTCAGTATGTTGCGCATCTTTGCCTGTATGACCGCATTACCCTTGCCCGGCGTACGGTGCTGAAAGGTCATCACCCTGTAGGGCTCACCCTTGTGCTCAATCACCATGCCCGGCCTGAGTTCGGTAGCTTGTACTTTAGACATCCAGTTATTGTCCTCCCGACCCGCCAAAGTTAGTAGCTGCACGCCGGTGGGGCAAGCAGTGGGGCAAGCGCCGTGTTTCATTACCCGCACGCAGATACTACTGTCGCCAAGCCGTCGCTGTTCCGCTATGCCCTGGTTCAGATTTATAACTCGTTATGCCTGGCTCGTCCTGGCTATTGCGCTGGGCGCTTCGGTGGCGAGCGTGTTCGCCGTACAGACCCTGGTCGTGGACAACGACCCGGAGACCTGGTTGCTGATCAGCAGCGACGAGATGGAGTCCTACCGTGAATACAAGGACAACTTCGGCAACGACGAGTACCTGGTAGTCGGCTACCGTCACGCCGAGGGCGTGCTGTCGGAGCCCGCCCTGGACATCGCTGACCGCCTTACTACCGCCTTCGAGAAGATGGACGGCGTGCTGCGGGTGACCAGCCTCGCCAACGTCGAGGACATCCGCTCCGAAGACGACCTGCTCAGCATAGGCCCGCTGGTAAGAAGGCCCGTGGACGGCGAGCAACTAAAGGACCTTCTCGGGCGCCTGGCCAGCGACCCCCTGTTCGCGCGTACCCTCGCCAGCGACGACGGACGCGCGGGAGCTATAACACTCAAGTTAGAACCGATGCCCGAAGGAAACTACCAGCCACGCCTGGACATGGTAGTCGCCATGCACGAACTGATGGACGACGAGGACGGCGAGTTCCACGTGACGGGCGCTGTCGAGTTTGACCTTGCCATGTACCGGTCAATGAAACGTGACAACCGCGTACTCCTTCCCATCATGCTGGGCATCTTCGTGGTCCTGCTGGGTTCGCTGTTCCGCACCTGGTCGGGAATCCTCCTGCCGACAATAACCGTCGGCTCGGCAGTTCTGTGGACCTACGCCACCATGGCACTGACCGGTTTTACGCTGAACATGATGACGGCCGGCCTTACCATCGTGCTGCTTGGAATAGGCGTTGCCGACTCGGTCCATTTCCTGACCGAGTACCAGGAAAAACTACTGGCGGGTAGGCGGCGCGAAGACGCTATTGTCGACGCCGGTGTCGAGGTGTTTATCCCCTGCCTGTTTACCAGCGTCACCACCGCGCTGGGCTTCCTCGGCCTGGTCATAATCCGCGTGCAGCCCATAGTTGAATTTGGATTGTTTGCCGCTGTGGGTTCGATGTTCGCATTCGTTGCCACGATGACGATAGTGCCGGCTGCGATACGCGTGTTGCCTGAGCCCAGGCGACTTGCAGCCGCCTCCAGCCAAGGCCACTCGCGCTACCTGAAGGCTCTTTTCGGCGTGGTCTCGCGCCGCCGGGTAGGCCTGGTGATGCTGAGCGCGGTGTTCATGGTCGTGGGGCTGGCCGGCCTGCCCCGGGTAAAACCCGAGGCCAACTGGTACGAGTACCTCGCGCCGGAAAACCCGACCCGCATTGCCACCGACTTCGTCGAAAACAACATCGGGGGCGTTTACACGCTTGAACTGCTGGTTCGACCGGGCCCTGAGCTGGCCGACACGGTAGAGCCGATGAAAGAGCCCCACTTACTAAGGGCCATGAACGAAGCGTACCGGGGCCTGGTGGCAGACCCCCAGATTGAATCGGCGCTGTCGCCCGCCCAATTCGTCGAAACGATGAACCGCACCATGAACAACGGTGACCCGCAATGGTTGCGCCTTCCCAACCGGCGAGACCAGGTCTCCCAGCTCATGCTCATGTACGAGATGGATGCACCCGACGGCGACATGTACCAGTACATGAATTTCGATTTCACCCGCGCACGGATTACCGCCCGGGCACGCATCTCCAGCGCTTCGAGCGACCGCGGCCTCGTCGAACGCGTTCGCACGCTCGCCTCCGGTATTGAGGGCGGCAACATAGTGCCCACCGGCATGGTCATACTGTTCAGCGAGATAGAACGACAGATGATAAGCGGCATGGTGCTGGGTTTCTCGGTAGCACTGGGCGCCGTCAGCCTGATGATGATGCTCGTGCTGCGTAACATACGCCACGGCCTGCTGGCCATGATACCGGCCATACTGCCGCTGAGCCTCGTGCTGGGAATGACAGGCTGGGTCGGACAACCGCTCGGGCCAATGTCGATAATGATGGCCAACGTCGCACTGGGCGTGGCCGTTGATAACGCCATTCACCTGCTCACTCGCTACCGCCGCCTGCGGGCGGCAGGCAGCGAGGTAGCCACGGCCATAGAGCAGAGCGTCACCGTCGTCGGCCGGCCTGTGCTCTATACCGCCATAGTACTCTGCCTTGCCTTCGTCGTGCTTGGGTTTTCCGACCTGGTGCCCACCCGGGTTTTCGGACTGCTCACTGCCCTGGTGCTGGCGGGATCGCTCGGGGGCGCGCTGATCACGCTGCCCGCCACCGTGCTCATGGCCGACGAACACCTGGGCAGTGGTGGGGCTAAGGCCCGCGGCGCCGAGGCCTGAACGCGCCGACCGCGTCGCTTGAACTCGACGGCTTCGACTTAATCCGTAGCGCGCCCTAGTATCGACTGGCGGGCGCCACCATGGATTTCGAGACACTGCTCTACCAGACCGAGAACCGCGTGACCACGATCACGCTCAACCGACCCGAACGTCGTAACGCCTTCAACAGCTTGATGGCCCGCGAGCTCGCGCAGGCGTGGCAGGCGATCAAGGACGATCCCGAAACGACCTGCGTCATACTGACCGGCGCCGGCGAAAAAGCCCTGTGCACGGGCGTGGACGTGGAGGCAGTGGTAGCCGAAGGCGGCTTTGATCAGACGGGCCCTCCGCCCGAGGACACGCCCTTCCTGCACATCACCGCGATACAGAACGCCTGCTGGAAACCGGTCATCACGGCCGTCAACGGAATGTGCTGCGGCGGTGGCCTGCATTTTGTGGCCGACAGCGACCTCATCGTCGCCGCCGACAACGCCACCTTCTTTGACACCCACGTCAAGCTCGGCGTCATCTCGGGCCTGGAACCCGTGGGCCTGGCCCGGCGCATACCGCTTGAGGCGGTCATGCGACTAGCGTTGCTCGGAGGCTCAGAACGCATGACCGCCGCGCAGGCACTGGCGCTGGGGTTGGTCGGCGAGGTGGTGCCCCAGGCCGAGCTCATGCCCAGGGCACGCGAGCTTGCCGCCATGATATCCCAGCACTCGCCCACCGCGCTGGCCCGCTCCAAGCAGGCCATCTGGCAGAGCCTGCAGGTGGGCCTGGACGACGCACTGAAAAACACCTGGCAGACCATACGCCAACACACAGCCCACCCCGATCACTCCGAGGGCCCGGCAGCCATGGTCGAAAAACGGCAGCCGCGCTGGGCACCCTACGACGGCAAGTAGACCGGGCGCGGGGCAATACGCGAGACGATGTACGAAAAAATTTCCTACGAACTGGCCGACGGCATAGCCACCATAACGCTTGACCGCGCCGACAAGCTCAACGCCTACACGCCCGAGATGGGTGAAGAAATCGTCGATGCCTTCTCCCGCGCACGCGACGAAGACCTTGCGCGGGTGGTAGTACTGACCGGTCGTGGCCGGGCCTTCTGCGCAGGCGTGGATCTCGATTACATGAAAGAACACATGGCCGGCCGCAAGGCCGGACCCGGGCCCGCCCTGGGCCAGGAGTCTTTCGTGCGCGAGTTCCCCCTGGAGCTGCTGTCGTATGCCAAGCCGGTCATCGCGGCCATCAACGGCGACGCCTTCGGTGTCGGGGTCACGATGACTCTTGGCTGCGACGTCCGGCTGGCGGCCGACGGTGCCCGCCTCGGTCTTAACTTTACCGGCCTGGGCATGCTGCCGGGCCTGGGTAGCACGCACCTGTTGCCGCAACTGGTCGGTACGCCCAAAGCCCTTGAGTGGGTATTGTCGGGAGCGGTGATAACCGCTGACGAGGCCGGGGTGGCGGGACTTGTGCAGCGGGTGGTCGCTCCTGACCGGCTGGCCGACGAAGCGCGTGCACTTGCCGGATCAATGGCGGAAAAACGGCCAGAGGTCCTGGCTGCTGCTAAGCGCGCCCTTCGACAGGGCCCCGCCTCTACCATGGCCGAGGCAATGGCACGCGAACGCGAACTCAGTACGAAGCTGGCCTCTAGCAGGAAATGAAACTCGCCCGCTCGGCAGACGACGAGGCCTTCAGAAAACGACTGGCGGAATTTCTCGAAGAGCACTGCCCGCCCGAGGCCCGGTTGAGTAACGACTTCATCGCCAGCAGCGAGGCAGGCGATGACGGGGTTGTCTCCATTCCCGACTGGGCTCGTAAATGGCAGGCCTGCCTGTTTGACCACGGCTGGATGATCCCCGGATATCCCCCCGAGCTGGGCGGATGCAACGCCACCCCTTCACAAACGCTGGTCTACTTCGAGGAAATGACTGGCCGGGGAATACCCCGCTCACTGCATTTTGTTGGCTATGCTATCGCGGGGCCATCTCTCCTGGAGTTCGGTAGCGATGAGCAGCGGCGGTTGGCACCGGCCGCGATACGCGGCGACACAATCTGGTGCGCCGGAATGTCGGAACCCGGCGCCGGCTCGGACCTGGCCTCCCTTTCCACCCGCGCAGAGAGACAAGGAGACGAGTACGTCGTCAACGGGCAGAAGGTGTGGACAAGCTACGCCATGCTGGCCTCTAAATGCCTGTGCTACGTGCGCACCGAGCCCGACGCTCCCAGGCACAAGGGAATATCCGCACTCATCATCGACATGGATACGCCCGGCCTCGAGGTACGGCCGCTGCGCGACATAAGCGGCCACGCCGAGTTTGCCGAGGTCTTCTTCACCGACGTTCGCGTCCCTGCGGCCAACCTGCTGGGCGAACTGAACCACGGGTGGCAGATAACCATCGGTGCGCTGGCCCACGAGCGCAGCGGACTTTGGGTTGAGGGTGTCGCGATCTGCCAAAGGTCGATAGACGACATCGTGGCCATGGCCCGCCGTCGCGGACTGGGCGACGACCCGGTGATCCGCCGCAGAGTCGCCGAGTTGTACGCCCGCGTGCGTGGACTGCGCGCACTGGGCTACAAGGGATTCGCCTCGTTTGCGCAGGGAGGAAGCGCGCCCGAACACTCGCTCATGAAAGTGGCTACTTCCGAGTTACAGCAGGAGCTGGTCGAGCTCGCCCTTGACCTGCAGGGTGCGTCGCTGGCCGTGACCGACCCCGAACGTTCCGAGGAAGGCGGACGCTGGCAGAGGTCTTTTATCAAGGTACTGGCGGCAACCATCGGGGGTGGGACATCCGAGGTGCAACGCAACGTAATAGCCCAGCGGGTGCTCGGCCTGCCCAGGGGAAGCTGAAATGGACTTCTCGCTCAGCGCCGAGCAGGAAATGGTGCGATCGACGGCCCACTCGCTGTTCGAAGGCCAATGCCCCGCCGGGCTGTTGCAGGCTGCCTGGGACGACAAGCGGGCGGCCGCCCCGCTGTGGGACGAGCACCTGTACCAGTGGGTGGAGCTGGCCGGTGCCGACCTGGTAGACCTGGTGTTGTTCATGGGGGAACACGGACGAGCGGCTGCCCCCGGTGTGTTCTTCGCGTCGCTGCAGGCTGCGCAGTTGGCAGCCCCGACCGGGCTCGTAGCCGCGGGCTCGGCGACGGTGGCCGTGGCCGGCGAAAACGGCCTGTGGATACCCCACGATGGCAATGCCAGGCATCACGTTCCCTCGGCCGGCGATGCAGACGAAATACTGTGGGTCGCCGGTTCGCTGGCCGCACCCACGATGGCGCTTGTGCCCACTGCATCGGCAACACTGACCGAGGTGGACCAGCTCGACCGCTTGCGACCAATGTACACCGTCGAGTTGCCCGGCCCGCCCCGCGGGATACCAGTGGATCCGACAGCCTTTGCCCATGCCGTCGACCGTGCGCTGGTTACCACGGCCGCCGAACTGATAGGAACAGGTCGCTGGCTGCTCGAGACCTCGGTGGAGTATGCCTGCGAACGCGAGCAGTTCGGCCAACCCATAGGGTCATTCCAGGGACTGCAGTGGATGCTGGTCGACGCCGCGCTCTTGCTCGAACGCGCCGACGCCTCGGTGGCCTACGCAGCCATGTGTGTAGACGCCGACGACTCCGACCGCGACCGGGCCGTACACGTGGCCAAGGCAGAGGCCGGCCTTGCCGCCCGCAGCGTGGCGCGCACCGCGATGCAGGTTCACGCTGGCACGGGGTACACCTTTGAACACGGCCTGCACTTCAGGTTGCGCCGGGCTTACGCCGGTGATGCCTTCATGGGCCCCTCCGGCTACCACCTGGACCGCCTCGGGCAACTGCTTTTCAGCGGTTAGCGGTCACTACTGGGCCGATCGCGTTCTTGACGCACCCTTGCCCACCGACAACACTGGCCGACATAGGCGACCGCCTCGATTCAAACAGCCTGGAGTAGAAAACAATGGCCAGTAATTTCACCCAACGCGCATTCGTCATTGGAGTTGGCATGACCAGGTTCGCTCGCTGCGATAGCGACGCCAAGGACCTCGCGCGCAGCGCCACCCGCGATGCCCTGGCCGACTCCGGCACCGCGTACGAAGACATCGAGATGGCCTACTGCGGTTACCTCAACGGCATGAGCACGCTGGGCCAGCAGTCGCTATACGAAATCGGCATGACCGGGATCCCCGTGTTCAACGTCAACAACAACTGTTCCACCGGTTCGACGGCCCTTTACATGGCTTACTGCGCCGTGCGCAGCGGGCAGGCCGACGCCGCGCTGGCCCTGGGCTTTGAAAAGATGAAGAAGGGCCCGATCGAAAAACAGATGCCCGGCATGGAGGCGGTCGCCGAGGAGACCGAGAGAGAAAAGAAAGCCCCGGTCGCCGCCCGGGTTTTCGGAGATGCCGGCCGCGACCACATGGAGAAGTACGGCACCAAGCCGGAAACCTTCGCCAAGATCTCGGTAAAAAATCACGGCCACTCGGTAAACAACCCGCGCTCGCAGTACCAGGAAGCCTGCACGCTGGATGAGGTCCTGGCCTCCCGAATGGTTTACGACCCGCTAACCCTGCTGCAGGCCTGCCCGACCAGCGACGGTGCGGCAGCTGCGGTGGTCGTGTCCGAGCGCTACCTGCAGGCCCACCCCCACCCCGGCGCGATCGATATACTCGCAATGGCGCTTACCACCGATCGGGCCGAGGACTTCGAGCGCGGTGCCATAGGCGTGGCCGGCATGGGCATGGCCGAGCGCGCGGCCCGGCAGGTTTACGAAGAATCCGGCCTGGGCCCCGACGACGTGCAGGTCATAGAACTGCACGACTGCTTCAGCACCAACGAACTGATCACCTACGAGGCGCTCGGCCTGTGCCCCGAGGGCGAAGGCGAACGGCTGGTGGAAGAAAACGCCTGCACCTACGGTGGGCGCTGGGTGGTCAACCCCTCGGGTGGCCTGCTCTCCAAGGGACACCCCATAGGTGCGACCGGGCTGGCCCAGTGCGCCGAGCTGACCTGGCAGCTGCGCGGCCAAGCGGACAAGCGGCAGGTCGACAACGTCAGCGCCGCACTGCAACACAACCTCGGCCTGGGCGGGGCCTGCGTGGTTGCCATGTACGGCCGCGCGTGACCGACTTAATTGGAAACGGAACGATGAACCCGCTGGAGGCTCTTGAAGATGGCCCTGCTTGAAGGAAAGATCGCGATCGTGACCGGCGCTGGCCGCGGTATAGGCCGCGGCGAGGCCATGGAACTCGCCGCGCACGGCGCGCGCGTGGTCGTCAGCGACCTCGGCACCGACTCCGGTGGCCAGGGCAGTGACGACAGTCCGGCCGCGGAGACCGCCGGCCTCATCAAGGCCGCCGGCGGCGAAGCGGTCGTCAACAATGCCAACGTATCGTCCTGGAACGACACCGAGGCCTGCGTAGCCCAGGCCATCGACACCTGGGGTGGACTGGACATCGTGGTCAACAACGCGGGTATACTGCGTGACGCCTCTATAGTCCGAATGACAGAGGAAGACTTCGACAGCGTGATCGCCGTACACCTGAAGGGCACGTTCAACATGACCCACCACGCGTGCGTCTACTGGCAGGCCGAGTCCAAGGCCGGCCGGCCGCGCCGGGCAGCAATCGTAAACACCGTCAGCTCGGCGGGCCTGCAGGGTAACAAGGGCCAGGCCAACTACGGCGCTGCCAAGGGAGGCATTGCTTCGCTCACCATGATCACCGCGCTGGAGGGCAAGCGCTACGGCGTGCGAGCCAACGCGGTGGCACCGGGTGGAGCCACGCGCCTTGTCACCGAAACATTCCAGGGCATGGAAACCGTGGAGGCCAACGAAGCAGGTGAAGAGTTTAGCAAACTTAACCCCGGGAACTCGGCCCCGGTGGTGGCGTGGCTCGCCAGCGACGAAGCCTCGCACGTTACCGGGCAGGTCTTCCGCGCGGTGGGGGACGAAATAGCACACTACCGTTCGTGGCAACTGGGCTCACCCGTAAAAGCAGGAAAAGAACCACAGCGCTGGGACGCGCGTCGCATTGGCGACGCGGTCGCCACCGACATTTTCGGCAGCAGCGTAGCCGGCCTCAAGATGGGTGGCTGAAGCAGCGAAATCGCCATGGCAGGAATAAGTTCTTACGGCGCCTACATACCGCCCCACCGGCTTTCCCTGGACGCCCTGTCCGGTCGTGCCCCGCTCGACGGCGGTCCTGAAAAAGCAGTGGCGTGGAACGACGAGGACAGCGTCACCATGGCGGTGGCGGCCGGTGTTGACTGCCTGGCCGGCTTTGACCGCAAACTCGTCGACGCGGTCTACTTCGCATCGACCAGTTACCCGTTCAGGGAGAAACAGGGCGCGGCACTGATCGCCCGGGCCCTGGACCTCGGGCGTGAGCTCCAGGCCACCGACTACTCAAACTCGCTGCGCGCCGGCACGACCGCCCTGCGGGCGGCGGCCGATGCCATCGACGCGGGGTCGGCCACCTGCGTCCTGGTCATCGCGTCCGATTGCCGAATGGGTGCCCCGGGTTCCAGCCTGGAGCGCAACAGTGGTGACGGCGCAGCCGCGTTCCTCGTGTCGAAGGATTCGGCCATAGCCACCATGGAAGCTTCTCGAGCTGTCACCGACGAGATCATCGACGTGTGGCGCAGCGAGGGGGATGACTTCGTGCACAGCTGGGAAGACCGCTTTGTCGTGCAGGAAGGCTACGCGCCGCGCATGACCGAGGCGGTCGATGGCCTGCTGGCCGACGGCGACGACTCGGTAAGCGACTACGACAAGGTCGCCCTGTACGGCCCCGACCACCGCAGCCGGGCGGGCGTCGCACGCACCCTCGGTCTTGCCGAGGGGCAGCTCACCGACGCTTTCTTTGGTCGCCTGGGCAACGCCGGCGTGGCCTTCGCACCCCTGCAACTGGTAGCAGCGCTCGAGAACGGCCGACCAGGCGAACGTATACTGGTAGCCAACTACGGCGACGGTGCCGATGCACTCGCGCTGAAGGTCAACGACGGGATCGAGCAACTGCCGGCGCGCCGGGCAGTGGGTTGGCACCTGGAAAGGCGACAACCCGTGACAAGCTACGACCAGTATCTCAAGGCCAGGGACCTGGGGACAAGCGAGTGGGAAGCCCAGGCCGGACCGGGACTCTCGGCCACCGTCCACTTCCGCGAGCGCGACAGCAACCTGTCGTTTTGCGGCCAGCGTTGCCGAGCCTGTGGCGCGGTCCAGTTTCCCGTCCAACGCGTGTGTGAAAGCTGCTTCGCCCGCGACGATTTCGACGGCACCCGCCTGTCGGACCGCAGCGGGAAGCTCGTGACCTGGACCTTTGACTACTTTTTTCCCACGCCCGCCCCGCCCACGGTGGTAGGCATAGTAGACATCGGCGGCGCCCGCGTACACATGCAGCTGGTCAACTGTGCGCCCGACGATGTCAGGCTTGGCATGCCGTTGGAATTCGAGTTTCGATGCATGCACCGCGCGGGCGGGCGACCGAATTACTACTGGAAAGCAACGCCGGCCGCTGAGCCGGCAACAAGCGAGGGCCGGTAATGGGCAAGGATGCGCTTCGCGACAAGGTTTCGGTAGTGGGTGTTGGCTGCTGTCACTTTGGTGAGAACTGGGATCAGTCTCCGTCCGACATGATAGTTGACGCCGCCTACGAGGCCTACGCCGACGCCGGCATCGATGAACCGCAGAAGAGAATCGAGGCGGTATTTACCGGTAGCCTCTACACCACGCAGGGCCCACATGAGTGCGCCGATGCGCTTAAGTTGTTTGAGCGGCCGGTCAGCATGGTTTCCAATTACTGCGCCACCGGCACCGACGCTTTTCGCTTCGGGGTGATGTCTATCGCCTCTGGGCTGTACGACACCGTGCTGGTAGTGGGCTACGACAAGCCCAAGGACCGCGGCGTTTCGGGCCCCTCGGTGATGATGGACGGCGTGCGCGACCTGCCCAGGACACCCGCCGGCTGGTTCTCTCTTTGCGCGGCGACCTACTTTGACCGCTACGGTGCCGGCCGCGAGGACCTGGCACGCATAGCCGTCAAGAACCACCACAACGGCACGCTGGCACCGAAAAGCTGGCTCAAGCGCGAAATCACAGTCGACGACGTGCTCGGCGCGCGCATGATCTCCTGGCCCTTCGGCCTGTACGACTGTGCCGCGCAGACCGACGGTGCGGCGGCGGTGGTCCTGTCACGCAGCGACCTCGCGCGTGGCTTCCGAGACGACCCGGTGCTGGTCAAGGCCGTCACCATCAGCTCGGGCCCCAATCCCCAGAAAGACCCCGGCAACGACTTCCTCTCGTGGAAACCCAACGGCTGGGCCGCGGCCGATGCCTACGAGCAGGCCGGCATAAGCGATCCACGCAGCGAGATCGGCGTAGCCCAGGTCCACGACTGTTTTTCACTGACCGAGCTGCTCGCATACGAGGATCTCGGATTCTGCGACAAGGGCAGCGCCAAGGAACATATAGCCGACGGCAAATTCGAACTGGACGGCGACCTGCCGGTGAACACCGACGGAGGCCTGAAGGCCTTCGGACACCCCACCGGGGCTACCGGCGTACGCATGATCTACGAGAACACACTGCAACTGCAGGGCCGCGCCGAAAAGCGCCAGGTCAAAAACCCCCGGCTGGCCCTGTCACACAACCTGGGCGGCCATCCCACTGCCTGCGGCATCGCCATACTGGGCCGCGACTGATCCGCGGCCGCAGCAATCAGCCCTCTGCTGCCGGGGTCCGACGCAGCGACAACACCAGCATTACCAGCGACACGACAATGATAAGGTAACCGCCCGGAACGGCCGGCGGAGTCTCAAGCGTGACTATCGGTTTCCAGTTGCTTATGGCCATGCGCGACAGGTATTCGACGATCAGCGACAGGTACATCAGCGGCAACAGCACCCGGTAGCGCCACAGCACCAGCACGTAGAACAGGCCGATCAACAGCTGCGACAGTCCCCACAAGGCGAAGATCGTTACCACCCCCGCGGCCCCGTCGGGCGTGAAACTGTCCAGCGGTATGGTGGCAATTGACTGCGCACCGCCGTCGTCGCGGAAGATGTGCACCAGGCTGCGACCCACCGTGATCAGCGTTATCGGGTAGAACAGCCACAAGGCCAGCGGGTGGCCACGGTAGTCGTTGTCCGCCCGTTTAGGAAAAAATCGTTGCAGCACAACCTGCCTCCTTATTTACCGCGGTCTACCAGGTATCAATACAGGGACGCTTCTTTCCAACGCGCGGCGGGGGATCCGGTACCGACCTGAGCGCCGACACCACGCGTTGTCTCGAATCGGCGGGATCAATTACGTCGTCGATCTCGAAGTGCGACGCCATGTTGACGGCCTTGCCCACCTCGTAGGCGCGCGCGACCATCTTTTCGTAAAGCTCACGGCGCTCCTGTGGATCGTCGACGGCCTCGAGTTCCTTGCGAAATCCCAGCTTGACGGCTCCCTCCAGTCCCATGCCGCCAAACTCCCCGGTGGGCCAGGACACCGTGAACAGCGGCGCGTGAAAGCTGCCGGCCGCCATGGCCTGCGCCCCCAGGCCGTAGCCCTTGCGCAGCACTATGGTCATGAAGGGCACCGTCATGCTCGCACCAACTACGAACATGCGCGAGGCGTGCCTGACATTGGCGAGTTTTTCTATCTCGGGTCCGACCATGATGCCCGGCGTGTCGCAGAGGCTGAGCACGGGCAGGTCAAAAGCATCGCACAGCTGCATGAAACGCGCGGCCTTGTCGGCCCCGTCGGGGTCTATGGCCCCGGCAAGGTGGCCGGGGTTGTTGGCCAGTATGCCCAGCGGGCGCCCCTCTATGCGCGCGAGCGCCGTGACCATGCCCGCTCCGAAGCCCGCGCGCAGCTCGAGCACCGAGTTCTCGTCGGCCAGCGTCTCTATGACCGAGCGCACGTCGTAAACGCGCAGGCGGTTTTCGGGTATGGCCTCCCTGAGCAGGCGCTGGTCGGCTGCCTGCCAGTCATCAACCGGACCCTGGAAGTAAGAAAGGTAGCGCTTGGCCGTTGCCACGGCCTCCTCTTCGTCGTCTACCAGCACGTCAACCACGCCGTTGGCCGATTGCACGGCAGCCGGGCCAACCTCGGTGGGGTGAAAGACACCCAGGCCGCCGCCCTCTATCATGGCCGGCCCGCCCATGCCGATGCTCGAGTTGCGCGTGGCGATGATGACGTCGCAGCAACCGAGCAACGCGGCGTTGCCGGCAAAACAGTAACCCGAGTTCACGCCCACCAGCGGAACCAGCCCGCTGAGCTCACCGAAGTAGCGAAAGGCCAGGCAGTCGAGACCGGCCACGCCGGGCGCGTCGGTGTCGCCGGGCCGCCCTCCCCCGCCCTCGGTAAAGATGACCACCGGCAGCCGCTGCTCGCGAGCGATCTCGAACATGCGATCCTTCTTACGGTGGTTGAGCATGCCCTGGGTGCCGGCCAGCACGCTGTAGTCGTAGGACATGACCACGCAGCGCGACGAGTCGTCGGCAAAAACATCGCCGTTGACCCGCCCCAGGCCGCAGACCATGCCGTCACCCGGTGTCTTGCGTATAAGATCATCCATCTCGCGGCGGCCGCGCTGGGCCGCTATCACCAGCGCGCCGTACTCTTCGAAGGACCCCGCATCGCAGAGATCGTCCACGTTCTCACGGGCCGTACGCTGCCCGGTCTTGCGACGACGCGCGACCACGTCGGGGCGGTTTTCGTCCAGCCCGAAGGCGTGCCTGTCGACGACCTCGGCGAGATCGGGCCGCACGCGTTCAAGATCGGGAGCCTCTTCGGTCACCGGCTCTGTCACTTCGGCCTGCGTTTCTTTTATGAGCAGCAGGCGCTGTCCCTCGGTCACCGTGTCACCGGCAGCCACATCGATCACCAGCAGTTCACCCGCCACTGGAGCCGCGATCACGTGCTCCATCTTCATCGACTCCATCACCAGCAACTCGTCGCCGGCGGCCAGAACCTGTCCGACCTCGACGGCCAGCGAAACCACCGTGCCCGGCATGGCCGAGCACAGGACCCGCTCGCCCGCGTCGGCGACTATTCCGCCCTCAGCAGGCAGCGCCGGTACAGCGTCGTCCTCGAAAAACAGGAGCCGGTGCCTGCCTTCGCCGTTGGCCGAAAGCTCACTGCCGTGGTCGCCCAGTAGCCCCGTGTACCAATTGCCCGCCTCGACCTCGGCGTGTTGCAGCAGGTTCTGCAGAAAACCGATGTTGGTGGCGACCCCCTCCACCCTGAATTCGCAAAGCGCCCGGTAGGTGCTCGCCAGCAGCTCGCCGAGATCTCCCGACGGCCTGGTGACGACCAGCTTGGCCAGCAACGAATCGTAGGCCCCGGCGACCTCGTAGCCGGTGTAGCCCAGCGTATCCACGCGCAGACCCGGCCCCGCGGGCGGGTCAAATACGGCCAGCGTACCGCCCGAGGGGAGCACACTGCCGTCGGCCTGCTGCCGTTCGGCGTTGACCCTGACCTGCAGCGCTATACCGCGCTGCCTGACGTCATCCACGCCCAGCTCCGACAGCTTGGCGCCGCGGGCGACCTGTAGTTGAAGGCTGACGAGGTCGAGGCCCGTTACCTGCTCGGTAACAGTGTGCTCAACCTGCAGGCGCGGGTTGGCCTCTATGAAAAACAACTCGCCGGAATCGCCAGCGTCCAGGTCGAGCAGGAACTCGAAAGTTCCAAGGCCCAAAAAATTGAGCTCGCGGGCCATCAGGATAGCCGCGTCGCTCATCTGTTTTCGTAACGCGTCCGACAGTGCAACCGCAGGGGCCAGTTCCACTAGTTTCTGGTGACGCCGCTGCAGGCTGCACTCGCGGTCACCCAGCACCACCAGGCCACCGTGCTGATCGCCCAGCACCTGCACCTCGAAGTGTCTCGCTCGCCTGACGAGTTGCTCGGCGTACAGCCCACCGTCCCCGAATGCCGACTCGGCCTCCGACCGGCAGCGCGACAAGGCCTGCTCGACCTCGTCGGCGTTGTACACCTCTCGCATGCCCCTTCCACCACCTCCGGCGATGGCCTTTACCATCATCGCTGCGCCCTTGCCCAGGGATTCCAGGAAGGCCTGGGCAAGGGCGAGATCGAGATCGCCCTCGCTTCCGGCCAACACCGGCACTCCCAGGCGCCGAGCCAACGCGCGTGCGCGAGGCTTGTCGCCCAGCAACTCAAGGGTCGCGGGCGCGGGCCCCACGAAAGCCACGCCGCGCTCGGCCGCCAGCGAGGCAAAGGCGGCGTTTTCGGCCAGGAAGCCGTAACCCGGGTGCAGCAAGGTGCAGCCCTCGTCCACGGCGATGGCGAGCTGCTGTTCCCCGTCGAGATAAGCGCCCACGCCGTTGCCCTCGAGACGACGGGCCTGGTCGGCCACGCGCAGGTGCAGGCCGCGCGAGTCGTCGCCTGCGTAAACGGCCACCGTGCGCAGTCCGAGCTCCGCAGCCGCACGCGCAACCCGCAACGCCACCTCCCCCCGGTTGGCTATAAGTATTGATTCACTCGACATCCAACCCGTGTTCTGCCAGCCCGGCACCGGGGTGTCCAGTCACCCGCGTAGAAAGCGCGTTGTAAACGCTACCGGGGAGCGACAGTATCACGCTTCCGTGGCCGACTTGCCGTGACCGGCGCGCCGCCCAGCCAGTTCGCGTGTTAGAAGATAACGCTCACTACTACCAGGGACCTGCTCGCCGATTACTCGCCCACGCTGCAATCGCGCTGGTGTACGTGGCGCCGCTCTACCCGCCCAGTGCAGAAGCAACGGAATATTCGCGCCAGCGGGTAACAATAACCCGCACTGACAATCCACCCGTAATAGACGGCCTCCTGGACGATGCCACGTGGCAGGACGCCGCCGTCATCCATAGCTTCCGGCAGGTTGAGCCGGTCGAGGGCGCTGACCCCAGCGAGCGCACGGTGGCCTACCTCGCCTACGATGACGACAACATCTACATAGGCGTGCGCTGCTTCGACAGCGAGCCGGAAAAAATAGTGGCGCACCAGCTGGTCGAAGACTCCTTCCTGCTGAACGAGGCACGCATAAACGTGATGCTCGACACCCTGTTCGATCGACGCAACGCCTACTTGTTCCAGGTCACTCCCCTGGGCACCAGCAGCGAGGGGCGAGCCGAAAACCAGACCACTTACCGGCACGAGTGGGACGCTATCTGGGCGGCAGACTCGACCATTGACGAGCAGGGCTGGTCGACCGAAATGGCTATTCCTTTTAAGAGCGTGAGCCTGGACGCCGACTCGACACGCTGGGGCCTGGAAATCGAACGCCACATCCGCCGCCGCAGCGAGAAAATAAAATGGGGATCGACCTCGCAGTCCTACAGCATCACGGACCCTGCCAATTACGGGACCATGGAGGGGCTGGAGGGAATACAGCAGGGATTGGGCCTGGACATACAGCCCTCGCTGGCGATGAGCAGCCGCTGGAACGCGGAGGCCGGTGGCCCGGGAACCGGAGACCAGGACCTGGCCATGGAGCCTTCGGTAAACGTGTTCTACCGCGCGACGCCTTCGATGACGGCCGCGTTCACGGCCAACACCGATTTTTCCGACGCCGACGTCGACCTGCGGCAAACCAACCTGACGCGCTTCTCGCTCTTTTTCCCCGAGACCAGGGATTTCTTTATCGAGGACGCCGGGGTGTTCGAGTTCGGGGGGCTGAAGCAGAACGGAACGCCGTTTTTCTCCCGCCGAATCGGACTTGACGCCAACGCCCAGCCGGTCGACCTTGTCGCCGGTGCCAAGCTCGCCGGTCACTCGGGGCCCTGGGACCTGGGCCTGCTCGACGTCGTGGTAGGAGATTCGGCGCAGGTCGACTCGAAAAACCTTACCGTGGCCCGGGCGACTCGCGACCTCGGCGGCAAATCACGAGCCGGCTTCATTGCCACTCACGGCGACCCGTTAAGCGACGGCGACAACACGCTGGCGGGCCTGGACTACCGCTACCGCGACAGCCGTGTCGCCGGCGACCAGGTGCTGGTGGCCAGGGCCTGGGCCCAGAAGAGCTGGACCGACCCCGCGACCGGCGAACCACCTGTTGGCGACAAGGAACTCGCCTGGGGCGCGTCGGTTGACTGGCCCAACGATCGCTGGAACGCCGGAATATCGGTTGCCGAACTGCAAGAAGACTTCCTGCCGGCGCTGGGTTTCGTCAACCGCACCGGCATTAGAGACTACCGTGCAAACCTCAGGTTCCGACACCGCCCTGACAGTGGACCTGTTCGCCACGTCGACAGTGGATTCACGGCACGAACGGTAACCGACACCGGCGATGAGCTGGAAAGCGTCCAAGTAGACGTTGACTATCTCGTCCTCAGCAACCAGGCCGGTGACAAGCTCAGTTTCGCGTGGTCGTTTCTTGAAGAAGACACCAGCGAGGACTTCGAGATAGTTGAGGGCACCATCATCCCGAACGGGGACTACCGCTACCAGCGGCCGGCGGTGCGCCTCGACACCAGCACAACGCGACCGGTGGCGGGCAAGCTTCACGTCAAGTGGGGCGAGTTCTACTCCGGCAACATGGTCAACACAGCCGCCGTATTGGAGTTACGGCCCTCTCCGCATTTTTTCCTGTCCTTGGAACACCAGCTCATCGACGCGAAGCTGCCCGAGGGCGACTTCACCATCCACCTCTCACGATTCGGTTTCGACGTGAACCCGTCAACGCGTGTGAGTTGGCGCAACCTCGTGCAGTGGGACAACCAGGGCGACCAACCGACGCTAAACAGCCGATTGCGCTGGATACCCGAACCCGGGCGAGAGCTGTCGCTGGTGGCGAACCAGGCCTGGGTCAAGTCGGGCAGTTCGTTCACAACAACGACAGCCGACTACACGCTTCGCCTGTCGTGGACGCAGCGTTACTGACATTGAATCCCTCGCTGACACGTTGGCTGCTCTTCTGCGTTTTCGTTCTTACCGTCCCGCTGCCAATGCTCGGGCCCTGGGAGGTGCTGGCTCCAACGGCGCGCTACCTGCTGCTGGCCGTGGTAACCGCTGCCGTGATGGCGGTAGAAGGAGCGGCCGGGCCGGTGCCGCTTATCCTCGCGCTGTTCGCCGGCCACGCGCTGGTGTACCTGTTACTCGCGTGGCTGGTAACCCGGCTGTGCACGCGGCTGCTCAGCCGCCTGCACACGCGCGCGCGTACGGGTGTTGTCGTGGCCGGCTGTGCCGCCCTGCTGCTGATCGCGCTGCTGTTTGACCTTTACATCACCCCCTTCGGCGGCCTGCCCCGTTCCAACCTGCTGGGGTTACTGTCATGAAACGCGTCGTCCTGGCGCTGTTGCTGCCAGCCCTGTTGCTGCCAGCGCTGTTGCTGCCAGCCCTGTTGCTGCCAGCGCTGTTGCTGCCAGCCCCTAACGCGACAGCGAGCGAGGCTCCCTTCGAGCGCAGCGAGCAGCGCTCACCCTGCACCGACTACGATCCCCTTCGCCGCGCGTTCTTCGGCGACACGCACGTGCACACCGCCCTGTCGTTTGACGCCTGGGGCCAGGGAACCATGGCCGGGCCGGGAGACGCCTACCGTTTTGCCAGGGGCGAAGCCCTCGGCATACAGCCTTACAGCAGAGACGGCCTCCCCTCGCGCAGCCTACAACTCCGACGGCCGCTGGATTTTGCCATCGTCACCGACCACAGCGACCTGCTGGGCGAAACCCGTATCTGCGATGATCCATCGCAGGAAGGACACGACTCGCTGGTGTGCCGGGTGGTGCGCAGGTTTCCCAAGCTGGGCTACATACTTGTCAACGGCCACGTCTACAGCAGCGAGCTGCCCTCGCGCTACTCGTTCTGCGGAAGCGGCGGCGCAGTGTGCCTGCAGGCGGCGCTTGGCCCCTGGCAGGAAATCCAGCAGGCAGCCGAAGCCCACTACGACCGCAGTTCGGCCTGCGATTTCACGACCTTCGTTGGCTACGAGTGGACCGGCATGCCGGGAGGCCGCAACATCCACCGTAATGTCATCTTCCGCAACGCCACCGCCCAGCGCTTCCCGACCACCTACATAGAAACACCCACCCAGGAGGGCCTGTGGCAGGCGCTGGACCAGGAATGCCTGAAGGCCGGCAACGGCTGCGACGTACTGGCCATTCCCCACAACTCCAACGTGAGTGCTGGTTCGATGTTCACCATCACCAGCGCCAACGGTTCGCCGATTTCGGCCGAGGACGCGGCCACGCGCGCGCGCCTGGAAACCCTGGTCGAGGTCACCCAGCACAAGGGCGACAGCGAATGCCGTCCGGGCGCCGAGGACGAGCTGTGCGCCTACGAGACCCTGCCCTACGCCCGCATGGCCGACATGGCCCACATTGACAGTGAGCCTGGCAAGCTGCCACCTCTCATGTACACGCGCGAAGTGCTGGCCGAGGGACTGGTGCAGCAGGCGCGACTGGGCATCAACCCTTTCAAGTTCGGTCTTATAGGCTCAACCGACACCCACCTCGCCGCCCCCGGCTTGGTCGACGAGGACAGCTTTATCGGGCACGCGGCGGGAACCGTTGATTCGCGTTTACAGGTGCCGGCCTTTCCCGACCGCACCGAATTCAACCCCGGCGGTCTGGCCGTTCTGTGGGCCGAAGAAAACTCGCGCGACGCGCTGTTCGCCGCCATGCGCCGTCGCGAAGCCTACGGCACAAGCGGGCCGCGCATGGCGGTGCGAATGTTTGCCGGCTGGGACTACCCCGACGACCTTTGCGGCGATTCCGACTTCGTTGAAAAAGGATACGCCGGTGGCGTGCCCATGGGTGGCGATCTTCCCGCGGCCCGCGGAGCAGGCGCCCCTAAACTGGCGTTGTGGGCGCTTCGCGATCCTGCCGGCAAGCAGTCGCCCAGCCACCCACTGGAGCGGATACAGATAGTAAAGGGCCACCTCGACGACGGCCGCAGCGTGGAGAAGGTCTACGACGTGGCGGGCGAGCCTGCCGACCCCGACGCTCTCGATCTTTCCACCTGCACTACCCGGGCGCGCGGTTCCGACCAGCTGTGCACGGTGTGGACAGACCCCGACTTTGACCCCGACGCGCCGGCCTTCTACTACGCGCGCGTGCTGGAGGTACCGAGCTGCCGCTGGAACACCTACCTGTGCAACCGCGCGGGCGTGGACTGCGACGACCCGGGTTCGGTACCCGGTGAATTGGCCACCTGTTGCGATGCGGGTGTCGCCCGCTCCATACGCGAGCGCGCGTGGACCTCGCCGGTGTGGTACACGCCCTCGAGGCAGCGCTGACCGACCATGGGTAGCGGCACTAACGCCCGCCCCGCCACCCCGGCCGACGTAGTGCGCACGCTGCTTACCGTGGCCGCGATCCTGCCCGGGTTGCTGGCAGGCGCGTGGTGCCTGCTGCGCAGCCGCGACCGAAGGACGGCCATGAACAAGGCAATCGGCGCCTGGGGCAGACTCGGGCTGCGCGCGGCGGCAGTCGAACTCAAAGTCCACGGCGCCGAGCACCTGTCACTGCGCCCGGCGGTTTTCATCCTCAACCACCAAAGTGGCATTGACCCTATACTCCTTTGTGAGCTGCTGCAGCGCGACTTCGTGGCGGTGGCCAAGCGAGAGATACGCTCCAATCCCGTACTGGGACCGGCTTTCGCTTTTGCCGGCACCGTATTCCTGGATCGCGGCGACCACGCAGACGCCCTGCACGCCCTTCAACCGGCGGTCGAAAAACTGCGCGGGGGAACGGCCATCGCCATGGCCCCGGAGGGAACACGAAGCCCCGGCTCCGCTCTCGGGCGTTTCAAGAAAGGCGCCTTCCGAATTGCCATGGCTGCCGGGGTGCCGCTGGTGCCGATCGTTATTCACGACGCGGGCAGGGTTCTTCCGCAGGGTGGATGGATAATGCGCAGCGGAGTGGTCAACGTGAGCGTGCTCGCGCCGCTTGAGACAAGCGACTGGAGCCTGGACGCCCTTGACCAGAAGGTCAAGGAAGTCGAGGCGGCCTACCGGCTGGAGTTATCGCAGCGCTAACAGTGCCCGGGCCGCGGCCCTCATGCCGTCAGCCTAGTTCGTAGTCGGAAAAGTCCGGCTGCATGGTCCAACGCCAGTAGTCCAGCAACAGCCACGGCGAGGTCGTGGTCACCCTGCCGTGGCTGTTCTTGTACCAGCTGTTCATGCCCGGGTGCGCCCAGACCTTGCGCTCGTGCTCGGCATCGAAGCGGGCCACGTAGTCGTCGTGCACCTCGCGCCTCACGTCCATGGTCGACAGCCCCTTCTCTACCATCTCCCTTAAACACCCCATGATGTAGCGCACCTGGCACTCTGAGTGGAAGATGATGCTGCCGGCATGCGCGAGGTTGGTGCCCGGGCCGTAGAGGCAGAACAGGTTCGGGAATCCCGGGACCGTGATGCCGAGGTAAGCCGACGGGTCGTCGCCCCAGGCCTCGGACAGGTGCACCCCGTCGCGACCGACGATGTCCATGGGCCACAGGAAACGGTTGGCGTGAAAGCCGGTGGCGAACACGATGACGTCGAGTTCGTGGTGGCTGCCATCCTCGCACTCGATGCCCGTGGCCGTGACCCGCTTTATGCCGTCGGTCACCAGGTCGACGTTGTCTTGCTTGAGGGCTGCAAACCAGCTGCCGTTGTCCTGCAGCATGCGCTTACCGAAGGGCGGGTAATCCGGAATGACCTTGGCCAGCAGTTCCGGATCGTCACCCACCTGCCCGCTTATGTAGTCGGTGAACACCTCGCGCAGCATGTCGTTGGACTCGCTTACCGAGCGCTCGGGGTGTTTCCACTCCGGGTCAACGACCAGCATGGGCATGAGCCCGTCCGACCCGGGCCAGAACAGCAGGAAGCGGTACCAGCGACCGTAGAACGGCACGTGCCTGAGCAACCACTTCTTGCCTTCGCTGGTCTCGCGGTGGTAGTCCGCGTTCCAGGTCATCCAGCTGGGAGATCGCTGAAAGACCTCCAGCTTACCCGCGACTTTCGCCACTTCCGGGACCAGCTGCAGGCTCGTGGCGCCGGTGCCAACCACGGCGACCCGCTTACCCTCCAGCTCGACGTCGTGTTGCCAGCGGGCCGAGTGGAAGCCGATGCCCTCGAAGTCGTCCAGGCCCGGCAACTCGGGAATCCTGGGGCGGCTGAGCTGCCCGACGGCGCTTACCATGACGGCTGCCTCCAGTTGCTCTTCGACGCCGTCTGCCCCGCGCAGGCCCACCCGCCAGCGGCCGGTATCTTCATCGAAGACCGCGCGGGTTACCTCGGTATTAAACCGTACGTGCTCGCGCAGGCCGTGGCGGTCGGTAAATTGCTCAAAGTAATCGAGCAATTCGTCACGCTCGGCGAAGTAACGGGTCCACTCGCTGTTGGGCTCGAACGAGTAGCAGTAAAAGTGATTGGCTATGTCGACACGGCAGCCGGGATAGCTGTTCTCCAGCCAGGTGCCACCCACGGTAGTGTTCTTCTCGACCACCGTGAACGGAATGCCGGCCTCCTGCAGCCTGTAGGCGGTGAGCAAGCCCGACATGCCGGCCCCTATAATAAGCACGGGAAAATTACGCTTTGCCTCATCGCTGACCGACCGCGACCACTCCACTCGTCGTGGGTCGCCCCCATCCAGCACGAGCTCCTCGGTCATCATCGGCACGTAGTCGGCCGACACCTGCTCACCCACCATCAGGTTCATCATCTCATGAATGGTCTCCGCCGAAGGTGGCGGCGGCAGCGTGCAGCCCCTGTCGCGATATGCCCGCAGGGCGTCCAGGGCAGCGGCCCTGATGCGACCCTTATCGTCGTCACTCATGAAGCCCTGCAGTTCACCCATGAGGACCTGCCCCGGCCTGGCCAGTCCCTCGAGCGCGTGCATGCCGCCCTCCAGGTGCACGATGGACATAAGGATGGCGGGAATGCTGGCGTGGGCCAGCGCCTCGGCGATGAAATCGTCGCTCTCGGTGATGGGATCCACCGACTGGTGAGGAATTTTATCGGCCATGGATGTCCAGTGTCGCCAGGCTTGCCCGCCGCTTCTATTCAGTCGGCCGCGGGCGCTGCTGTGCCTATTACCCCGCAGGCCACGCGCGCGCCGGCCGCGCCGGTGGGCTGGCTGGCAAGATCGTCGGCCCCGGCGTGAACAATAACAGCGCGCCCCACTATCGAATTGGCACCCGACAGCGCGATGACGCTGTCCACGCGGTCGTAGGAAGCGTTACCTTCTGCATCGGCGCCGAGGTTGCCAAGGTCACCAACGTGCCGGCTCTCGGCCAGGGGACCGGCGTGGTCAACCGAGGCGGGATTGAAATGCCCCCCCGCCGACTTGCCGTCGCCCGAACTGCAATCGCCCCACTGGTGGATGTGAAAACCGTGTCCACCAGCGGTGAGGCCCGACAACTGGGCCTGCACCCTGACGCCGCCCTCTGCGGGCGTGAAGCTGACGCTGCCGGACGCGCTGTTACCCTCGGTAGCCACGAGTGTGGCCAGCGCCGGGCCCTGCGGCGAAGCTGCCTGATCGGCCGCCGCCAACGATACCGCCGGCGCTTCAACGCCCGGGGTCGCTTGAAAATCCAGTGTCGAAAATGCCGTCGCAAGCAGCACCACCGCTATCATCTTTGCTATATTCACCCTGTCCTCCTTCGTCGGCACTGAATGCAGGCCGGGCGGGCAGCTTGCCCCGCCCCTGCGCTAGCTGCAAGTTGCTGGGATAAAATCATGTACAACGACAGCAATAACACTGGCCACGCCGACTACACGGTGGCCGTCATCGGCTCGGGCTTTGGTGGCATAGCCACGGCCATCAAGCTCAAGCAGGCGGGCATAAACTCCTTTGTAATGATCGAGCGGGCCTCTGAGCCGGGTGGCACCTGGCGCGACAATACTTACCCCGGCTGTGCCTGCGACGTGCCGGCCAATGCCTACTCGCTCTCCTTCGACCCCAACCCCGACTGGAAACACAAATTTGCCCACGCCGACGAAATCCAGGCTTACCTGCTGCGCACCGTCGACAAGCATGGCCTCGGCGAACACCTGCGTTTTGACACCGAGGTCACCTCGGCGGTCTTTGATGACCAGCGCCAACAGTGGGCGCTGCATCTGGATAACGGCCAGCAGATCACCGCGCAGGTGGTGATCGCGGCTGTCGGCGGGCTGGTCAACCCCGCACCCCCCGACATCGAGGGCCTGGCCGACTTCGAGGGCCAGCTTTTTCACACCGCCCGCTGGAACCACGACTACGACCTCAGCGGCAAGCGCATCGCGGTGATCGGCACCGGCGCCAGCGCCGTGCAGGTGGTTCCCGCCATAGCCCCCTCGGTCGAACACATGAGCGTCTTTCAACGCACGCCCGCGTGGGTGGTACCCAAGGGCGACCTCGTGGTGAGCAAAACAACTAAGCAACGCTTCCGGCGTTTTCCGTTCGTGCAGAAAGCCGTGCGGTGGTTCACCTTCTGCTTCAGCGAAGCCATGGGGCCGATGATAGTGCTCGACTCACCGCGGCTATCGGGCATAGCCGAGCGCGCTTCGATCAAGCACCTCGAGCGCTGTGTGTCCGACCCCGTACTGCGGGAAAAGCTCACCCCGCACTTTCAGTTTGGCTGCAAGCGCATGCTCATTTCTGATGATTTCTGGCCCTGCTTCGAACGCGACAACGTCGACCTGGTGACCGACAGCATCACCCGGATAACGGCCAACGGTCTTGTGACCCGCGATGCCGACGGCAACGAGCAATCCCATCCCGTTGACGCCCTGCTGCTCGCCACCGGCTTTGAGACCGGGCTTTCGTCGGCCCCGTTTCCCATTACCGGCCGCGCGGGCAGGACGCTGGCCGATACCTGGAAGGACGGCGCGGTTGCCTACAAGGGAATGGCGGTGTCGGGTTTCCCCAACTGGTTTACCATCATGGGGCCAAACACCGGCCCGGGCCACACGTCGGTACTGGTCTTCACCGAGGCCCAGATCAGGTACATAGTGCAGGCCGTGCGCAAGATCGCCAGCGGGCAAGCGCGCAGCTTCGAGGTAAAACAGCCGGTGCAAGACCGCTACAACGAGCGCATACAGGGGCGCATGAAATACACGGCCTGGTCATCGGGCTGCAACAGCTGGTACCTGGGCGAAGACGGTAAGAACCGCGCCCTGTTTCCGGGCTTCGCCAGCGAGTACTATCTACGTACGCGCCGCTTCAAGCAGTCAGAATACACCAGCAGGTAGGAAGCAGCCGCAGTCTTTTCAGCCGCCTGCCGGCCGACAGTTCAATAGCGCTCGGCCTTGGAGATGATCTCGTTCATGATCTCGCGGGTGCCGCCGCCTATGGGGTAGAGCCGAGCGTCGCGATACAAGCGCTCGACCACGTACTCGCGCATATAACCGTAGCCACCGTGGATCTGCACGGCCTGGTCACAGACAGCTGAGCACATGTCGGTGGCCACGTTCTTGGCCTTGGCTGCCAGCACGTTGGCGTCTTCGCCGCGCAGGTGGCGGGCGACAACTTCGCCGGTTATCGCGCGGCCGGCGGCTATGCGCGTGGTCATGTCGGCCAGCTTGTGTCGGGTGACCTGGAAGCCCGACAGTGCCTGCCCGAAGGCTTCTCGCTCTCGGGCATAAGACACCGATTCCCGGTAAGCCAGTTCGGCGATGGCCACGCACTGGGCGGCCAGGCCTACCCTCTCGGAAACGAAGTTGTGCATGATGGCCAGAAAACCCTCGTTCTCAACGCCGACCAGGTTTTCCACCGGTACCCGGCAGTCGTCGAAACTGATCTCGGCCGTGTCGCTGGCCCACCAGCCGGTCTTGCGCAACTTGCGCGACACGCTAAAGCCGGGCGTGCTCTTCTCGATGATGAGCAACGAGATTCCACCGTGACGGTCTTCGCCCGTACGCACCGCGGTAGTGACGAAGTCAGCCCGGCAGCCCGACGTTATAAAGGTCTTCGAACCGTTGACCACGTAGCAATCGCCGTCGCGCACCGCCCGGGTACGAAGCGAGGCAACGTCGCTGCCACCGCCAGGCTCGGTGATCCCCAGCGCTGACACCATGCGTCCTTCGAGTACCGGCCGCACGAAGCGTTCTTTCTGCTCATCCGTGCCCAGGCGAATTATAGGAGGAATTGCGATGTTGTGACTCCACAGGCCCACCACGGTTCCTACCGACTTGCCCGCCAGCACCATTTCATCGCCCGCGACCGTACCGTGCGACAAGTCTCCACCCAGCCCGCCAAGCTCCTCGGGGTAACCCACGCCCATCAGCCCGGCTTCCGCCGCGCGCCGGTAGAGTTCTATAGGGAACTCTTCCGCCTCTTCCCATTCGTGGGCGTTCGGCTCTATCTCGGTAGAGGCAAAACGCCTTATCTGATCGCGCAGCTTGCGGTGTTCCTCGTTCTCAAAAAGGTATGTAGACACGTCGCTTGTTCTCCCGCGGGGTTATCCGCACGCGGCCTCAGAGCTGATACGCTCGCGCAGATTGCCCTCGTATGGCAAGTCAACGCAACTCTTCCGCGTGCCGTAACGGCAAAAGTTGCTGGCGGTAGCCGTAACCAACGCGTACTGTTCCTGGCGGTAGCGCGATCAAGGGACGCGCAGCCACTGGAGAAGCCACGGGATGACCGACGATATTTTCTCAAGCCAGGAACACAACCTTTTTCGCGACACCATGCGACGCTTCGTGGAAACCGAGCTGACCCCACGCGCGCGCGAGTTCGACGAGATGGGCCAGGTGGACAAGAGCATTTATCCGAAAATGGGCGAGCTGGGTCTGCTCGGCTTGCGATACGACCCCAGGTGGGGTGGCGCAGGCCTGGACTGGTCCTACTCGGCTATCTTTTACGAAGAGCTCGCCCGCTGTGACAACGCGGGTGTCGGCATGGGCATCTCGGTGCACACCGACATGGCCACCCCTTCGTTGCACCAGTTCGGCAGTGATGAACTCAAGGAGAAATACCTCGTCCCGTCGATCAAGGGAGAGATGGTGTCTGCCATCGGAGTCACAGAGCCCGACGCCGGTTCGGACGTATCGGGCATCAAGACGCGGGCCGTGCGCGACGGCGACGACTGGGTAATAAACGGCTCTAAGACCTACATCACCAACGCGGCCACGGCTGACTGGATCTGCCTGCTCACAGTGACCGATCCCGACGCGGGCTACGGCGGGTTTTCACAGATCCTGGTGCCCACCGACCTGCCCGGTTATCGCTATGACCTGCTCGACAAGATAGGCAACCGCGGCTCGGACACCGGCCTGCTGTTTTTTGAGGACCTGCGCGTACCCGTGTCCAACACGATCGGCGACCCCGGACGCGGATTCCAGCAACAGATGATGCAGTTCCAGGACGAGCGCCTGCTGGCCTGCGTATCGAGCTACGCGGGTGCGCTCAGGCTGTGGGAGATCACCCGCGAGTACGCCGAAAACCGGGTACTGTTCGGCAAACCCCTGTCAAAAATGCAGGTCTCGCAGTTCAAATTCGTAGAAATGCTCACGCAGATAACCGCCGCGAAGGAGCTGACGCTGTCCTGCGTGCGCAAGTGCATAGCCGGCGAAGACGCCACCAAGGAGATCAGCATGGCCAAGATTTTCTGCGGTCGCATGGGCCGCGCGGTGGCCGACGAGTGCATGCAACTGCACGGCGGCTTCGGCTACATGCGCGAGTCGGCTGCCGGCCGCGCCTTCGTGGACACCCGGCTGATAAGCATAGGCGGAGGGTCGGACGAAACCATGATCCACTACCTGGCAAAGATCCTGGGCTTCTAGGAGAACGACACGACATGGCGCAAGACGATAAGACCAGGCAAGACACGGTCCTCTACGAGCAGCGTGGACGAGCAGCCTGGATAACCCTCAACAACCCCGACAGCCGCAACGCGCTTTCGGCCGACATGGTCGAACAGCTGACGGCCGGTGTGAAGCGAGCCAACGCGGACGACGAGACAAGGGTCATCGTGCTCACGGGCGAGGGCACGGCGTTCTGCGCGGGAGCCGACCTCAAGAAGCGCGGCCGCATGGGCGAGACAGAAAGCAACCGCAACCCCTTCATCGACCTGATGATGCATATACGCGACGGCGACAAGCCGGTCATCTGCGCGGTCAACGGCGCAGCCTTCGGCGGCGGGCTGGGGCTGGTGGCCGCCTGCGACATAACCCTGGCCGTGGACACGGCGCGTTTCAGCTTCAGCGAGGTGCGCATAGGCGTGATCCCGGCCATGATATCCGTGGTGGTGCTCCCGAAACTAGGCGAGCACAACACCATGCGGCTTTTCCTGACCGGTGAACGCTTCGACGCCGCGCGCGCGCTCGAGTACGGCCTGCTGCACCGGGTGGTAGCTGCCGATGAGTTGGAAAACGAAGTGCAGAAAGAAATTGACGCAGTGGCCAAGGGCGGACCGGTAGCGATACGCGAAGCCAAAAAACTCGTGCGCACGGTTGCCCGCCTCGACGAGGATGCGGCCTTTGCCTACGCCGAAGAGCGAATAGCCGAGCTATTTGCTTCGCCCGAGGCAGCCGAGGGCATGTCCGCGTTCGCCGAAAAGCGCGAGCCGGCCTGGGTTACCGACAGCAACGACGACTGACCCTCGCCGATCAAGCAGGGGCTAGAGCCGGGACATCACCTTGTCGTCAAAAACGACAAGACCCTTTTCCAACGAGGCCAGGTCGAAGCCCCGCGGGGCGCTATAACCGCGCTCGACACGGCCATATCCTGCAGACGCAAGGCCGTGTCGAGATCGCAGTCTTCCATGCCGACGCTGATTTCTACTTCGCCAGCGTCGCGGCCCAGCTTGTCGCACTCCTCCTTGAGCACGAGCAGCAGGGATTCAAGTTGCTGGCACTGTAGCTGCACCCCCGGTCGAGGGGAATTGTGACAACCCAAGTGAGATGAATAACCAACCGATTCTAGAGCGGCCTTCGCAACAACACCCCCTAGCCGGGGGCGTATGATCCCAGGTACCTACGGAATACCTATGAGGGGGGTTGACCACCGTATCAAAACAAGGTGCCCTGACACTGTCTAGAGAACTTGGGGGTTCAAGGGAGATATATCGATCATGTTAATTAAAACTTCACTGCTCTCATTAGTAGGCCACAGAGGTATCCATAAGGCGCTGCGTTGCGCCATGCTGGCCGCCGTATGTCTGGGTCTCCTGGCCCTTCCGGCCAAGTCCTACGCCCAGGCCCAGGAGCCCACGGCCAGGACCGGTTGCGTGAATCTTGCGCCGGACGACTTCGTGGCTCTTAAAAGCTTCGGGCCGTCGAACGAGTTCAGCTTCCCGGCCTACTACATTGACCAGAACGACCTGGGGCTGGATCTCTGCGATGAATCGACCGATGTCGATGCGCTTTGCGGCAACCCCCCGTTCGGAGCGGAAGGAGGTCTTGACCAGGACGCTCCCCCGTCTATCGAAACCGGCAACTTCTGGCACGAGACCTTTTACTCGCTCGCCAACGCCAATATGACGTGGGG
>CAUZFM010000011.1:0-38413 GCA_963579235.1 uncultured Binatia bacterium (SeqCode)
TGCCCAGATATGCAGCCATTGCAAAAAGTCAGGCTACCCCCCCTTGTGGGGCTGCCGGCTGGGTGCTATCGCAGGGGACATGGCAATTCTGTCGATGAGACACAGGCCCTTCGACATCATGTTGGTGACGTGGTTCGCCCTGTGTGCGTTTACATCCCTGGTTATGGAAATGTACATTGTTCTGGGTGTCGACCTTGCCGCGGCCACGGACCCATTGGGGCGTGCCTGGTACTTTTATGCTTCTTCCTGGGACCCGATCTTTCTCGACACCCCGTTGTGGTTGCGTGTGATGTGCGCGATCGACGCTTTTGTCTTTGGCGCCTTCTACCCAGTGCTCGTCTACGCGTTGGTGAAAGGGCTCAACTGGATACGCATCCCGGCGCTGCTCTACTCGGCCGCAATCGTCTACTCCACACTGGTTTATTTCGCTGTTGAAGTTATCGGTGAATCCGGGCGTGCTGATCTCCTGATGGTGTTCGTGATCAACCTGCCCTACACCGTATTTCCGCTGGCGCTGGCCTGGCGGATGAGGATGCCCGAACCCTTCGCCGTGGCCGAGGGGTCGTCGTCCAATGGCCTGGGATTTACGCCCGGATGATGCCTGTAGAAGATGAAACGCACTGAAAAGGGAGGAACGCGATGATGGATGTATTCTGTGAGGGGGGAGCCACGGGTGGTTGCCTGTCGGTGTTGCTGGCGACGAGGGCGCTGGCCTCGGTGTTCCTGTCGGTACTGTTCCTGCAGTCGGCGATTGACAAGTTGAGCGATCGCAGCGGCAACCTCGAGTGGCTCACCGGCCATTTTGCTTCGTCGCCCTTGTCGGGAGTCGTACCCGCAATGCTCACAACCGTCACCCTGCTCGAGCTGGCCGCGGGCCTCGCGTCGGGAGCCGGCGCAGTGATATTGCTTGCGGGTGGTTCGGCTGCGTTGGCGATCTGGGGCGCGTTGTTGTCGGCAGTGTCGCTGCTCGCGCTGTTCTTCGGTCAGCGGCTGGCAAAGGACTACGAGGGCGCCGCGGTACTGGCGGGCTATTTCCTGCTGGCGCTGTTCACCCTCTACCTCTACTCGATCTAGGGGCCAGGTCCCGGGGTGAGCGCTTGAGCGCAACGCGCGAAGGCCGTAGCCTTGGCCGATGGCAGGTCTTAACGAACACTACTTGAAGTTGGCGGCCGGCTACCTGTTTCCGGAAATAGGTCGCCGTGTCTCCGCGTACCAGGAGTCCAACCCGGGCGCTGACCTGATCCGCCTGGGCATAGGCGACGTGGTGCTGCCGTTGCCCGACGCCGTGCGCGAGGCCATGCACGCGGCGATAGATGAAATGGGGAGCGCAGAGGGGTTTCGCGGCTACGGCCCCGAGAAGGGCTACGATTTTCTTCGCGAGGCCATCGTTCGCGAGGCGTTCGCGCCCCGCGGCGTCACGATATCCGCCGAGGAGATTTTTGTTTCCGACGGCTCCAAGTGCGACAGCGGAAACATCCAGGAAATATTCTCCAGCGATGCCACCCTGGCGGTGCCCGACCCCGTGTACCCGGTGTACGTGGACACCAATGTCATGGCGGGACGCAGCGGCAAGGCCGACGCGCAGGGGCGCTACGCCGGCATAGAGTACCTGCCGTGTACCGCTGAAAACGGTTTTGTGCCCTCGCCCCCGGACAAGCCGGTGGACCTCGTCTACCTTTGCTTTCCCAATAATCCCACCGGCAGCGTGGCATCGCACGAGCTGCTTGAACAGTGGGTCGCCTGGGCCGGTAAGCACGGCGCGGTGCTTCTCTACGACGCGGCTTACGAAGCATTTATCACCGACGACTCCTTGCCGCACTCGATCTTCGAGATCGATGGCGCACGCGAAGTGGCCGTGGAGTTTCGAAGTTTTTCGAAGAGCGCTGGCTTCACCGGTACGCGTTGCGCCTACGTGGTCATCCCGAACGAGTTGAAGGGCGACGCCGGTGGCAGCCGCGTGTCGGTGGCCGAGCTGTGGAACCGTAGGCACTCGACCAAGTTCAACGGTGTTTCCTACGTCGTGCAACGGGGAGCCGAGGCGGCGTTGTCGGTAGCCGGGCGTGCCGAGACGAGACAGCGCGTGGATTACTACATGGACAACGCCCGCGTCATTCGCGAGGGCCTCGCCAAGGTGGGCGTCACCACGTTTGGCGGGGTCAACGCGCCCTACGTCTGGGCGCGCACGCCTGGGGATGTGTCGAGCTGGGACTTCTTCGACCTGCTTCTGGACAAGGCCAACGTGGTGGGCACACCGGGTTCGGGTTTCGGTGCCTGCGGCGAAGGCTACTTCAGGCTGTCGGCCTTCGGCATCAGCGACAAGGTGGTCGAGGCGGTCGAGCGCATAAGCACGCGGCTGTAGCGGCCGGCTTACTCCAGGTGACGAGTTTACTTCAGGCTATCATGCGTATGCGTGCGCCATGGGCCAGCCTGCGGCTGAGCGTGCCGCGGTAGGCACCCGAAATCGTGCGTAACTCGATCTCGTAAGGCCCCTCGCCGTGTTCGCCGAGATGGCGGCCGATCTCATTCTTGCTGTCCTCGCTTTCGACCAGCAGCAGCTCGGTGGAGCCCAGGCGGAACCCGGCAGTCATAAGCCCGTCTTCGGCTATGTAACCAGGGGTTGGCCCGGCCGCGAGCGGCTCCAGTCCGCAGCTTTTCATGGCCGCAAAACGCAGTCGGCTACGGTCGAGGTCGGTCACCGCTATGACCACCCGGGCGATGCCCCCCGCGCCGTTGGCGTGGCGGCAGGCGTCCCCAGAGGGCGCGCGCAGCTCGCGGGCGCTCACGTCGCTTATCAGGAAGGGCAGGTCTTCCGAGCGAGGCACGGCAAATTCCCAGGCCAGGTCTCGGCCGTCGGGCAGGCGCCGTCCGCCTGGTACCGGGCCCTCGTAGAACGCCCCCGCGCTTTGGAGCTCGCCTATGGTGCGCTTGCTGTTGTCGCAGAGCAAGGCGAGGTCGGCCAGGCCCTCGGCCCGCGCGCCGTGCGCAAGAAAGCGCCGCTCGATGCGTGGCCGGCTGGCAAGCGCGCGCTCGAGCAGCCCGACCCTGGCAAGGGCGCGTAGCCCGTAACGCCATGCCGCGCTGGGGAACGACAGCAGCTCGATGTAGCTGCCGTCGTAAAACGAAATGACCGCGTTGGCAGTGCGGCCGCCGGCGTGGCTGCCGCCTGCCAGAACATTGAAACCCAGCGTACGGTAGTTGTCGCTGGCCTGCTCTATGTCGTCAACAACAATTATCGTGTGATCGAGGTTGAGCACGTCAGCGTAACTGCCTGAAGAAGGTTCGCATGTCTTCGACCAGCGCCGCCGGTTCTTCCATGGCCGCAAAGTGCCCGCCACTGTCCATCTCGCTCCAGTGCACGACGTTGTACGCGGCTTCGGCCCAGCGCCTCGGCGGGCGGAACAGTTCCCGTGGAAAGATTGCGCAGCCGGTCGGCACCTTGATCTTCTCGGGTAGCGCACCAAAGCGACCGGCCCTGCGGGTCTCGCAGTACAGTCGCGTGGAAGACGTGATGCTGCCGGTCACCCAGTAGAGGGTTATGTTGGCCAGCAGCTGGTCCTTGGAGAAGCGGTTTTCCACGCGGCCGTCGCAGTCGCTCCACGCGTGAAACTTTTCGACTATCCACGCCGCCAGTCCGGCGGGCGAGTCGTTGAGTCCGTAGCCGAGTGTCTGCGGACGCGTGCCCTGTATGGCCTGGTAGCCTGCACCTTCTTCCATGAACTCTGCCATGGCAGCGAGGCCCTCGGCTTCGCGATCGCTCAAGCCCTGCATGTCGTCGCCCTCGGGTGGAGCGGCCACTACCATGTTCAGGTGCACGCCGGCGCAGTGCTCGCTGTCGTCCAGCCCTAGCCACGAGGTGGCGATTGCACCCCAGTCGCCGCCCTGGGCGCCGTAGCGCGAGTAACCCAGGCCTTCCATGAGTTCGGCGTTACACGCGCCTACCCGCCGGATATCAAAACCGGCTTGTGCCGGCGCTTCCGAAAAGCCGTAGCCGGGTATGGCCGGGCAAACCACGTGGAACGCGTCGGCGGCCTTCCCGCCGTGCGCGGTGGGGTCGGTGAGTGGGCCGATGACGTCCATGAACTCCAGCACCGAGCCGGGCCAGCCGTGGGTGAGTACCAGCGGCATTGCGTCGTCGTGTGGCGAGCGTTGGTGGATGAAGTGCTGCCGGCGTCCGTCAACCAGCGCGGTGTAGTGGTCGAAGGAGTTAAGGCGGGCTTCGACCGCGCGCCAGTCGAAGTCGTTGATCCAGTAGTTGACCAGCTCGCGCAGGTAGCCCAGCTCAGTACCGTAACTCCACTGCGCGTCGTCGAGCTGGCCAGGGAAGCGCGTGCGCTCGAGACGCTCGCGGAGGTCGTCGAGAACCGCCTGGTCTACGTTGGCCTTGAATCGTTCAACGTCCATAGGTCAGCCTTCCATAGGGTAGCGTAGTTCGCTCGTGATCCGGTTGCACTCCGCGAGAACGTCGAACGACAGGGTGACGTCGGCGGCGGCGAGGGTGTCGTCGAGCTGTTCGACCGTGGTGGCACCGATTATTGTTGAGCCGGTGAAGTCCTTCGCCAGTGTCCAGGCGGTTGCCAGGGTGAGCGGCGCCATGCCAGCCTCCTCGGCCACGGCCGCCAGGCGGCGGGATGTCTCGATTGTTTTTTCATTCACGAAACGTTCGGTCATCGCTGCACCGCGCTTGGCGTCCTCACGGTAAAGACTGAAGCGCGCACCCTTGGGCCAGTTGCCGCCGTCATACTTGCCGCTGAGGACGCCGCCACCGTTGGGGCTGTAGGCCAGCAGGCTCACGCCCTCGCGGCGGCACACCAGCGCCAGCTCGTCTTCGAAACGGCGGTTGACCAGGCTGAAGTTGTTCTGGATGGTCTGCATGCGCGGCCCGCCCGACATTTCGGAGGCGGCCAGGCTCTTCATCAGGCCCCAGGCATTTTCGTTGCTGCAGCCCACGTAGCGCACCTTGCCTGCTTCGACCACCCTGTCGAGCCCTTCGAGCACTTCGTCAAACGGAAGTTCGTGGTCGGGCCAGTGGGTCTGGTAGAGGTCTATGTAGTCGGTGCCGAGCCGTCGCAGGCTGTCTTCTACCGCGTGTTCGATGGCGTGCCGGTCGAGAGAGGTCTTGCCGTCGCGGCAGGGTGTGACGAACCATCCACCCGAGGGCCCGGCGATCTTGCTGGCGATGATGAGGGAGTCGCGCGACCTGCCTTTCATCCAACTCCCGAGTATCTCTTCGCTACGGCCGACCCATTTCGCGTCGGGCGGCACGGGGTAGATCTCGGCGGTGTCATAGAAGTCCACGCCGGCGTCGAGAGCGCGGTCGAGTATGGCACGGCTGACCTTTTCGTCGGCCATGCTGCCGAAGGTCATCGTACCCATGCATATTTCGGACACGGTGAGTCCTGATTTTCCGAGCCTGCGTTGTTTCATGAGAGTAATCCGTTCCTTTGGTGGAAAAAGTGCCAGGGTAGCCCCCGGCCAGTGGGGCAGGCGTCAACGCGCATCAGTCCGCTACCGGTTCAAGCCTGAGGGTGAGGGGGTGGGGAAAAAAACGTACGAGGAAGTCGCTCGGGTACTTATCGGCTATGACCGCCGCTACTTTCTCGGCCATGTCCGGGGCGGGGGTGCCGCTGACCTCGTATTGCGAAGCGGCCACGCGGAGGCCGAGGCTGTCGGCCGTGTTGCCGTTGATACGGTCGGCTGCACGTCCCCCGAGGCGCACGTAGAGCTGGTTGTCCACGACCGCCAACCAGACCTTGAACCAGTGCTCGCTCTCACCCTCGCGCTCGGTGCGTAATTCGAGGACATCGCGGTCGGCAAAATAGGCGGGGTTCCAGTCGTCGGCCGTTGCCAGTCCGGCTCCAAGGGTAGATGTCAGCAACAACCAGGCGAATATCGCCAGCATTTTTCTCATGCCGCACCTTTCCACGAGGGCGACGTAGTGAAAAGCCAAGGCCTCACCGGCGGTAATCACTTGCGAAGTCGCTCGTCCTCGCGTGGTCCTGCCGGGGTGCACACGGCGGATTTGTGCCATGATTGGGGCAATGTTTGAAGCCATCAAAGGCCGGGTCAGTGGCCGGCAGCTGCTCGCGCTGTTATTGCTCGTGGCGCTGCTGGCTCGCGTGGCGGGTGCCCGGTGGGGTTTGCCCCTGCTCCTTCACCCCGATGAGAACAAGCTCATCGATCCGGCGTTGCGTATGCTCGACAGCGGCAGCGCCCACCCGGGTGGCTTCCTTTACCCTTCCTTTTATATATACGCGCAGGCCGCGGTGGCCGGGTTACTGCGCGGCTTGTCGGCGTTGGGCGGCCGCGCCGCTCCCGAAATGGCCGACTACTACTGGTGGGGTCGCGTGCTGACCGCGGGGCTGGGCACCGCGACCGTGGCCCTGGCCTGGGCCTGCGCGCGAGCAGCGGGTGCGAGGGCGTGGTCGCTGCTCGCCGCGGCGCTTGTCGCGGTGTCGGTGTTGCATCTGGGACAGTCGATGCTGATCACCACCGATATGCCGGCCACCCTTTGGGTAAGCGCCTGCCTGCTGGCGTGCCTGCGCGTGGCCCGCGGCCACGACGCCGTGCGCGACTACCTGTTGGGCGGCGCGATGGCGGGCCTCGCGGCTGGCAGCAAGTACAACGGTGGCCTGGTGGCGTTGGCGCTGGTGGCGGTTCACCTGTCGCGCGGATTTTCGTTGACTGCCCTCTTCGACCGCCGCCTGCTGGCGGGTGGCGCGGCGGCAATGGCTGCCTTTCTTGTCAGCACGCCCTATGCCCTGGTCGAGCCGGGTGAACTGTGGCGATTCCTCGTGCTGCAGAGCGATGCTTATTCTCACCATCCGGGAGCCGAGACGGGAGCGGTCACAAGCTACGCGGCTTACTGGGCCACCTTGCTGCGAAAGTTCGGTGGCCCGCAGCTGTTGTTGGCGGGCATTGGCGCGGTGGCCCTGTGCACGCGCGCACGTTCGACGGCGGTGGTGCTCGGCGGCTTCCCGCTACTCTATTTTGCTTTCATGGGCGCCTACCCGGTGCACTTTGAGCGCAACGCTGTCGTACTGCTTCCCGCCCTGGGAGCGTTGGCGGCGGTGGGGGCGGCCACGGCCTGGCAGGCAAGTGCAAAACCCGGTGGAGCCAGGAGCGCGATGCTGCTGCGCGCGCTGTTGGTGCTCGTGCTGGTGGCGGGTGCCTCGCAACAGGCCTCGCGCTCGGCCGCACACCTGCGCCTCGCACGCCTGCCCGACACCCGCTTGCTTGCCATGGACTGGATGCAGCAGAACCTGCCGCGGCGAAGCACGGTCGCCCTGGAGCACTACACACCGCCCCTGGCCGCGGGGCCCTTGTGGCCAACCCGCCTGGGCTACGGTGGCCTCGTGCGCAGCGGCGGACTCGCGGGCTTTGATTACCTGGTGGCGAGCAGCGGTGATTACGGCCGCTTTGTTAACCACCCCGAGCGTTACCCCGAGCAGGCGGCGGCTTACCAGCGCGTGTTTGCATCGAACGAACTGGTTAAGGTTTTTAGCCCCGACTGGCAGAGCAGCAACGGCCCGGAGATTCGCGTGTACCTCACTCCCGCGGGAAGTCGGCGCATTGAGCGCCGCCTGCGCAGGCGGTCCTCGCCGCCATCGGCACCGTAAGCCCGCGCTGTCAGCCCGCCGTAAGTTCGAAGCGAGAGTGCCGCGATGAGTCGCCCACGAGATCCATGAACACGCGGCGTTCGCTGAAGCGCCAACGTCCGTCGTCGCGTTTGAAGCGGTCGTGGTAGCGACCCGCGACGACCACCGTGAGCTCACCGGCCTCTACCGATTGCAGCACCGTGTAGCGCGAGCGCGCCAGGCAGCTGTCGTCGTCGAATTCTAGGATGAGGTTGCCGGTAACGTGCTGGGTACGAGGGCTGCCGTCGTAGAGTATGACCGTCGCCTGCATGATCGACAGCAGTTCTTCGCTCCCCGAGATGACGATGTCCTCGCCGAAGCAATAACTGCCCTGGTCAAACAACGCGGCGACTCCCGCCAGGTCGCCGGCGTCGAGAAGCTCGGCGTAACCGTAGATAAGCGCTTCTACCTGCTCTCGTTTCTCCACGCCCCTTTCTACACGGATGCCGTCGCGCTAGACAAGTACCCGGCCCGTTGCCTGACTGCCCGGGCGTTGAGTCTACTTCGCGCAGCAAGCAGACTCCGCTGATGGAGACTTCTCCCGATCCTCGCCACCAGTGGCACGAAATGACAGTCTCGCGGGTGATTCGCGAAACCAGCGACGCGTGTTCACTGGTTTTTGACGTACCGGTCGAGCTGGCCGATGTGTTCAGCTACAGGGCCGGGCAGTTTCTCACCCTCCGGGTGCCCTGGCAGGACGGTAGCCTCGACCGCTGCTACTCGCTTGCCAGCTCACCCGACAGTGACCCCGAGCACAAGGTGACGATCAAGCGCGTGGAAGACGGCAGGGTGTCGAACTGGTTGAACGAGAACGTCGCCGAGGGCGACGTTCTCCGGGTGCTACCGCCGGCCGGCCACTTTCACCTCGGCCACTGCGGGGCTGGCAGCGACGGCGGGGGCGAGAGCGATCTTTTTCTTTTTGCCGGCGGCAGCGGCATCACTCCCGTTATATCCATACTCAAGACGGCCCTGGTCACCGGCTCGAGCAGGGTGAGTATGCTCTACGCCAATCGCGACCACGACAGTGTTATTTTTGACGCCGAGCTGGCCCAGCTCGAAAGCCGCTACAGCGACCGTTTTGACCTGCAACGGCGCTATGACGACAGCGATGGTTTTCTCGACCTTGCGGGCGTGCGCGCATTGTCGGCCGGTAACTGCGACAGGGAGTTCTTCGTGTGCGGCCCCGGCCCCTTCATGGAGGTGGTCGAGCAGGGCCTGCGCGATGAGCTGGTGCCCGTGGAACACGTACACGTTGAGCACTTCGTGTCGCCCGCCGACGTCGACGACGAAGAGCTCGCCCGCGAGCAGGAGAAGGTAGCCGAGCAGGCGCGCGAGCAGGCCGCCGACAGCGGCGAAGCGATCAAGGTCGTGGTAGTCATCGACGGCCGCGAGCACGAGCTCGAGCCCGAGCCCGGACAGACAGTGGTGGCGGCGGCCCAGGCGGCTGGTATCTCGGTGCCCTTTTCCTGCACCGAGGGCTACTGCGCCTGTTGCATGGCACAGCTGGTAGAGGGTGAAGTAAAAATGCTGCGCAACGACGTGCTCACACCCGCCGAGATAGAGGACGGTTGGGTGCTCACCTGCCAGGCGGTTGCGCTCGGTGGCCGCGTGCGCGTGGAATACCCGGACTGATATCTTGTCGCTGACCCCGGGATTGTTTGCAGGGGTCGATTCGTGGCGATCGGCAACGGGCGGTCGAGTGGAGAACAAGTATGAAAGAAAAGTTGCAGAAGAGCGATGAGCAGTGGTTGGCCCAGTTGGGCGAGCAACGCTACGCGGTATGCCGGCGCGCGGGCACCGAGCCGGCCTTCAGCGGTGAGTACTGCGACAACAAGCAAGCGGGGGTCTACCTCTGTGCGGGGTGCGGGCAGCAACTGTTCTCCTCCGACGCCAAGTTTGATTCGGGCAGCGGCTGGCCCAGCTTCAACAGTACCGTCGGTGACGACAAGGTGGAGGAGCATGGCGACTCGAGTCACGGCATGCAGCGCACCGAGTTGGTTTGTTCGCGCTGCGACTCACACCTCGGTCATGTTTTTCCTGACGGCCCGGCACCGACCGGACTGCGCTACTGCATCAATTCGCTGTCGCTGAATTTTGACGGCGACCCCGGCGACGAAGACTGACGCGCACTGGTTCAGCCCGGTTGCTAGATGCCGGCCTCAACCGATTGCTCGGGCTGGGGTAGTTCGCTGGTCCTGGCTCCGCGGTTTGCGAGGCCGTTGTTTTTTCCGCGACCGTCGTGGCTCGGGCCCGAGCCCGGGAGCGGCGGCAGTAGCCGCGACATTGCCAGGGCGAGGAGCAGCGCGCCCACCCCTCCCGCCAGCGCCGGCGTGCGCGGACCCAGTGCGTCGCTCATCCAGCCGGTCATGAGGTTGGATAAGACCCCGCCCAGGCTGACGCCGGCCATGGCCAGGACTCCCTGGGCGGTTGACCGCAGGCGAGCAGGCACCACCGCGTCAACGTAGAGCGGCGCGCCCAGTATCAGGCCCATCACTGTGACACCGTGAAGAAGTTGCGCGGCGTAAACAATGCTGAGGTCGGTCGCCCAGGCTGACACCAGCCACCTGGCCGAACCCGACAGCAGTCCGATGGCCAGCAATCCACGCGCGCCGACCTTCTGTTGCACCATGCCTATCATGGCCACCAGCGGCAGCTCGAGCAGCAGCATGATGACCCACATATCTGAAACCATGTTGACGCCGCCGCCCAGCGATTCCACGAACAGCGGAAACAGGGACATGGGCCCCTGCAGGAAGAGGTAGGCGAGCAGGATGAAGAGCAGCATGCGGAGGAACGATGGTTCGGACAGCAGCAGGCGGTAGTCGCGCCGTTCGGCCCGTGCCGACACGGTCTTGCCTCGAGGTAAGGCGAGTGCGACCAAGCCGGCGGAGGCAAACAGCAACGCGGTGGCCGGCATCATCAACGACAGGTCATCCGGCTCTGCTCCGCTACTGGCGAGCAGGCGCGGAAACGCGACCACCGTCACCAGGAATCCCATGGTGCCCCACACCCTGACCAGGCCGTAAGCGTGGGGGCCGAGGTCCTGCACTGTCGCCAGGGTGATAGAAACCGCCAGTGGAATTACCGCGGTCATGAACAGTGCCATCACTGCCGTGCCCAGTGCCAAGGGTAAGAAGCCGTCGAGTTGGCCCAGCAGCACGAAACCCGCCGCGGCACCGAAACTCACCAGTGCGAGCACGCGGGTGCGCGAGCCGCTGCGGTCGGCGAGCTGGCCCCACAGTGGGTGGGCGAGCATGCCGGTGGCGGGCGTGATGGCAAATACCAAGCCCGTTTGCGTGGCCGAAAGGCCGACGGTGGAGTGCAGGTACATGCTGAAGTAGGGAAAGAACACCCCCAGTGCGCCCAGCGCCAGGAAATCAAACAGTGCTATGAATACCGCCGCGCGCACGATCGGGCGACGGTCAGGCGTTTTCTATTTGTTGGGCCGGTAGCGAAAAGGTAACTCGCTCTTCGGCAGTACGCAGTTCTTCGACCTCGGTGCAGCCGAGCTCTCGCAGGCGTACCAGCGTTTGTTGCACCAGCAGTTCCGGGGTTGACGCGCCGGCCGTCACGCCTGCGGCCAGGCGGTCGGTCGCGTCTCGCTTGTTGAGATGATGGGCGAGGTCTTCTTCGGAAATGTCAGCCGCGGTTTCAATCAGCGTGGCGTGAGCTCCTGCGCTGCGGGCTACCTCGACCAGGCGGTTGGCGTTGCTCGAGTTGGGTGAGCCCAGCACGAAGACCACGCGGCAGCGGTGCGCGAGCGCCTTGACCGCCTCCTGGCGGTTCTGGGTCGCGTAGCAGATGTCGTCTCGTCCGGGTGTGCTGACGGCTGGGAAACGCTCGCGAATGGCCGAGATGATTTCGCGGGTGTCGTCCACCGACAGCGTGGTCTGTGTCACCACGGCCACGCGTTCGGGGTCGCGCACCTGGACCCTGGCAATGTCTTCGACCGTCTCGACCAATTGCATGCGCTCGGGCGCGTGGCCCAGGGTGCCCTCGACCTCCACGTGGCCGCGGTGACCTATAAGGAGGATGTCGTAGCCCTGGCTGGCGAACCGGGCGGCCTCCAGGTGTACCTTGGTCACCAGTGGGCAGGTGGCGTCGACCACGCGCAGGCCCAGTTGGTCGGCCTGCCGCCTGATGGCCGGGGACACCCCGTGGGCGCTGAACACCAGCAGGCTGCCGCGCGGTACATCGGCCAGGTCCTCCACGAAGCGGGCGCCTCGGCTTTGCAGGTCTTCGACGACGTGGCGGTTGTGGACGATTTCGTGGCGCACGTAGACCGGCTGCCCGTGCTGTTCGAGTACCGTGTTGACGATATCTATGGCGTAGCTTACGCCCGCGCAGAAACCTCGCGGGCTGGCCACGATAGCCTTGTTTTTACCAGTCTGGCCAGTTTGGTCACCGTCTTTCTCGCTCGTCGCCACGCCCGGAAAGTAACCGGAATACGCTCCTTTTGCTATAAAAGGCAGCGGAGCCGGAATCGAGGCCTGGCACTTAAGCCGCCAAGGGTGCCTGGCCCCCTTTCGGGGAGCTGCAGGCTGTGGCACAATGATGCGACAGTATGAAACAATATTTGCAACGACCAAAGCCGCATGGGCTGCGCAATTTCCAGGGGGTGTACACCAACTCCCGCGCCATGCTCGACATGTTTTTCCAACTCGAGAAGGTGTCGCGGAGCGATTGCCCGGTACTCATCGTGGGCGAGACCGGCACGGGCCGGGAGACGGTGGCGCGGGCGATACACGCGCTGGGTGATCGTCGGCGCGCGGCTTTTGAAACCGTCAACTGCGCCGCCCTGGGCGAGGCAAGCCTTGAGCTTGATCTCTTCGGTGACGGGGGCGACACCGATACCGCAGACAGTGCGGGAGCCATCGCGCGTGCCGATGAGGGCTCGCTGTACCTTGACGAGGTTGCGGAGTTGCCCCTCTCCGTGCAGTCACGCCTACTTGGTTTTCTTGAAGACGGCAGCTTCGTGCGCGGCTCTGCCGGCGGTGCCGGTCGTTCGGACGCCAGGGTGCTGTCTTCGACCAGTAGTGACGCGGTCGTTGCCGTAGAACAGGGCAACCTGCGCGAAGATCTCAGGTACCGCCTCGGAGTTGTGATGTTGTTGATCCCGCCACTGCGAGATCGCAGCGGCGATGTATCCGCCCTGTTCTGGCACTTTCTCGAAGAGTTGCGAGGCAAGTACGGCGAGGTGCCCGGATCGATAAGCGAAGAAGCCATGAAGGCTCTTGAGGCCTGGCACTGGCCGGGCAACCTGAGAGAGCTGCGCAACGCAGTGGAGCGCGCCGTGGTGATGTGTCGTGGCGACGAGTTGGGGATGGACGATCTGCCGCCCGAGCTTCTCGGCGCGGCCAGGACTTCTCCGCCCCCGGTGGTTATTTCTTCGAGGGTGGTTGAGCCGGCCGGTTCGGCTGGGCTCGCGCGCGACCTTACGCCCGTGCAGGAGCAGGAGTGCCAGCGCCTCATGGCTGCTCTGAGCGAAGCCCGCGGACACCGCGGAAAAGCAGCCGAAACACTGGGGATGAGCCGCTCTACCTTGTGGCGTAAGCTGGGCCGCTACGGCCTGAGCTGAAACGGCGCCTTCCCGCGGCCTGTTAATTCCCTCGGCCGCCGCGGCAGTTGCCGGTCACCGGTTGATGAGTCAGCTCGGGGGGAGTAATCCGGTTATATGAACTGCGACGACCTCAGGGCCTCGTTGCTGCGGCTGGAGGGCCGTGGCTACCCCGCCTACAAGGACCTGCGCGGTCGTTATGACTTCGGCGATTTCTGTCTCGAACTCGTGCGCGTACAGGGTGACCCCTTCGCCGGACCGTCGCGATTGGGCGTAAGGGTGGAAGGTGACGTTGCTGGTTTTCCTCCCGGGCTCTACAGCAGCCGGGTTCGCAGGATCGCGTTGGCCGACTACGTGGCCAGGCGCTTTGCGTTACTGGCCCAGCGTAGCAGCCACAGCCGTGGCTCGGGCAAAAGCGGGCGACTTAAAATGGAACGGCCGGGGCAGCAGGTGCTCGAGCAGAGCGCCGTCATGGTGGGCGAAGACGGCGCCCTCGAGCTTCGGTTTACTGCCGGCCTTCCGGCCCGCGGGCGTCGCATCGCGGGACGCGAGGCCGAGGCCATGCTCTGCGATGATCTGCCTGAGCTCGTCGCCGCCACCGCCTACTACGAGAGCCAGGACGCTGCCGAATTAGAGATCCACGTTCAGACCGTCGAAGACTCACGCGCGCTCAGAGACCAGCTGACCGAACACGGACTGGTGGCCTTCGTGGCCAATGCCAGCGTGTTGCCGCGCGCGAGCGGTGTCGACGATCGTCCGCTCAGCGACGACGTCGTGGAGTTCTCGTCGCCTGTTTCGTTGGAGGTCGAGCTCACGGCTCCCAACGCCGGCGTCGTGCGCGGCATGGGCCTGGCCACCGGTGTCACGGTGATAACCGGTGGTGGCTATCACGGTAAGTCGACCTTGCTCAGGGCTTTGGAGGACGGTGTGTACGACCACTTGCCGGGCGACGGCCGCGAGCGGGTCGTGGCCCTCGGGTCAGCCGTGAAAATACGTGCCGAAGAAGGCCGGTCAGTGGCGGGTGTAGACATTTCGCCTTTTATTTCTGATCTGCCCGGCGGCAGGTGTACGCGCAGCTTTTTTACCGACAACGCCAGTGGCAGCACTTCGCAGGCCGCCAACATAATCGAAGCGCTGGAAGCTGGCGCGCGCCTGCTTCTCATCGACGAAGACAGCTCGGCCACTAATTTCATGATACGCGACCGGCGCATGCAGGAACTCGTGGCGAACGAGCACGAACCCATAACGCCGTTTGTCGACCGCGTGCGCCAGCTCTGCGAGCAACACGGAGTTTCGTCGGTAATTGTTATCGGTGGTAGCGGCGACTACCTCGACGTGGCGGACAAGGTGGTGGGCATGAGGGACTACCGGGCGCTCGATCTCACAGCGAAGGCTCGCGAGGTGGCGGCTCGTTTTGAAAGCGGCCGCAAGTCCGAAGCCCTTAACGGTTTCGAGTCGCCGGCGGGCAGGACCCTGCAACGCGCGGGCTTCGACGCTTCGCGTGGACGCAAGGAGGTCATGGTCAAGGTACGCGACCACGGGTGCATCGTGTTTGGCGAGCACGAGATCGATCTCTCGGCCGTTGACCAGCTTCTGCACCCTGCGCAATTGCGGGCCGTGGCCGAGGCCATGCTCCACGTCGGCGCGTGTTTTGCCGACGGCCACCGTAGCCTGGCAGAGGTCATGGACTTGTTGTTTGACGAACTCGACCAGGAGGGGCTGTCTGTTCTGGCGCGCAACGGGGAGGGGGATCTCGCCGCTTTTCGTCGCCATGATTTCGCAGCGGCCGTGAATCGGCTGCGCGCACCGGTTATAAAACTCGCTCGTCAGGGGTAGAGTAAGACCGTAGAGAGGTTTCTTTTCGATGTTCCATGCAACAGATGACCTGCGCATCGCAGAACTGCGCCCCCTGGTTTCACCGGCCATATTGATCGAGGAAATCCCGGTGAGCGAAAAAGCTTCGACCTGTGTATGGCGAGGGCGCGAAGCGGCTGCGGCGATAGTCAAGGGGCAAGATGACCGCCTGCTGGTGGTTGTCGGGCCTTGCTCTATCCACGACCCCGCGGCGGCGGTGGAGTACGCCGGGCTTCTCAAGCAGGAAGCTGATCGCCTGGCCGACGACCTATGCGTGGTGCTGCGGGTGTACTTCGAAAAACCTCGCACGACGATCGGTTGGAAAGGGCTCATAAACGATCCCGATCTCGACGGTAGCTTTAATATAAACCACGGGCTTCACCGGGCACGCGGCCTGCTGCGCGACATTGCCGAGCTGGGCCTGCCCATCGGCACCGAGTTTCTCGATACCATAAGTCCCCAGTACACGGCCGACCTCGTGTCCTGGGGCGCCGTGGGCGCGCGCACCACCGAGAGCCAGGTACACCGCGAACTGGCGTCGGGCTTGTCGGTGGCCGTGGGGTTCAAGAACGGTACGGACGGCAACGTGCAGATCGCCGTGGACGCCATACGCTCGGCGCGCACCGAGCACCGCTTTCTTTCGGTCACCAAGCAGGGTCTGTCGGCGATTGTCGCGACACGCGGCAACGATACCTGCCACGTCATCCTTCGGGGATCTACGGCCGGGCCCAACTACGACGCTGCGTCGGTGGCGGAGGTTATCTCGACGCTCACGGCCGCCGGCCTCGCCGGCTCGGTGATGGTCGATTGCAGCCACGGAAACAGCCGCAAGGATTTTCGCCGGCAGGCCGCTGTGTGTTCGGACATAGCCGGACAGGTGGCCGCCGGGTCGCACTCGGTATTCGGCCTGATGATAGAGAGCAACCTCGTGGAGGGTCGCCAGGATCTCGGGGGCGAGCTGCTGCACGGACAGAGCGTGACCGACGCCTGCGTGTCGTGGACAGACACAGAGCCGATGCTCGACGAGTTGGCTGCGGCCGTGCGGCGACGGCGCGCGGGCTAGTTTTCAGGCGAGCAGCGGCAGCAGGCCGTCTGCGATGAGCACCTTGCTGCCGGCCAGCAGCAGGGCCAGCCGGTACATCCGTCGAAACAGCGATTCGGACACGTGGCGGGCCAGCAGGCGGCGACCGATGAGCGTACCAGGGACCACGCAAGCCACCAGCACCGCCAGTAGCAGTGCGGACCTGGCGTAGTCAAAGTTCCACAGGGTGACAAAGACCGGCAGCTTGACCAGGTGCAGTAGCGATTGGCATACCGCCTTGGTGGCCACCACCTGCTGTCGGGTCATCGGCCGCCGTAGGAACAGCGGTGCTATGAGAGGCCCGACGGCGCCCACCGCCAGCGCGCAGGAACCCGCGACGAATCCCAGCGCGGGCCAGTCCCACCAGTGACCGACCTGCAGCGGGTTGTCGTTGACATTGCCGTTGGCCGAATCGTCGTTGCTCGGCTCGCCGTCGTCGGCGTCCCGGGGGCTACTCGCGGGCTCAGGAATCACCAGCATCACGAGAATCCACGCACCCACCAGCAGCTTGAGCCAGGGGTCGGCGCCCGGGCTGCGCGCCAGCTCGCCTATCAGCAGCGCGCCCAGCAGGCCACCGGGTAGCAGGCCGGCGGCGAAGCGCACTACCACCGGCCAGCTGACCTGGGGCAGGTAGGCCAGCACCCGCGTTCCGTTGCTGGCCAGTTGCACGACAGCGTGAAGAGGGATTACCTCAGCCCACGGCAGGGCGGTGAGCATGACGGCCAGCAACAACGCGCCGCCACCCATGCCGAGCACGCCCGAGAGCGCCGATGTGGCCAGCGCGGCCACTGCCAGTGTGATCAGCAGACCCATGGCGACAAGTTAAACGGGTTGGGCAACAGCGGCTAATGGAAGTCGCGGCTGGTCACCGGCCGTGGACTGCGACTGAGACCGGGCACCCAGGGGTTTTCGACAAGCAGGTGCACCACGCCGTCTTCTGATTGTACGCGACCGGTGACGCCCAGGAACGAAGTTGTTTTGAGTAAAGCGTGGTGTTGTTCGAACACCCGTTGCCATACCACCAGGTTGACGAAGCCGGTTTCGTCCTCCAGCGTCATGAAGACGACCCCGCCCGCCGTGGCCGGCCGTTGTCTGCAGGTCACCAGCCCGGCGTAAGCGGTGCGGGTGCCGTCGGCCATGGCGTTGAGCGAGGCGGCATCGGGTAGCCCAGCCTCGCGTAGTTCGCCACGCAGGTCTTCGAGCGGATGTCCGCGCGCGCTGTGCGAAGCCACTTCGTGGTCCCAGGCTATGGCGGTGCCACGGTCCAGGCCGGCAAACGCAGGCAGAGCTTCGGCCACCTGCATGTTGAGCGAGTCGTCGCGCTCGAGTACCAGGGCCGCCACCTGCCACAACGACTGCCGACGATTAAGGCCAAAACAATCGAGCGCGCCAGCGCGGGCGAGTGCGCTGGCCGACCTGTCGTCAACGCGGCTACGCCTGACGAAGTCTTCGAGAGACTCAAAGCCCCGGCTTTCGCGCTCGCGTACTATGGTGTCGGCGAGCGCGCCGGGCAGTGAGCGCAGCGTGCGCAGGCCCATGCGCAGGCAGAGTTCGCCGTGACTGCCGTCGTCGCCAACAGCAGCCCGCCCGGCCACACCATCGCCGTTGCCGCGGCTGCTGCCCCGCAGGAATTTTTCCAGCGTGCAGTCGCGCTCGCTCACCGACACGTCCAGTGGCAGTACCTTCACTTCGTGGCGGCGGGCGTCGTTGACGATGGTGGCAGTGGAATAAAAGCCCATGGGCTGGGCGTTCAGGAGCGCGCAGGCAAAGACCGCGGGGTGGTGGCACTTGAGCCAGGAGGTGGCCCAGGCCAGCAACGCAAAGCTGGCCGCGTGGCTCTCAGGAAAACCGTATTCGCCAAATCCCCGTATCTGTTCGAACACGCGCTCGGCAAACTCACGGGTGATGCCCCTGGCCATCATGCGTGTGACCAGCCGGTCGCGGTGGCGTTCAATGCGGCCGGCGTGTCGCCAGGCCGCCATGTCGCGTCGCAGTTGGTCGGCCTCACCGGGGCTGTAGTCCGCCGCCACGACGGCGAGGCGCATGACCTGCTCCTGGAACAAGGGCACGCCCAGGGTCTTGCTCAGCACCGGTTCGAGGCAGGGGTGAGGGTAGACGACCGGCTCCCTGCCACTGCGCCGTGCGAGGTAGGGGTGCACCATGCCGCCTGTTATGGGGCCCGGGCGCACTATGCTGATCTCTATCACGAGGTCATAAAAACAACGCGGACGCAGGCGTGGCAGCATGGCCATCTGCGCGCGGCTCTCGACCTGGAACACGCCCACGGTGTCGCCGCGACAGAGCATGTCGAAGGTAGCCGTGTCGTCGGCGGGGATGTCGGACATCTCCAATTGCAGGTCCTCGTGCTGGTCGAGCAGGTCGAAGGCCCGGTGCAGCATGTTGAGTGCGCCCAGCCCCAGTAGGTCGACCTTGAACAGGCCCAGGGCCTCGATGTCGTCCTTGCTCCACTGGATCACGGTGCGCGCTTCCATGCTCGCATTCTCAATGGGCACCAGGTCGTGCACGGGCTCATAACCGAGCAGGAAACCTCCCGGGTGTATGGACATGTGCCGTGGGAAATCGAGGATCTCGTTGGACAGTGTCAGCAGGTGGCGGTGTATCGTCAGCTCGGGGTCCAGCGCCGCGGCAGACAGGTCTGCTTTTTCTACGCACGAACGATGCGAGAGCACTCGCGCCAGCCGGTCGGTTGAGGTCTCGGGCAGTCCGAGGGCCTTGCCCACGTCGCGCACGGCTGACCTGGCGCGGTAGCGCACCACGTTGGCTACCATGGCGGCGTGCGAGCGCCCGTAGCTTCGGTAGACGTGCTGGATGACTTCTTCGCGGCGGTCGTGCTCGATGTCGAGGTCTATGTCGGGAGGTTCGGCCCGCTCCCTGGATAGAAAGCGTTCGAACAACAGGTCGCTGCGCGTCGGGTCGACGGCCGTTATCCCGAGGCAGAAGCACACCGCCGAGTTGGCGGCCGAGCCGCGGCCCTGGCAGAGGATGCCATGCTCGCGGCAGAACTCTACGATTTCGTGCATGGTCAGGAAGTAGCCCGGGTAGTCCAGCTCGTTGATGATGAGCAGTTCCTTTTTCAGCTGCGCGGTGACCGCCGTGGGGACGTCGCCGCGGTAGCGCCGGGCTGCGCCGCTGAGCGTGAGCTGTTCGAGGTGTTGCATGGCCGTGCGGCCGTCGGGCAGGCGATGGTCGGGATAGCGGTAGCAGAGCTGAGACGGGTCAAAGCTGCACAGCTCGGCGATCTGGTGGGTACGGGCCACGGCTTGCAGGTCATCGCCGTACAGGCGCGCGAAATCCCGTGGCCCTAGTAGTGCGTGGCAGTCGTTGGGGCGCGTGAGCCTGCCGGCAGCCGAGAGCGTGGTGCCGTGGCGGATGCAGGTGACCACATCGTGCAGCCTGCGACGCTCGGGCAGGGCGTAAAGCACTTCGCTCGCAGATACCACGGGCAGTTGCCAGCGCTGCGCGCGCGTGAGCAGGCGGGCGTTGGCCTCCACCTCGGGTGCTTCTTGGTGACGGGCCAGGATCGCGTACAGGCGCTCGCCAAAGGCCTCGGCGAGCAGGCGCTGCGGGTGCACGGGCTCGGCCTCGGCGGTGAGCAGGCTGCGTGGCCCTCCCCACAGGGCCAGCATGCCCTGGGCGTGTTCGGCGATCTCCTGCCACGACACCGACGAGCTGCCCTTGGGCGAGCGCAGTCTTCCGCGCGTGATCAGCCGGCAGAGGTTGGCATAGCCGCCGCGGTCTACGGCCAGCAGCAGCAGGGTGGAGCCGTCGTCCACCGTGACTTCGGAACCGGTGATGAGTTTTATGCCCAGTTCTCGCGCTCGCTGCCACGCTTTGACCATGCCGTACACGCCGTCACGATCGCAGAGGGCGATGGCCGGCAGGCCGAGCCGGTGACAGGCGTCGACCAGTTCGCCGGGATGGCCGGCGCCTTCGAGAAAAGAAAAATTGCTTTTGCACCACAGGGGCACATAGCCGTCGGGCCGTTGTTGCACAGTGTTGTCCTCGGCTCCTACCCCAGGCTCCTATTCCACCCGTCCGTGCAGGAACCAGCGGTTGCGCTTGTCGTCGAAGTAAATCCACAGAATCTGTTCGTCTTCGGTCTGGGCAAACCAGTACTCGCGTTGCACGCCGCGATCGCCGCCGTCGCCGGCCCACCAGCCGCCCGACAGCAGGTAGGGGCCGTCGCGGTGTCTGACCGCACCGCTGTCGGCACCCAGCGGATGCCAGTCGCGGCCGGCCGCGGGACGGGGGGCAATGGGGCGGGGCCGCGATACGCGCCGCAACAGTGGCCGTTGCCTGACCTGTCGCGGTTCGGCCGCTTGCAGGCCGGGCTCGCCCGGCAGTCCCAGCGGCAGCCAGGTCCACGACGCCTCGGGCAGGTGGGCCTCGCGCAGTGCGGCGCGGGTTACCGCCGCTTCGCCCAGCTCTGCGCGCACGCGCGCCAGCGCCCGGTTGGCTGCCTCGAGATCGCGACCGCTGCGACAGCCTGGTAGTTGGGCCTGCCCGGGAGGTGTCTTGACGGTGTCGGCGCGGATCTCAAGCTCGCTCACGGCGGCGGGCAGGCGCCCGCTGCCCAGCCTGAGGGTGAGCAACTCCATCAGTGCCGATACGTCGAGCGTGGCAGTGGCCGGGTGCAGGCTTTCGAGTCGGTTGCTGCGATCGTCGAGTTGCAACATAAGGTGAAGCACGCGCAGCGACCGGCCCCGCGAGGCCAGCTGGGCCAGCAGTTGCTTGAGCATCGGTTGCAGGATGAACAGCAGTCGCTCGCTGTCGTCAACCGCCTGGTCGAGCAGGGTTTTTACGCTGCAGGGAATCTCGACTGCAGTGGGTTGCAGTGGGTTCCACAAGCGATCGTCGGCCAGTGCGTGCAGGCGGGCGACCTCGTGACCAAAGCGACGCTTGATGCCGGCGGCGGGCAGGCGCAGAAACGCGCCCACGCTGCGCACGCCCAGGCGCTCGAGTTTTTCTACCAGCGCGGGTGGCAGGCCGAGCCGGTCGAGAGTAATGCGACTGGCCAGCCGTCGTTCCTCGTCGGGGCTGTTGAGCACGAGGGCCCGCCGCCCGGCACCCGCCAGAGCCCGGGTACCGAAACGTGAAAAGCCGGCCACGCTCGAGGCCTGCCAGCCGTCAGAGAGCAGGGCCTCGTCTATTGCGCGCAGCCAGGATTGAGTGTCGGGGTAGAGGCGATCCAGGCCCGAGGCATCAAGCCAGAACAGGCCCGGCGTGTCGGTGGACGGCTCGACGCCCGGGGTAAAGCGGTCGAGCAGGCGGGTCACTTGTTCTACTGCGCAACTGATCTGTTCGGCCTCAACCGTGCCCGCCCTGAGGTCGGGCAGCAGCGAAAGGGCCGAGGCGTAGCGTTGCCCCGGCGCAACGTGTCGCCGGCGGGCAGCCGCCGTAAGTGCGAGGATGTTGCCCTGGGGATGCTGCTGGTCGAGCAGTGCTACCGCCTGATCCTGCCACGAGGGGTTATCACGGAGCAGAAGCTGCAACGCGAGTTGGGGCAGCTCAACGCAGGCCAGCTCGCCAGGGGGAGTTTCCTGGTCCGGAGTTTCCTGGCCGGTGTATCCAGGCTCAGCGCAGTCCGGGTGGTCCATTGCGAAACGTGTCGTGCTGCCAGCCGGGGCCGTGGCGCTTGTCCTTGAGGACCAGCAGTTCGCAGGTGTAGCGTCCGGGTCCGGTTTTGCGGCGGCGGGCCTGGGCGCGCAAGGATACCAGCGACCCCAGCGAGGGGGCGGTCGATGGCTTTTCGGTCAGGAACAACACCGCCGCGTCGTGCTTGAGTGCCAGCTGGAGCAGTCGCGATTGCAGTGGCAGTGGAAGATCGGCTCCAACTCCAGCTGCACGACCCCTTTCTGCACGACCAAGGTCTATGATGATCAGGGCGAAGGCACCCGAGCGCAGCAGTCGGTCAGCTGCGCGTCCGGCGGTTCGGCCACTGTTGGCGTGGACGACTGGGAGTGCGCCCAAGTCGACACCGTTAGCGGCAGCGTCGGGGGGGAAGAAAGTACTCTCTCGCGTGCTTATCCAGGCCACGGGTTCTCCCTGTTGCTGGGCTTCGAGCACGAGATCAATAGCCAGTGTGAGCGAGGCCGACGGACCCCAGGCCGACAACTCGGTGAGTCGGCCGCAGAGTTCGCCACGCCGCCATCTGCGTGCGGGCGAACCCTGCGGCCCTTCCGGGGTGGAAGTGGTCAGGGTGGAAGTGGTCGGGGTGGAAGTGGTCGGAGTGGAAGTGGTCGGAGTAGAAGCGGTCGGGGTTATAGCGGTCGGAATGGAATCAGCCGGAGTTACAGCAAGCGGGGGAAAAAGCGGCAGGGTGTCCGACCGAGCGGTATTTATGGCAGTGCTTATCATGATGACATTTACTCCTCTTCGGGGGGGCTTTCTTCCAGCGGAGCGACCCCGTCCATGTAGCGGCGCAGTTCTACGACCTTGCCCAGTAGTTTGAGCGATCCTTCTGTGGGAACGATGACCTCGAAGTCCGGGTTCTCCGGCTGCAGCTCCAGCTGCTGGCCGCGGCGGTGAAAGCGCTTGATGGTAGCCTCGTCGTCGACCATGGCCACCACTACGTCGCCCGATTCGGCTGTTTCCTGCTGGCGGACTATGGCTATGTCACCGGGCAGTATGCCCGCTCCCGACATGCTCAGACCCTGGACCCTGAGGGCAAACAGCTGGCTTGCGTCGAAGCGCGAGGGCAGGGTCAGCCAGCCTTCGGGGTCTTCAACGGCCTCGGTAAGCCCGCCCGCCTGTACACGGCCGAGTAGCGGTACAGCCTGGGTGGCGAAGGTCTGATTGGGGACTCTCCCGCCGAAAGTACGGCCGCTTAAAGCAGCGCTGCTGGCGGCGTGAGCTTCTTCTTTAAATCTTGTTTCGGGGAGCCGGTATCCTCGCGCGCGGCCTTCGGGGCGCAGCAGTCGGCCTTCGCCTACCAGGGCCTTGAGGTGTTGCTGCGCTGTCTGAACGGCGCTGAAGCCCATGGCCTGTTGCAGCTCGCGCACAGAGGGAGGATCACCGGCCAGCAGGCGGCGGCGCATGAAGCGATAGACCCGCTCGCGCGTTTTTCCGGGTGGAGTGATCGGTGCCATGGGAGATATAGATAGCAGACAAATGTCTGTTATGTCAAGAGGTGATGTTGGACGGGGGGGTTTTAGCGTGTAAGGGCAGGGGCAGGCGGTCGGGCGGTGGTCGGGCCGTCGCGGAGAAGACAAACAGGTGGCGGCAGAACTGGGATGGTTGGCAGTGGCGGGGGCGCTGGGTGCACTGAGCCGCTACGGCATGGGAGCGCTGGCCTACCGGACGCTGGGCACGGCGCTGCCCTGGGGCACACTGCTGGTCAACGTAGTGGGCTGTTTCCTGCTCGGCTTCATCATGCACTACGGACTGGCCAACGCGGCCCTGTCGCGCACGGTCAGGTTGGCGGTAACGGTGGGTTTCCTGGGGTCATTCACTACTTTTTCGACCTTTGGATACGAGACCCTGCGCTACCTTGAAAGCGGCGCTACCACGCTGGCGCTGGCCAACATAGCACTAAACCTGCTGGTCGGGCTGACCGCAGTCTGGGCCGGACTCTCACTGGCCCGTACGGTGCTGGGCAGCTTGTAGAGCCCCCCGGGGGAATTTTCCCTTGACACAATGGCCTTAGTGACCGCATTATTGTCGACAAGCCGCGCTTTGCGCGCGGCTACTACATACAAGACCAACCAGTAGGAGACCCCGACATGAAGAAATTTTTTCCCATCGCTTTTGCCGCCGCCATGGCCATGACCCTGACCGCGTTTGCCGGTCCCTCGTCGGCCGCTTACCCGGGCAACACCTGCGTTGCCAAGAAGATGGGCGCTGCGGGCAAGTTCTGCTCGGCGGTGCTGGGTGCCTGGAGCAAGAACGCCGACGACACGGGGGCGCGCGACGCTGCCATCACCAAGGCGGCGACCAAGCTCGACGGCAGCTGGACCAAGTCGGAGGCCAGCGCTGCCAAGAAGAACGTGGACTGCGCCGACACCACGGCCAGCTCTGCTGACATACGCGTGTCGATTGAAACGGCGGCCGCGGCGTTGGCCGCTACCGTGCTCGACGGCACTACCAGCGACAAGATCGACACCGGTTGTCGTGCAAAGATAAACAAGGCGGCTGCCAAGCTCTGCCAGGGGCTGCTTAAGGCCGAGGGCAAGTACATCAAGGACCTGCTCAAGGACAAGGACGGCACTACGCTGGCGGCAGCCGTGGCCAAGGTCGAGGGTAAGTTCACCAAGTTGTACGACAAGTCGGTTGCCAAGGCGCTGGGCAAGGGAGTGACCTGCCCTTCAACGACCGACGGCACGGCTATCCAGTCAGCCGCGACGGCTGCCTCTGACGAAGTGGTGACCGACACCACCGTGTCGCCCAACGTGTCTACCGACTGGACGTCGATCTCGGTGCCCGTGGCCAATGTTGAGTACCCGGCCAAGTACCCCAAGGCCATAACTACCCTGTTCCCGACCTGCTCGCGGCTTACTCCCTACATGTTCTTCGTCAAGAAAGGCACAGTCAACAACCTGGTAATGTACTACCAGGGTGGTGGTGCCTGCTGGGACGGCCTGTCGTGCAACCAACTGGGAATTTTTGGCGACACGGCCTCCGAGGCCGACAGCCCGGCGCTTATCTCCACGGGCTTTGCCGATTCCGACAACCCCGACAATCCTTTCAAGGACTGGAACCAGGTCTTCGTGACCTACTGCACGGGCGACGTTCACTGGGGCGATGCCTTCGGGGGGTATTCGGGCGGTGGCATTTATCACCACGGTCGGCACAACGCCTCGCTGGCCGAAAAATGGGCGCGAGAGCATTTTTTAAACCCCGACCGGGTCTTCGTAACCGGCTCAAGCGCGGGCTCCTACGGTGCGGTGATGAACTCCGTGCCACTGATGGAATCGGTATACCCGGCGTCTCGCTTTGACGTTATAGGCGACGGTGGCAACGGCGTCATAACACCCGAGTGGCAGGCCAACTACTTTCCGAACTGGGGGGTAGACAAGACCAGGCCCGATCACATCCCGGGTCTCGATGCGCCCCTGGAGACTACCTCGATGGCCGAGACCATGATCGGTATAGCGAACTACTTTCCCGCGAACCGATTTGCCAACTACACCACCGCCTACGATGGCAGCGGCGGCGGCCAGTCCGCCTTTTACCAGGTGATGCTCAACCCAGGCAACCCGCTGGCGTGGACCCGTTGGTGGGAGCCTACCTGTACATGGAACTCTCAAATGAAGGTGATGTCCGAGCAGATTTCTACCGCGGCTTCGAACTACCGCTACTACATAGGCGCGGGGTCACGCCATACCGGCTGGGGCAGCGACAAGGTCTACACCGATACTTCGGGTGGCGTGCCCACGCTCGTGGACTGGGTCAACGACATGATGGACGACGAGCCGTCCTGGGTCGACGTGGAGTGTACGGACTGCAACCTGATTGCTACCTGCCAGGGTGGCGATACGCCGGGCGGTACCTGCACTGTTGATGGCGACTGCGGTGTCGGCGGTTCCTGCGATGATGACCCGGTACCTGGTAGTCTTCCCGCCGGTCCCTACCTGGGTGGTGGAGTTGTGGACTGCCCATAGGAGATCGCGCGACTGTTAAAGATGAAGGCCGTCACTGGAAAGTGGCGGCCTTTTTTTGTGCTCGGTGCTTGCTGCAGTCAGCCGCCGAGCTGGTACATTTCCATGCGCCGTCGCGGGGGGGAGTCGCCGCTGGTGGCCTGGGTGCGCAGCTCGGAGTAGCGGTCGTCACGCGCGCGCCAGCTGCCCAGTATTATATCGGTGAGCTCTCGGTCGCTGGCGCCGCTTCTCAACGGTCCTTTCAGATCGACGCCGCCTTCGGCAAACAGACAATTCACAAGGCGGCCGTTGGTGGTAAGCCGCGCTCGCGTGCAGGCGCCGCAGAAGGGGGCGGTCACCGACGATACCACGCCGACTGTTCCCTTCCCGTCGGTGTAGCGGTAGCGGCCGGCCACCTCCGAAGGCGAGCGTCGCTCCAGCGGTTCCAGCGGCCAGCGAGCGGCCAGCCGCTCTAATATCTCGGAAGCGGTTACGACCTTGCCCATTTCCCAGTCGTTACGCGTGCCGACGTCCATGTACTCGATGAAGCGCAGCTCGACTCCCGTGCCGCGAAAGTACTCGGCTATGTTTTCGAAGGAGTCGTCGTTCAAGTCACGGACCACCACGCAGTTGACCTTGATCGGCGACAGGCCCGCTTCGAGCGCGGCGTCTACGCCGGCCAGCACGTCTTTGAGCTTGCCGCGGCCGCCGTTCATGGTTTGGAACATAACCGGGTCGAGGCTGTCCAGGCTTACGGTGACCCGGTGGAGGCCAGCCTTGGCCAGGCGAGTGGCCTGCTGCGCGAGCAGCGCGCCGTTGGTGGTCAGGGCTATGTCGTCTATGCCGTCGATGGCCGCGAGGCGCCTGACGAGATCGCCGAGGTCGGCGCGCACCAGCGGTTCGCCGCCGGTTATTCTCGCCTTGCTCACTCCCAGACTCGCAAGTATGCCCACGAGCTTGGCTATTTCTTCGTAGCTCAGCAGCTCGGGTCTGGGTAGAAAGCTGTAGCTCTCGCCGAAGATGTCGGCCGGCATGCAGTAAGGGCAGCGAAAGTTACAGCGGTCGGTGACCGATATCCTCACATCGGACAGGCCACGGCCCAGGGTGTCAACACAAGCGCTCACTGGTGGTTACCGGAAGGCTACCGCCTATCTTCGGACAGGCGACGCTCGAAGCCGTCCATCGCCTGGTTAAAAACCCTCTGTACGATCAGCTTCAGCAGCCAGCCAAGCCCAGGTATTTTTGAGTTGAAGCGCGCTCGCCACTCGATGAGTGTACCCTCGCCGTCGTCCGAAAAATCCACCTCGCCCAGGTGGTCGCGGATCGGCATGGCGCCCTTGACCAGGCTGTAGGTCATGCGTGTGGGCACGTCGAACTCCAGGATTTCTTCGTACACCGGCATACCGGCCGAGGTTATGACTCGCACGCAGCCGCTGCCGTTGGGCGCAGGGTCGCCCTCGCGGTCGAGGTGTACGCGGCCCAATCCGGCCCAGTCCTGCCACGACACGTGGTCGGTGTACAGGTCCCAGGCCTGCTGTCGGGGTGCCGCTACTGTTTTGCTTACCGATACTTCCTGCATGCGGGCAAATGTAACAGCTGGCCGGGGGAGTGGAAAACGGTAGAACGCTTGCTCGCTGGCCGCCGTGCTGAAGCGCTTCAGCCGTACTACCCCCCGGTTGCGCCGGGGCGCTGAGCGCGGGGTTTCCAGCCAGATGGGCCAACGGTGCGGGTTTTGCCGGAAGCAGGGCGGTAAAACTGTTTGTTATGTGGAAAGCAGGCCAAGGTGGATTGACGATGCCCCCCCAAAGAGGTGACAAACATATGGTGATTGCGCGGCAGGTAGCACTGGTACTGACGGTGACCGTGACCGCGGCAGTCGTACTGCTGGGCGCACCGGCCCTGGCGATGGCCGTCTGTGGAGATTCTGTGGTCGACGTAGGCGAGACCTGCGACGATGGCAATATTACAGCGGGCGACTGTTGTTCGGCCACCTGCCAGATCGAGGTGGCGGGAACGGTCTGTCGCGCGTCGACCGGCGAGTGCGACCTGGCCGAGAGCTGCGACGGCTTGGCCGACTCGTGTCCGGGCGATGGTTTTGTTGCGGCCTCGACCGTCTGTACCGACGAAGGCGTCGGCTGCACCAGCGATCTCTGCGATGGGGTGGGAGTCTGCGTGCACACGGAAGTTGACGCCGCCTGCGACGACACCCTGTTTTGCACTGGCGTAGAGAGCTGCAACGCGGCGCTCGACTGCCAGGCCGGCACTCCCCCCGATTGTAGTGACGGCGAGGCCTGCTCTGTGGACTCGTGTAATGAACAGGCCGACGTCTGCATTCACATGCCAGCCCATCACCTCTGCGGCGACGGCGTATATTGCAACGGTGACGAGATCTGCAACGTGGCTACGGGCTGCTCGGCTGGCGCGGCGGTAGACTGCTCGGGTCTGTCGTCGAGCTGCTCGCTGGGAAGCTGCGACGAGTTGACCGAGGCCTGCGTGGCGTCGGCCGTAAACGAAACGAGTGCCTGCGACGATCTGGATTTCTGCTCCACCGACGACCAGTGCACGGCAGGAGCCTGCATGGGGACTTCAGACCCGCAGTTCAGTTCCAAGCTGAAGATGAAACGCAGAACGGGTGCGGCCAACGATTCGTTTATTCTCAAGAGCACGCTGCAGATGGGATACCTGCTGTGGGTGGACTGCCAGAAGTCTATGGACATAGTGCTTACCGGCGGCGACGGTACTGCCCTGTTTGCCGCCCAGGTGCCCGCGGCTACGTTTTCCAGCCTGCTGGTGGGCAACAGCTCGGGTCGAAAAAAATGCCTGCTCAGGGACAAGACCGGCACGGTCGCCGGCGGAATGCGCAAGGTAAAACTGATCACCGTGCCGTCAAAAGGGGTCGCGAGGCTCAAGGTGTCTATGAAGGGCGTGGAGCTGGACGGCGCCCTCGGGCAGGTGTCAGTGCTGGCCAGCATGATGCTCGACTCGGCCGGCAGCTCCCTGGGCTCATGCGTGACGGCCAAACCGATGACCTGCAGCGGCAGTGGGTCCAAGCTTATCTGCGAAAAGTAGGTTGGTCTCCGTGTGACGGGCGATATCCTGATCGAGGCTTGGTCCAATAGTTAATCTGATATAGGAGTACAGTATACGGGTATATTGTAAGTTGATGGTGGTCGCGCGGCGGTTACCGGGCAGGATTGTTTTGTTCGCAACGGTCGCCGCCATGATGGCGGTAGTTGTTCCAGAACCGGCACCCGGTGCGACCTGCGCCAGCGTTTGCGCCCAGGTTCAGCGGTCGTGTAAGAAACAGGATAAGGCTGAGTGGAAGATTGCGCGTTTCTCCTGTCGCCAGTCGCTGCCGGTCTGTGATCTGGATTGCGATACGAACGCGGCCACCTGTCCCACCGATTGCGATGATGACCAGAGTCTCTGTGACGGAAATTGTAACGCTTCGTTCACGGAACCCGAGCTGGCCGATTGCCTTGCTTCCTGTACGACCGACCACGGGGATTGTATTTTCGCGTGCGAAAACTGTGGCCCGCTTTGCAAGGAGACGTACGTGGTATGTGTCGAGCAGGCGAAGCAGGATCGAACCGAGGCGAAGGAAGGATGTGTAACTGCCCGGTCGGACTGCCTGGGGGTTTGCGTAGATCCCATCGACTCGAACTGTGCCAAGCAGTGCAAGTCCGGCGAGAAGAACTGCGGACGTGACGCCTCCCAGGCCTACGGCCAGTGCAAGAGGTCTTGCCCGACCGGTACCGCCAAGAGGGCTTGCGTAAAGCAGTGTAAGAATGACCACAGCGTGGCTCGCGGACAGTGCTCGGCCGATTCGATTATCTGCCTGGGTGGACCGGCGCCGAGTTGCGTGAACCCCTGACAGACAGGTACCCGGTCCCGTCAGGCAGGGTCATCGAACAACCCGGCAGGGTCGACCTGTCGGGTTGCCTGGCCCCGTTCGTAGAGCACTATAGAGCTGGCCAGTTTTCTTGCTTCACCGGCGTCGTGGGTGACCATAACCGCCGGCACCGAGAAGCGGTCGAGCGTGCGCTGGAGCAGGGTGATCAGTTCGTCGCGGCCGTCCCGGTCTATAGAGGCGAACGGCTCGTCGAGAAGCAGCAGAGAGGGCTCAATGGCGAGCGCTCGCGCCAGGGCAACGCGTTTGCGTTCACCTCCAGACAGTCGATCAGTCGAAGCGTCGGCCAGCTGTTCTAATCCCAGTTCCCCGAGCAAGCCGGTTACCCTCGGCCCTCGGCGTTCAGAGGCCGGTAGCCCGAATCCGACGTTCGCCTGTACCGAGACGAACGGAAACAAGGCATTGTGTTGCGGTACCCATCCAACGTGGCGTTGGTGAGCCGGCACCCATACGCCGGCGGGCGAATCGAACACGGTTACGTCGTTGAAGGCTATGTGCCCGTGGTCGGGGCGCTCCAGTCCGGCCAGGGCCCTCAGCGTGAGGGTTTTACCGACTCCCGAGCGACCAAAAAGAACCAGGACGCCCGCTTCCAGATTGAAGTCCACCGTGATGTTGAACGCCCCTGGGCCACTGCCCGCGGTAAGGGCGAAGCTGGCATCGAGAACCGGGCTGCTCATGAACCCTTTTCCCTGTTCAGGTTTTCAAGTTGAGACGCGATCAGGACCACTGCCAGCGACACGGCGGTGAGTACGGCGACGTAGAGCAGGGCACGGCCGTCGTCACCGCTTTCGTAGGCACTGAAAATTTCGAGCGGCATGGTGTTTGTCGAACCGGGCATGTTGCCGGCGAACATGAGCGTGGCACCGAACTCTCCCATGGCGCGAGCGAAGGCGAGCACCGCCGCGGCCGCGAGGCCCCGCCACGCGGCTGGCACGGTGACGCGCGCAAACACGGCTGCCGGTGACAGTCCCAGCGAAGCAGCGGCTTCTTCTATCTCCCGGGGGACCGTGGCAATGGCCGCCTGGGCGGTACGGACCAGTATGGGAAACGCCACGACCGCAGAGGCAATGACGGCGGCCGCAGGGGTGAAGATTATCCGCAGGCCGGCCGCGTCGAGCAGCGCGCCAACGGGCCCGCTGCGTCCAAACACGACGACCAGCAGGTAGCCGACCACCGAGGGCGGCAACACCAGGGGCAGTAATACCGCCGCGTCCACCAGCGAGCGGCCGCGGTAATGGCTCCGCGCCTGCAGGCGGGCCAGCGGCAGGGCCAGCGGCAGGATCACCAGCAGCGCGCCCAGGGCAACCTGTAACGACAGCAGCACCGGGAAGGCGTGCGCGGCGTTCACTGTGTATCTCCGGGGGCCGGCAGAAAGCCGTACTCGGCGAGCACCTTCTGCCCCGCTTGGGAAACGACGAAGGAGAGGAAGTCGGCCAACTCCAAGGGGGCGTCGGCCGATAGCGCGGCGACGAGCAGTGGTTGGGTCGCCAAGCCCGGCCTGGCGCGGTCGAGCAGCAGCAGGTCGTCTACCGTCAACAAGTCACTATCGTATACGATGGCCGCGGTAACTTCTCCTCGCCTGGCGTAGGCAAGCACCGCGGCGGTGTTGGCTGCGTACACGGCCCGTTGCTTCACGGCCTCCCAGCTGCCCAGCGCCTGCAGGTAGTCGCGCGCGTAGCGACCCACTGGCGCGGTGTCGGGGTCGCCCATGGCCAGCAGTTGGCCAGGGGCCAGCGACGCGAGTCCCTCGAAGTTGAGCCCCTCCGAGCGCGCCGGCCCCGAGAGCACCAGTTGGTTGCCGGCCACGACCACTCGCGTGGATGCGTCCATCAGGCCCTGCTCGAGCAATCGGTCCACCTGCCGTGCCGAGGCCAGGAATACCGCGTGGGTAGGGGCCCCGGCTTCGACCTGACGACGCAGGCTGCCCGAAGCGCCGTAATTTACGTTGACGGTCAGTGTAACCTGCGACTGCCCGCGCCAGGCGGACATCAGTGCGGGCATGGCCGCGCGCAGACTTGAGGCGGCGGCAACGGTGGCTTCACCGCGCCCGGCGCAACCCGCCAGCAGCAAGAGGCAGGCAGCGCTCGCGCGTGCCAACCCGGCGCAGCTTGATCCTGTAGAGCGCACAGCCATGCGGGGGCAGTATGTACGACTGCCGGGGTATATTGAAAGCGCGTGGTGACGGTGGCGCGGCAGTGGACAGTTACTTTGGCGTCGGGTCTGCTACCCTGCCAGGGCGGGCTGTCGTTGGCAGGATACGCGGGGGCGATCGCAGAATGCATACGAGGGAGACTGAACGGTGACCAGGCGGACCATGCTGAGGCTGCTCGTGGGGGCGTTGTGCGTGCTGTTGCTCGTGGCTGGTATCACTATCTTCGCGGCCGAGAGCGGAGAGGTGGTGTTGCTGCGCACGCAGGGCGGCGACGGGCAGTTACGGGAAACCCGCGTGTGGATCATACAGTCCGAGGGCGAGCTGTGGATAGAGGCTGCCACGCCCGACCGTCCGTTCTTGGACGATCTCAACGTGGATATCAAGGTGGAGATAGCGCGTGGTGATACCGCCTCCCCTTACTGGGCACTGGTGGTTCACAGGGACATAGCCCACCAATTTATCCGCGAGGAAATGCGTGCGCGCTACGGTTGGGCCGATTGGTGGATCGGTCTGTTGTTTGACAACAGCCTCTCGGTCGCCATACGCCTTATGCCACGTGATGGCACTTGAGAGCGGGCGCTTGTTGCAAGGGCTAAGGGCGAGCTAATGGCCGGCCAACAGGACTTGAGAATACGCGGACACCTGGTTATCCCGGGGGCCTTACTGAGCGTGCGCTACACTCGAGGCGGCGGCCCCGGTGGCCAGAATGTCAACAAGGTCGCTACTCGCGTGGAGCTGTTGTTTGAGATCGACCGCGCCACGGGGCTGTTGGGTGCGGCGGTGGTCGAACGCCTGCGCAAATCATGCTCTCGACGCATGGACCGGCTCGGGCGCGTACGCATAGTGGCCGCCGAGTATCGTCACCAGTACCGCAACCAGGTAGCCGCGCGCGATCGCTTGCGCGAACTGCTGCTTGCCGCGCTGTCTGCTCCGCGCCCGCGCCGCGCCAGCTCGCCGTCGCGGGCCAACCGCGAGCGCCGACTGCGCAGCAAGCACCACCGTGGCGCTGTCAAGGGGCTGCGCGGCACCGTCAGCAACGACGACTGACAGGGGACAACAGGCAATATGAAATTCGATAACCGCGTGACCAGGATGCTGGGCGTTGACACGCCCATAATGCAGGCGCCCATGGGCTGGATAGCCCGTTCACAACTCGCGTCGGCGGTGTCCAACGCCGGCGCAATGGGCATCATCGAGACCTCGTCGGGTGAGCTCGACGCGATTCGCAACGAGATAGCCTTGATGCGCCAACTCACCGACAAGCCTTTCGGCGTCAACGTCGCGCTGGCCTTCGTGCGCGATCCCGACATCGTCGACTTCGTGGTCGAGCAGGGGGTCAGTTTTGTTTCGACCTCGGCCGGTGACCCGCACAAGCTCACCGCCTCGCTCAAGGACGCTGGCCTGACGGTGTTCCACGTGGTGCCCACGCTACGGGCTGCCATGAAGGCCGTGGACGCGGGCGTTGACGGCCTTATCGTTGAGGGCGGCGAGGGCGGTGGCTTCAAGGGGCCGCGCCCGGTGTCGAGCCTGGTGCTGGTGCCGCTGATACGATCGCGGGTCGACGTGCCGATAATTGCCGCCGGCGGAATTGCCGACGGAGTGTCGATGGCGGCCGCCTTCGCGCTCGGGGCCGAGGGCGTGCAGATGGGGACCCGCATGGTGTCGTCCGCCGAGTCGCCGGTGCACGAAAACTGGAAGCGCGCCATAACCGGGGCCGCCGAGACCGACACTGTGTTTATCAACGCGGGAGCCGGTCCCTGCCTGCGCGCGCTGCGAACCACGACCTCCGAGGCCCTGGAAGCAGGCGAGGGGGAGGCGATGGCCACGCTGGCGGGCGGGGTCAAGCAGGTCTACTTTGATGGCGACCTCGAGGCCGGCATCGCGTTGACCGGGCAGGTAGCCGGCCGCATAGACGAGGTGAAAACAGTGGCCGACATCATCACCGACACCGTGCGTGAGTACGCCGCTGCGGTAGAAGACCTGGCCGCCCAGCTCGACCGGTCCTGAAGACAACCGCTCGCGGGCTGGACACACCGCTGCCGCGGGGCAATACAACCCAAGCGTGAACTACGACCTCAAGATAACCAACGCGACGATAATCGACGGCAGCGGCGGCCCGGCCTTCGCGGGTGACGCAGGCGTAAATGCCGGTCGAGTAGTGGCCCTTGGCAGCGCACCCGGTGAGGCCCGCGAGACCATCGACGCCGGTGGGCGCGTGCTGTGCCCGGGCTTCGTAGACATACACACCCACTACGACGCGCAGATCATGTGGGACCCGCTGCTGTCGGTTTCGCCCTGGCACGGGGTCACCACCGTGGTGATGGGCAACTGCGGATTTGGCGTCGCTCCCACCAGGCCCGAGCATCGCGCGCTCATCATGCGCACGCTCGAAAAAGTGGAGGGCATGAGCTTCGAGTCGCTTACTGCCGGCCTCACCGACGACTGGCCCTTTGAAACTTTTCCTCAGTATCTGGACGCGGTGGAGAGTCGCGGCGCGGCCATCAACACCGCCGTGCTGTTGGGCCACACTCCGTTGCGTACCTGGGTGATGGGCGAGGCAGCTGCGGAGCGCGAGGCCAGCGAGAAAGAAATAGCGCAGATGTGCAGCCTGGCACGCGAGGCCCTGGCCGCCGGCGCCCTGGGCTTTGCTACCTCGCGGTCTCCCACGCACGTGGGGCACGGCGGGCTGCCGGTGCCCAGCCGCGTGGCCTCCCTCGAAGAAGTCTGCGCGCTCGCGCGCGAGCTCGGGGCCGCCGGGCGCGGAATCATGCAGGCCACGGCCGGGCCCGAGTTTCTGTTCAACGAGATGGAGCAGATCACCCGAGAGACCGGCCGCACGCTCAGTTGGACGGCACTGCTCGCGGGCATAGCCGGCCCGGGCAGCGGGCAGGCCATGATGCGCAAGTCGCAGGAGATGGTGGACAGCGGCGTAGACGTGGTGCCGCAGGTGAGCTGCCGGTCGCTGCAGTTCGATTTTACCTTCGACGAGCCGTTCCCCTTTGAAGCGAGGCCGGAGTTCGCGGAAATCTCCAAGGCCACCACCACCACCGAACGAATGGGCATCTACGCGAACCCTGCGTGGCGTGAACGTGCCCGGCAGGGCATAGGTCCCGAGCATCCGCCCGAGTTTTTCAACGGGCTGTGGGAGGAGATGGTGGTGAGCTCCTGTCCGTCCGAGCCCGACCTGGAGGGCCACCGGGTGGTGGAGCTGGCGGCTGAAAGCGGTGTTGCCGCGCTCGACCTGGTGTTAGACCTTTCGCTGCGCCACGAGTTGGCGGTTCGCTTTCGCATGCCCTTTGTAAACTACGACGAGGACGAGCTGGGCGAGCTACTCACGGCTGACTGCGCGGTGCTGGGGCTGTCAGACGCCGGCGCGCACGCGAGCCAGCTTTGCGACGCATGCTTTTCGACCCACTTGCTGGGCCACTGGGTGCGTCACAAGGGCGTGCTCTCGCTGGAGCAGGCCGTGCGCATGCTCACATCTCGCCCGGCCGAGGTCTTCGGGCTGTCAGATCGGGGTCTGCTGGCCGAGGGTCGGCCAGCAGATCTCGTGCTGTTTGATCCCGAGACGGTGGCCGCCGGCGAACTAAGGCGTGTGAACGACATGCCCGGCGGCGCCGACCGCCTGGTCGTCGACGCTACCGGCATAGATCTCGTGGTCGTGAATGGTGTGATCATTCGTCGCGACGGTCGCGACACTGTATCTGCCGACGACCCGCTGCCCGGCCGCCTGCTGCGTCACGGCAGCGCCTCCTCGGCGACGGCCTGAACCGGGAAACGCCGTTCCTCTCAAGCCCGGCGCACGAGACCGCGGGCCAGCGCCGACAGCAGGTCGCCAGCCAGCACCATCAGCGCCCCCAGCAGCACGTAGAAGAACAGCTCGTCGTAAAGATTGCCCGCGCGGGCGTCGCGTATGAGCGAGCCCAGCGACAGCACGCCCAGCATGCCCAGCACGGTGGCTTCACGCACGCAGGTTTCCCAGCGGTAGAAGAAGTACAGCAGCAGTCGCGGCAGCAGGCTCGGAAACACAGCCGCGGCGGTCTGTGATCTCGACGCACCGGCAGCGGCCAAAGCACGCGCGGCAGCCGGGGGCATGTTTTCCACCGTCTCGGCTCCCAGCCGGCCCAGTATGCCAGCGTTGTGCAGGGCCAGCGCCAGCACGGCCGGAAGGGCCGTGTAGCCCAGCGACTCCACCAGCAGAAAGGCCCACAGGTACTCGGGCACAGCGCGCGCAAACAGCAGCACTGCGCGCACCGAGTGGTTGAGTGCCGACCAGGCCCAGTGCGCCAGTCGCAGTCTTCGACGTTGGCCGGCAACGGCCGGGCCGCCGAAGAAGGGCGCCGGGCGGGCAACGTTTCGCGCCGCAGGCCAGCAGGCCAGGTAGCCTACCAGCGCCGCCAGTACCGAGGCCAGCACGGCGATGGCGGCCGTAGATGCGAGCGCTTTGCTGCCTCCGTCAGCCATAAGGGCGGCGGCCCAGTCGTACACGGTTCGCCAGTCGGCGGTCGAACCTGCGTCGAAGCCGCCCTGTTGTTGCACGGGCCAGGGACGAAGCTCGCCCGTAAACCGTTCAAGGTTGGCCAGGCGGCGTTCGCCGCCGAGTTGTTCAAGCCCGAAGTCTCCGCTCATCCACGAAAACACGACCAATGCCGCCACGGCCCATGCTGCGGCTCGCAACAGCCGGCTGCGCGGGCGAGTGCGCCTGAGTTCATCGACACTCGTTTTCATCGCGCCGGAGTCTCGCCGAGAAACCGTTGCCTGAGCGCGCGGCTTGCCATGTCACTCACTGCTATCAAGGCGAACAGCGCGTAGAGGTAGGTCCACAGTTCGGCATAAAGCGATTCGTTCCACGCAAGCCGTATGAACTTGCCCAGTGTTTCGGGGCCGAAAAACCCGAGCACCGCGGCCGACCTGAGGGCGCACTCAAAGCGATAGAAAGTGTAGGCCGCCATGTCGGGCAGCGCACGAGGCAACAGCGCTAGCGAGAAGGCCTGGGCCGCGGTAGCGCCGCTGCCGGTCAGTTGCACGGCGGCGTCACGCGGCGCCTCGTCTATCATCTCGGAGAACACTTTGCCCAGCGTGCCGGCGTAGGGGATGGCAATGGCCAGTACGGCCGCGGTGTCGCTCAGGCCCACGGCCGCCAGGAACAGCAGTGCCCACAGTAGCTCGTGTACCGAGCGCGCCAGTGTCATGACGACCCTCGCCGGCGCGTAGACCAGCGGGCCCAGGCGCCGCAAGACGGCGCGCCCGCCAGGCCCCGGCAGTCGCCACCAGGCGCTGGCACCCGCGAAGCCCAGCAGCAGGGCAACTGGAACCGCCAGGCTCATGGCAGCCACGGCCAGCTGTACGGTTCGCCAGGTGGCGGTGGCTACCTGCAGCAGCAGTGGTGGCGCGCCCACCGGCACGAAGGGTGAGCCGTAGTCCAGGGCCGGTCGCAGGGCATGTGAAAAAAAACGCCCGAGCAGTTCGAGCGACTCGAGGCCGGGAAGCGTCAGTTGGCCCTGGGCGCTGAGCAAGGCGGCCGAGGCGAGACCAGCGGCCGCGATCGCGCCGACTACCGCGCGGCGTTTGCCGGCACCGACCACCGCGCGCTGCGTGCCCGCGCGGCTGTCAGTCGCGCTGCTCATCTTCGCTCGGATCCAGCGCGTACAGCGCCTCCAGCTCGTCGTCGCCCAGTTCTGCCGGGGCACAGTCAAACAGCAGGCGGCCGCGCCTCAGACCCAGCAGGCGGCCGAACAACCCGCGCGCCAGCTCGAGGTTGTGCAGGCTTACCAGCAGCGCAAATCCCTGCTCGCGGGCCAGATCGAGTAATAGCTCCAGGGTGTCGCGTGCGCGTTCCGGGTCCACGCTGGCAACCGGCTCGTCGGCCAGCAGCAGGCGAGGGCCGGCGAACAGCGCGCGCGCCACGGCTACCCGTTGCTGCTCGCCGCCCGAGAGTTTGTCGCTGCGCTGGTAGAGTTTGTCGCCCACGCCCACGCGTTGCAGCAGTTCGAAGGCACGTTGGGTGTCGGCGCGGCGAGGCTTGAGCAGCGCGCGCAGCGCAGTCAATAAGCCTCCGCGGCCGAAGCCACCAGCCAACACGTTGGCCACCACCCTGAGCTCGGGAACCAGCGCGAGGTCCTGCGGTATGAACGCGAGCTCGGATCGCGTTCGGCGAAGTTCGCGTTCACCCACGTCCGAGAGCAGGCGTCCGTTGATGGCCACACCACCGGCAGCGGCGGGCACGGTGCCGTTGCAGGATCTCAGCAGCGTGGTCTTACCCGCACCGCTGGGGCCGACCACGGCCACACACTCGCCCGGCCCGATGGCCAGATGGTCAACCGCGAGCGCCGTTCGGCCGTCGTAGTCTACGCGCAGGTCGTTGATCTTGAGCAGTGGCTTCAGCGCGCGGGATCCCGGGTCCGGAGCAGTCCCAGCTCACGGGCCACCTGCGCTATGCCTTCGAATTCACTGTCATCGGCGGCGATCAGTCGGCTGCGGGCAAAGGCGGCCAGCAGGGCGGGGTCGTCCATCTCCATCAGCGTGCTCGCCAGTCGGGCTGTAGTGCCTTCGCCGAAGAGCCGTTCGATGTCGGGGTGGGCCGTCATGTTGTAGTCGGCGTATACGGGTGTCTTCCACAGCACGTGGCA
>CAUZFM010000012.1:0-37709 GCA_963579235.1 uncultured Binatia bacterium (SeqCode)
TCTCTTCTACGACCTTATCGGCCATTTCGCTGCCGGCACCCGAGCCGTCGCGCGAGCCACCGAGGTCGTTTACGACCACGTTTGCCCCGTGGCTGCCGAAAAGCAGCGCGTGCTCTCGTCCCAGTCCGCCGCCCGCTCCGGTTATCAGCGCCGTGCGCCCTGCAAGTCCAAATCTATCCTCTGACATCAGTGTTCCTCCGCAAAAAGTATCGCCGGATACTAGGTGACGCCTTGCATCAAGTAAAGGTGCGTGGGACAAAATGCGGTTATGGATTTTGGATTCAGCGAGGAACAGGAGCAGTTGCGCCGACAGGTGCGCCGTTTTGCCGACGAGCGCTGCCCGATGGACAGGGTTCGGGAATTAATGGACAGCGACGACGCTTTTGACAAGCAGATGTGGGCGTCGATGGCCGAGCTGGGCTGGTTGGGACTGGCCGTACCCGAGCAGGCCGGTGGACTGGGCCTGAACTGGGAAGACGTGGTCGTGGTGGCCGAGGAGCTGGGCCGCTCGCTGTTGCCTTCGCCGTTCCTGGCCGTCACCACCGCCGCGCGCGCGGTTGACCTGCTGGGTAGCGAGGCCCAGAAAGCCGAGTTGCTGGCGCCCCTGGCCGAGGGCACGAGCGTGGTGACGCTTGCGTTTTTTGAAGACAGCGACGTCATCGACCCCGATGGCGTGGCCACCACGGCCACGGCTGACGGCGATGGTTGGTTGACGCTGTCTGGCACGAAGATGTTCGTGCCCTGGGGGCAGTCGGCCGACAAGCTGCTGCTGGTCGCGCGCGAGGGCGACGGGCTGAGCGTGTTCGCGGTCGACTCCGCCGCGGAGGGCCTCACGGTGGAGCCGCTGCAACTCATCGACACCACGTGTCGCGCGGCTCGCGTCAGCCTGGATTCGGTGCGCGTGGAGGCCGACTCGCGGCTGGGAGCAGTGGGGCAGGCCTGGCCGCTGCTGTCACGCGCGTTGGACGCAGGCCTGGTCGCGCTCTGTGCCGAGATGGTTGGCGCGGCCGACGGTTCGCTGCAGCTCACGACCGAGTTCGCCAAGGTGCGACAGCAGTTCGGCAGTCCGATCGGTCGCTTCCAGGGAGTGAAGCACCGTCTTGCCGAGATCTACGTGGCCACCGAGTCGGCCAGGTCGCTTACCTACTACGCGTCGTGGGCGGTAGACCATCTTGATGATGCCGCCAGCAGCGTTGCCATGGCCAAGGAGTGGGCCGCGGAGGCGCTCGACCGAGCCGGCGAGGAAGGTGTGCAGTTGCACGGAGCAATTGGCTATACCTGGGAATGTGATGCCCAGCTCTACTACAAGCGGGGCCGCCTGTGTCGCAACCTCATGGGTTCGCCCGACTACCAGCGCGAGCGCGTGCTGGCGGCCCAGGGCCTGTAGGAACAGCACCCCCGAAGAGACAACGACGGAGCAGTGACATGGACTTTTCGTTTACAGAAAAAGAAGAAGCGTTTCGCAACGAGGTACGCGGGTTTCTCGCCGAGCACCACGACAGCGAGGGCGTTCGTGCTGACGGTGCCGACGTTGAGTCGGCCATGGACAAGCTGCCCAAGCTGCTGGCCTGGAACCAGGCCTTGTACGAGAAAGGCTGGGTGGGTTTCTCCTGGCCGCGCGAGTTTGGCGGCAGTGGCGGCGGCATCGTTGAGCAGATGATACTCAAGCAGGAGTGCGGCGACGTGCGCGCTCCCATCCTCGGCTTGTCCTACATGGGCCTTGCCTGGGTCGGCCCGGGCATCATCCAGTACGGCACCGACGCGCAGAAGAAACGCTTCATACCGCCCATACTCAAGGCCGAGGAGCACTGGTGCACCGGCTACTCCGAGCCCGGCTCGGGCAGCGATCTTGCCAGCCTGCAGTGCCGCGCCGAGCGCGACGGCGACGACTACGTCATCAACGGCCAGAAGATCTGGACCTCGCTGGCCATGTGGGCGCAGTGGATGATACTGCTCGTGCGCACCGACCCCACGGCGTCCAAGCACCTGGGCATAAGCTGCCTGCTGGTGCCCATGGATTCAGAGGGCCTGGAGGTAAGGCCCATCAAGGCCATGAACGGCGAGACCCCGTTCGCCGAAGTGTTTTTTGACAACGTCAGGGTGCCGGTCGAGAACCGACTGGGCGCCGAGGGGCAGGGCTGGGACGTCACCAAGCACGCGCTGGCCAACGAGCGCAGCTCTATTGCCGAGGTCACCGCGCTGCACCACAACCTCGACGATCTCAAGAGCATGGCCGGCGAGTGCCGCCTTAATGGCAAGCCGGCCATCGAGGATGCCGGCATCCGCCAGAGGCTCGCGCGCATGGAGTCCACCATCGAGGCCATGCGCTTGAACGGCCTGAGATTTTTGACCAAGCAGCTGCGCGGCGAGCCCATAGGCGCCGAGACTTCGGTCAACAAGCTGCTGCGCACCGAGATGGACGTGGAGACCGGCCGGATCGCCTGCGACATGCAGGGCGGTCACGGGGTGCTCACCGGCGAGTCGCCGGGCGCGGTGCAGGGCGGCCGCTGGCAGAAAAACTCGTTGTCGTGGCCGACCACGGTCATAGGCGGCGGCACGCCCAACATCCAGCGCAACGTCATCGCCGAACGCCTGCTCGGCTTGCCACACGACAGCTAGTCGGTAAAAACAGGCGCGGGCTAAACGATTCGCGAGTTGCTGTTGCCCCAGTAGCGGTCCTTGAGCAGGCGCTTGTAGAGCTTGCCGTTGGGGTGGCGCGGCAGCTCGGCTTCAAAGTCCACCGAGCGCGGACACTTGATCGCGCTCAGCTGCTCGCGGCAGAAGGCCATCAGTTCCTCCTCGAGCTCGGGGCTGGCGCTGTCCATGTCGGCCGGCTGCACGACGGCTTTCACCTCTTCGCCGAAGTCCTCGTTGGGCACGCCGAAAACGGCCACGTCGACTACCCGGGGGTGGGTGATGAGTACGTTCTCGGTCTCCTGGGGGTACACGTTGACCCCGCCGGTGATGATCATGTAGGCCTTTCGGTCGGTGAGGTAGAGATAGCCTTCTTCGTCGAGGTAGCCCACGTCGCCCAGCGTCGACCAGCCCTGCTCGTTGTACGCGTCGGCGGTCTTTTCGGGGTCGTTGTGGTACTCGAATTTGCCGCCGCCGCCGAAGTAGACCATGCCGGTCTCGCCTGCGGGCAGCTCTTTGCCGTCGTCGTCCACGATGTGCAGCTCGCCCATCAGCGGGCGGCCCACCGAACCACGGTGGGCGAGCCACTGCGGGCTGTCGATGGCCGTCAGGCCGTTGCCCTCGGTGCCGCCGTAGTACTCGTAGAGCACCGGCCCCCACCAGTCGATCATCTGTTCCTTGATGGCTGCCGGGCAGGGCGCCGCCGCGTGTATAGCCACGCGCAACGATGAAGTGTCGTGGCGGTCGCGCTCGGCCTGCTCGAGCTTGAGCATGCGCACGAACATCGTCGGTACCCACTGGCTGCAGGTCACGCGATATTTCTCTATCAGCGCCAGCGACTGCTCGGCGGTAAAGTTTTCCATGATGATGCAGGTCGCGCCCAGGCGCAGCAGGCTCATGGTGAACCTGAGCGGCGCAGCGTGGTACAGCGGCGCCGGCGACAGGTAGACGTCGTCGCCGGAGAAACCGTACAAGAATGTCACCATGCTGACGAGCGGATTAGGTGTGCCTATGGGCTTGTTCGGCAGCGGTACGCGAACGCCCTTGGGTCGGCCGGTTGTGCCCGAGGAGTAGAGCATGTCGGCACCCTCGGTCTCGTTGTCGACGGCCGTGGCGGGTTGTGCGGCCACGGCGTCTTCAAAGGATTCGTAGCCGGCTGTTGCGCCGCCGACCATAAACGAGCGTTCTGCGGCTGGCAGCTTGCCGACCAGGTCGGCAGTGACCTCGGCCTTGGCCCGCGAAGTGAAAAACGCTCGCGCACCGCAGTCGTTGACTATGTATTCCACCTCGGGGGCCGTAAGTCGTGAGCTGATGGCGGTGTAGTAAAGCCCGCTGCGCTGCGCTGCCCAGCAGATTTCAAGGAAGCGATCGTTGTTCTCCATGAAGATGGCTATGCCATCGCCTTTCCCCAGTCCCATGGATTGCAGCAGCTGGGCCACGCGATTGCTGCGTTCGTTGAGCTCGCTGTAACTGACCGACAGGCCGCTGTCGGCCATGATGAAGGCCGGCTTGTCGGGGGTCTGTTGTGCCCAGGTGGCGGGATAGAGTTTTTCGTCCACTTCGTTGTTCTCCTTTTGCCTTTTACTGTTGTTGCCCGGTGGTTTCGGCAGCGGCCTTGAGCGCCTCGTCCATGACGCGCAGCCCCTCGTCTATGTCTTCGCGGTAGATTTGCTCTATGAGCCCCGAAAGCGGGCCCACCATGAGCTCGTGGTGTACCAGGCGCACGCCACCATCGGGCAGTGGCTTCAGGTTGCGGCATCGAAAGCCGCGGGCGAGAAAACCGTACCATTCAAGCGAATGCCAGCAGAGTTTTTTGCCGGGCTCGACCTCGGTCACGAGATTGTTTACCCAGCGGACCTCGTCGCCCAGGTGGGCCTCGATCCGTACTTCTTCGCCCACCACGAGCCGGCCCTCGGCCCGCGGTGAGTAGGGATTCCACTCGCCGTAGTTCTCAAGTTCGGACAGCAGCTGCCACACCCGCTCGGGGCTGGCGGCAATGTCGATGCGGTGTTCGGTTTCCCACTGGGAATTACAAGCCGCCATGCTCGAAAGCACCAGAGCCCCCGAAAGGAGAGCCAGGTACCGCGCGGCCTTGCCGGTCCAGCCCGGTGCCAGCGAGAAACCGGCCCATCCCGAGGGCGGGGGCGCCGGCGCTTCTTCCCGACACCGGTCGCGGCCATTCCGATTGTGCATAGTGTGCGTTGTAATGTCGTGCGGGTCTTGTGTCGAGCGAGCGGGGCCACTACGGTCTGCGCGTCGTGGCCATCAAGCTCTACTCAACGACCTATTGCCCCTACGCATGGCGTTCGCGCATCGTTCTGTACGAAAAGAGCGTGGAGTTTGAAACCTTCGAGGTTGACCTGAGCGACAAGCAGGAAGAGTTTCTCGAGGTTTCTCCCAGGGGCCTGGTGCCTGTCATGGTGCACGACGACACCACTATTGCCGAGTCGATGACGATCAACGAATACCTCGAAGAGACTTACCCCGATCCACCCCTGATGGGCGATGGCCCGGCCGAGCGGGCGGCGGTGAGGTCGGCGATAGTGGACCTCAATTTCAACCGCAGTCGTCCGCTGGCGCGGCTTGCGTCGATGTTGTTCTACGGTCGCGAGCAGCGCGACGAGAGTGTCGTCGAGCAGCAATCGGCGCGGTGGAATCGCTATCTCGACGATCTCGAGCAGCACTTCAGTGATAACGACTGGCTGGCCATCGATAACTTCAGCATGGCCGATCTCAGCCTTTACCCCACCGAGGTCGTTACGCGCATCGGCTTTCAGCTTGGTGGCGATCGTGAGCGCCCGGCGCTGGACAGCTGGCGCAAGCGCGTGCAGGCGCGCGAGTCGGTTGAGGCAGCCGCGCCCGAAGGTTTCGGCACGGCTGCCTGAAACACGGCTGCCTGAAACGCGCATCCCGGTCGGGTCGAGAACTCCCGCCTAGCGGCAGCGCAGGGTTCTGCCGTTAGAAGACGTTGCGCAGGGCGGCGTCGGGCCCGTCCAGAAATCGTCGCCCACGGTCATCGTTATTTCGAATTCCGACACGCCCGTGGCCCCGCTCGCGTCGGTGTCCCTGGCGATGATCTTGACCTTGAAGGGGTTACCCGAAATTCCCAGCATCACCTTCGAAAGGCCCGAAGCGTGGGGAATTCCTCGCTGGGCTTTCCAACGCCACTTGTTGCCCCTCAGTTGCCAGCCCGGATCGCCGGCGTCGATGGTCGCCTGGCTGGCAACCACGTTGCCTACCTCAAGCAGTATGGTGAAATCTTCGTTTGAAGGCGTGAACGATGACCCGCTACCGTCGAGCGTATCGCTCTTGAGCGCGACCTTGTGCTGTCCGGGGGGGCGGTTAAGGCGCGAAGCTTTCAGTATCCTGGTGTGGAAGACTCCGTTGGCATTGCTGCAGCCGCTTTCGTCAAAGCTGCAGTCCAGGGCGCAGGCCAGTGTGCCGCCCGTGTAGCCCAGGCCGGTGCAAGTCTGTCCGCCGAGGTCACTGCCGTCGCAGGCTTCTGCGCCTTCGCGTACTCCGTCACCGCACACGGGCGGGCTCGTGCAGCCGCTTTCGTCAAAGCTGCAGTCCAGGGCGCAGGCGAGGGTGCCGCCCGTGTAGCCCAGGCCGGTGCAAGTCTGTCCGCCGAGGTCACTGCCGTCGCAGGCTTCTGCGCCTTCGCGCACTCCGTCGCCGCACACGGGCGGGCTCGTGCAGCCGCTTTCGTCAAAGCTGCAGTCCAGGGCGCAGGCCAGGGTGCCGCCCGAGTAGCCCAGGCCGGTGCAAGTCTGTCCGCCGAGGTCATTGCCGTCGCAGGCTTCTGCGCCTTCGCGCACTCCGTCGCCGCACACGGGCGGGCTCGTGCAGCCGCTTTCGTCAAAGCTGCAGTCCAGGGCGCAGGCCAGGGTGCCGCCCGAGTAGCCCAGGCCGGTGCAAGTCTGTCCGCCGAGGTCACTGCCGTCGCAGGCTTCTGCGCCTTCGCGTACTCCGTCACCGCACACGGGCGGGCTCGTGCAGCCGCTTTCGTCAAAGCTGCAGTCCAGGGCGCAGGCCAGGGTGCCGCCGGAGTAGCCCAGGCTGGTGCAAGTCTGTCCGCTGAGGTCACTGCCGTCGCAGGCTTCTGCGCCTTCGCGTACACCGTCACCGCACACGGGCGGTGACGGGGGCGTGCTGTTTGGGTCTGCCGGGTCCGAGCCTGCCCGGGTTTCGGTGGTATCGAAGAACCCGTCTTCGTCACGATCCAGGGCCAGGCGCGTGCCCGAGCCGGGGGGCACACAGGTGTAAGTTACTTCCTGGCCGGCGGTACCTGCCAGCAGGCGCACGTCGTCAGCCGCGAGTGTGGGCTCGCCGTTTATATCCAGCTCGAAGCTGCCGCCGTTAACGTAAAGCGCGCCACGTTGCTCGCCCGCCAGCGTTCCCCTGGCCACGAGCTCGCAGTCGCCGGCTTCGTCGCGGGCAATGAGCAGGGCTATACGGTCAACTATGGCCTGGGAGTTGAGGTTGGCCGGCGTGGCCGTCAGCTGCTGGCCCACGGCCGGGGCCAGGCCGGTGTCGAACGCGAGCATGAAGGCTTCGAGCTGCCGCTGCTCGACGTCGTTGATCTGGAACACAGGTGCCGCGAAGAAATCGAAGAGCGTGGGGATGGCACCGTCGTGCAGGAATCCGCTTTCGGCCACCTGCGGTCCGGCGGCGTTGAACTCCCCGAGCTTGTCGTAGCCGTTACGAAGGTGGGGCACCTTGAATTCCTGCGGCTCGCCTTCGAAGGTCGAAAATCCACCGGTGCCGAGCGGCAGGTTGTGGCAGCCTTCGCAGGTGGCGATGACGTCGTGGTTACCGGTCACAAAAAGGTTGGCACCGGCGGCTTGCTGGGCGGTGAAGCTGCCGTCGAGATTGGCCACCGGGTTTGGCGGGTAGCGCACCTGCAGGATGAAATCGGTGTAGGCCTGCATCTGTTGGGGCGTAAGCGGCATGGCTCTACCCATGAGGCCCACGAATGCTCCGTTGAACTGCTTGAAGCTGAGGTCCTCGTTGAGCGGATCGCCCGGGCCGCCGTTGCGGTCGCCGCGCCAGTGCATGGAGCCGGCGCCTTCCATGCCCCTGAGGCTCTGCGTGGTCATCGGGCCCTTGGCGGGATGAAAGGGATCGCCGGTGCCTATTATGGGAAACGGGTTGGGGTTGGGCACCAGCTGCCCGAAGGGGTCGCCGAGGTCCCAGGCCTTGCGGTCCATGTCGGCCGAGAAGTGACAGGTGGCGCAGGAGTTGTCGCCGTGTCCCGAGGTGAGCGTGGTGTCGTAGAGAAAGCGGCGTCCGTCGCGCACGCTGGCGGGTTCGGGGTCGTAGCCCAGGGCCACGGTGCCCAGCTCGCTGGCGCTGCCCGTGTCCACCAGCGATATGGTCTTGTCAAAAAGGTTGAGCACGTACAGCCGCGAGTGCCCCTCGTGCAGGGCTACTCCCACGGGGCCTGCGCCCACCGTGATGCGATTGGTCACAGTGCCGGTGGCGTCTATCTCGCCCACCAGTCCTGAACCGAAGGCCGCTATCCAGGCCCGCGTTCCCGCGGCGTTGAAGACGAGGTCTAGCGGCATGCCGAGGCTGTCTGTTCGTTCCGACAGCGGCCCGGGGGTGATCGAATAATTGACGTGAGTGTTGAGGTGAACCGCCGTCGGCGTGCTGCCGCTTATGATGCTGACCCGCTGCTCGGCGATGTGGCCGCGCAGTACCGGCTCGAAGCGTACGTGGTTGCGCGCGTCCTGGTTCGTGACGTAAACGTCGCCCGTGGCCGGGTTGACAGCCATGTTGAACAGCATGGAGCCTACCCCGGTGGCAAAGCCGGTTTCAACAGGCGGGTCGGAGTCGGCGTCTATGGCAAACACGTCGCGGTCGGGCAGGTCGAAGGGTACAAAAGAACTCCAGTCGCGGCCGTCGGCGTCGAGCCAGTTGCCCGAGCCATCAAACTTGAGGATCAGCCCGGTCTCGGGCTGGTTGGGCGTTGAGCCTGGCGGAAATGAAGCCGCGCCACCGTTGGGCGTGACCAGCACTTCGGGTATGACAACCGTCTGGCTGCCCGAGTGCAGTACGGCCGCGTACACGGTCGAGCCATCGGGCGTGACGGCCAGCGCGCGCGGCTTGTCGCCGAACAGCACCACGACGTCCGCTTGCGCTGAGGGCGCATCGGCATCAATGACCCACACGTCGCTGCGGCCTACGCCGGGCGTTGTGAACTGCGGATCAAAGGGCAGGGCCTGGCCGCGATGCGCGCAGGCCACGAAGATCTTGTTGCCCGCGCTGCCACCCACCACGATGTCGCGCGGCTCGTCTCCAACCAGGATCGTGGCCACCACTCGCGCGGTGGCGGGGTCGCTCACGTCGACCAGGCTGACACTGTCTGACAGGTGGTTGGACACCCACAGTTGGTTGTTGCCGCGAGCGGCCAGCGCCACCGGCTCAAGGCCAACCGCTACCACGCCTGCCCGGCTGAGGCTGCCGTTGGCCGACACGTCAAAAATCTCGACGCGGTTGTCGTGGGTGTTGGCGGCGTACAGCCGCGTGCCGTCGGCCGAGAGCGCCAGCGGGCGAACAGGTACCGACTCGAACAGGGTATATGATCCCTGGGCGTCAGCCGGCCCGGCGTCCAGGCCGACGAGTGCCGGGGAGACAGTTATCGCCAGGACCAGGCCTGCGAGCAGGCGCGGAAGGGGGCTGCGGAGGCAATGCATTGCACTTGTTTACTGCGTACGCAGGGTGTTTTGCAAGGGATATTACGCTTGCCACTGCCCGTGGGGGCTGGAAACAGGGTTTGCGCTTGGGTAAACACTCATGGGCGGCCCGGTTCTATCTGCCGCTCTGTGTGTATATGCCCCGCCTCGATCGGGGGGGTGCCGAGCCGGTAGAGCAGGACCACGGGCCCGCTAAGGAGATCAAACAAGACATGGGAAACGCTTATATTCTTGACGCCGTTCGTACGCCCCGGGGCAAGGGCAAGTCCTCGGGACGCCTGCACGAGACCCACCCCCAGGAGTTGCTGGCCACCTGCCTGAGGGCCCTGCCCGAGCGCAGCGACTTCGATCCGCGAGAGGTCGAAGACTTGGTCGTGGGCTGCGTGACCGAGACCGGTGAGCAGGGCGGCTGCGTTGCTCGGCACTCGGTGCTGGCTGCACAGTGGCCGCAGGAAGTAACCGGCGTGTCGCTCAACCGCTACTGCGGCAGCGGTCAGCAGGCCGTCAATTTTGCCATGATGGGTTGCGCGGCCGGTTTCCAGGACCTCGTGGTGGGCGGCGGCGTGGAGAGCATGTCGCGGGTACCCATGGGCGCCGACAAGTCGGGTCTCGACGGCCACAACCCGGCCCTCAGAGAGTTGCACCCATTGGTGCCGCAGGGTATTTCGGCCGACCTCATTGCCACCTGCGAGGGCTTTACCCGCGACGATTGCGACCAGTGGGCTGCTTCAAGCCAGGCCCGCTGTGAGGAGGCCGTGGCCGACGATCGTTTCGTTGCGAGCATGGTGCCGGTGTGCAACTCCGATGGCGAGGTCATGCTCGACCGCGACGAACACCCGCGACCAGGCACGACGGCCGAGAGCCTGGGTGCCCTGCCTCTGTCGTTCGACCAGATGGGCGACTACGTGCAGAAGGGCGACGAACTCAGCTTTGACCAGAAGGCGGTGTCGGTTTACCCGGAGCTGGACGGCATCAAGCACGTGCACCACGCGGGCAACGCCAGCGGTATCGTCGACGGTGCCTCTGCCGTGCTCGTGTGTTCGGACGCCTACCTGGACGCCCACCCCGGCGCCAAGCCGCGCGCGCGCGTCGTGTCGATGGCCACCATGGGCGACGAGCCGGTCATAATGCTCACCGCGCCGGCCCCGGCCTCGGAGGTCGCGCTCAAGAAGGCCGGCATGACCTGGGACGATATCGATCTAGTGGAGGTCAACGAGGCCTTCGCCGCGGTCGTGCTCAAGTTTCTCAAGGAAACCGGCTATGACGGAGACAAGGTCAACGTCAACGGCGGGGCCATTGCCCTGGGCCACCCGCTGGGAGCCACCGGTGGCATGCTGATAGGTACGGCGCTCGACGAGCTCGAACGCCGTGACGCGACCACGGCGCTGGTGACCATGTGCATAGGCGGCGGCATGGGCATAGCCACCGTGATAGAAAGAGTCTGAAGCAGCAGGGGCCGTAAAACTACAGGGGCAGCCGCCCCGGGGGAGACAGGATGAAGATAGGGATATTTGCAGGTGGAGGAGAGTCCACTCTCGAGGAAGCAGTAGAGCGCATAGTACAGGCCGAGCGCGACGGTTTTGCGTCGGCGTGGCTGGCTAACATATTTGCGCTCGACGCGCTTACGGTCCTGGCGCTGGCCGGCCGCGAGACCTCTCGCATAGAGCTCGGCACAGCCGTGGTGCCTACATACCCGAGGCATCCGCACTCGCTGGCCCAGCAGGCGGCCACCGTCAACGCGGCCTGCGGCGGCCGCTTGTCGCTGGGCATAGGACGTAGTCACAAGCTGGTCATCGAAGACATGCTGGGCTTGACCTACGACAAACCCATCGGCCACATGCGCGACTATCTCGAGGTGTTGCGCTCGCTGTCGGACACCGGCAACTGCGCTTATAAGGGCGATCAGTACACGGTCAACGCTCCCCTGCAGGTAGAGGAGGGTGCGGGCTTCGGCTTGTTCGTGGGCGCGCTCATGCCGCGCATGCTCGAACTTTGCGGCCAGCTCTGCGAAGGCACGCTCACCTGGATGAGCGGTCCGAAGCACCTCGAGAAGAACATCGCGCCGGTGCTCAACGCCGCGGCCTCGGCCGCCGGACGGCCCGCGCCCCGGGTCATAGCCTCGTTGCCGATCTGCGTGACCTCCGACGAGGCGCGCGCGCGCGAAGAGGCGGCGAGACTGTTTACCATCTACGGCAGCCTGCCGGTCTACAGGGCCTGCATGGATGAGGAGGGGGCCGACGGTCCGGCCGACCTCGCGCTGGTGGGTGACGCCCGGCAGGTGAAGGAGGCCATCAACAGGGTTCGCGACGCTGGCGCCACTGATTTTTACCCGGCGGTGTTTCCCTCGGGTGTCGAAGGCGAGGACTCCGAGCGCGCGTCCTACGACCTGATGGCGTCCCTGGGGGGCAAGGTCTGAAAACCGTAGACTACGTCGGGCGCACGCGTGAGCTCTACGAACCGCTGCCGGCTTACCGCTGGGTCGACAACAGCGGGGACCCCGTGCCCTGGACTCCGCTGTCGCGGCCGCTGGCCGAGTGCCGTGTGGCCCTGGCCGGTTCGGGCGGGGTACACTTGCAGGGGCAGCAAGCGTTTCACTTCAGCGACGACACCAGCATTCGCGAGATTCCAGCCGACAGCGACAGCGGCGACCTGCGCGTGTCGCATTTTGGCTACCCGGTGGGCGACGCGCGCAAGGATCCGAACTGCGTGTTTCCGCTTGAGCGGCTGCGCGAGCTCGCCGACCAGGGCGTCATAGCCGGTGTCGCGCCCACGGCCTTTACTTTCATGGGAGGCATATACTCGCATCGGCGGGTGGCCGAAGAGCTCATCCCTGCACTGCTCGACGGCCTGCGCAGCCAGGAGGTCGACCTTTTTCTGCTCGTGCCGGCTTGACCGGTGTGTCACCAGACCGTCGGTCTGGTTGCAAGGGCGGTGGAGGCGGCGGGCATCGCCACCATGACGGTATCGGTGGGCCTGGATATTACCCGCCTTGTGCGGCCACCGCGGACGGCGTTTCTCAATTATCCTATGGGCAACGAAACCGGCCGCCCCGGTCGCGACGATGAACAAAGGGCAATAGTGCAAAAGACCCTCGAGGCCGCCGCGAGCATCGAAAAGGCCGGCGAGATAGTCGATCTCGGCATGATCATGGAAGGCGAGGCGCCGGGTGGTGGCCCGTGGCAGGACTGGGTGTACACTAAGGACTTTCGCGATAGCTTGATGCGGTCGCGTTCGTAGATCTAGGGAGGAAAATAATGACTGAAGCTGGAAGAGACAAGACACTGAGGGTTTTTGCGCTGTTGTTCGGGTTGCTGGCCATATCTAATTTTCTCAAGCCTCTGCAGTTGAGCCCGGAGGTGGGCTTCGTGCTTTTCGGCACGCGACTGGAGGGCACGGCCAACGCACTTGCCGGCCCGGCTTTTGGCCTCTACCTCGCCGCCTACGCACTGGCGCTGTGGCGCCGGCTGCCGGCCGCGTTGCCACTGGCCCTGATCTACGTGGCCTACGTGGCGGTCAACCTCGTGTTGTTCAACATGACGCCGCTGGCCGACGACAGCGGGCTGATTTTCGGCCTGGCCTACACTGCCGTGGCGTTGGGCGTTTCGGGTGGATCGGCCTGGCTGCTGTGGACCGGCCGCTCCGGTTCCGGCCAGGGCTGACGGCCGGGTTCCCGGGACCGGGAACAGCTGCCCGAAATATCAGTTTTGCGAATAACCCCCGATAGGGGGGCAGGCCAATTGCCCCTCAGCTGTGGTAATTCGCAGCCCGGGCGCCTTAAGTTCGCCGATAAAAACCAATAAATAGCTGAATTTCAAGGGATTTTTCTATAAAAAAAATGCCGGTGGTCTGGTACGTTTCCTGCTTTACCCTCAGTATCTTTGTTCAAGCCAGAGGGGTGCAGGAGGACTTTGGAGTGATTGAGAGTGCATTGCTGGTTGCCGCGTTTATTGCTGTAGGAATTTTCTTTCCTTCCAGCTGAGAACGAGCGCCCGCGTATACAAGACCGGATGGCTGGCGCTCGGGCCGCTGCACGGAATCCGGGTTGAAAATCGGCCTCAGAGTTCGCGCACCAGCACGAACCAGCTCGACATCGATTTCTCGTCCTTGGTGGCCAGGCCTATGAATACGTCGTCGGCCACCCGCCGCATGTAGTCGATCATGCGGTTGTAAACAAAACGCGATACTCCGCGATCGTTGGGCTTTATGTCCGGCCAGCCTTCGGCGGCGCGCAGGGGCAGGCGGTTGTAGTCAAAAGCGCAGGCCCCCAGCTCTGAGTCGGGCGTGTCGTGGGTGACGTAGTAGCCCGGGCCCACCACCTTCATGGTGGGAGAGCGGTTGTAGCCCCACAGCTCGTTGAGTGAGCTATCGGGCTGCGAGCTGGGCCGGCAGCAGATCTTTTCAAACTCGGTGAACAAGGGCAGCGAGTTCTTGCCGTGGAAAACGACCGCTTGCATGGCGGGATGATCGATGGGCACGAGGTCGCTCGTGACCAACGGGGGGTTGTTGGCCACCAGCTCCCACAAGCGACTCTGCACCCGGGTTCCCGACAGCGTGCGCGCAGCCGCAACGGCTCGCTCGAGCGGCAGGCGGTTGAAAAAGTCCGCGAGGTCGACGGCCGACACCGAATCATCGGCGATAATAGAGAGTAGTTCGTTCTGCTTGTCGTCTGCCATTTGCTGCCCCACCTTCTAACTTCGCCATGCTAGGTGGCCCGGCCGGTCGTGGCAATGGCAATGGCACCAACCTAAACTCGGCTCGTGTCCACTTACAGCCCCACTGTTTCCTGGCGCGACCGCCGCAGCTACGGCTTCAATGACCGCGTGTTGCTGGCCGTCATCGACGCGCTCTGCCCCCACGAAGAACCGTTTGATTTCGATGCCAACAGCGATGTCCTCAGCGAGCTGAAGAGTTTTCTGCCCTTTCTACCCGGGGCGCTCAGGCTGGGCTTGCCCGCGGGCCTCGCCCTGCTCGAGTTTGCAGGAACAGTGCTGCCGCCCCAGGGCTCGTCCCGGGGGCGCTTCACCAGCGCTGACAGGGACTCGCGACGACGCACACTGCACGCCTGGCTGGAGGCAGGCGGCATACGCGAAGCCATGGTCGCCGGCCTCAAGGCGCTCTCGCTGATGTGTTTCTACCAGCACCCCTCGGCCCAGGCTTCGCTGGGCATCGATTGGCAGGGGCGGGCCGACCAGCTGACGCTTGAGCGCGGCAAGCTGATGGCCGCCGTGGCCACGGCCGGCGGCGGTACGGATAAAGCCGCTGCGGATGCCGGCACTGCTGATAGCGGCGAGCAGGGGGGCGACCGGTGAGCGTGGGACAGCAGGGGCAGGGCACGTTACCGCCCGAGTACTCCCTGGCCTACCCCAACGTGGAGTCCGGTCTCGACCTGGCGCCGCGGCTTTCTTCGCCCCGCGTCTACCACGCCGACGCCGTGGTGGTGGGCAGCGGCGCGGGCGGGGCCCCGGTGGCTGCGCGCTTGCGTGACGCCGGCCTCGACGTGCTCCTGCTCGAAGAGGGTGGGCTCTACCGTACGGCTGATTTCGTGACCGACCCCCTGGAGTCGGCCCGGCGCATGTATCGCGACGCCGGAGCCAGCCTCATCCTGGGACAGCCGCCCATAACCTTTGCCGAGGGCAGGTGCGTTGGTGGCTCCACCGTTATCAACGGCGGCATGTCCTGGCGCACACCCGGGCGCGTACTACGGCACTGGGATCGCAAGTTGGGCCTGGACGGTTGCGATGAGAAGAGCATGGAGCGCTGGTTTGAGGAGGCCGAGCGCATACTGACCCCGGAGACCCAGCATCCCGAAACCATAGGAAAACCACTGGCTCTGTTCGCCGACGCGGCCCGTCGCAAGGGTTGGGACCCGGTCGACAACCAGCGCAACGTGCAGCGCTGCATGGGGCTCAACAACTGCGCCTTCGGCTGTCCGACGGGAGCCAAGCGCTCGATGCTGGTCACCGAGATTCCTCGCGCGCTGGCCGCCGGTGCGCAGCTGGTAACCAACGCCAGGGTGGAACGCGTACTGAAACATCGCCGCCGCGTGACTGGCGTGGTGGGTAGTTTTGTCGACCTGCACGGGCGTCGGCAAGGCCGCTTCGAGGTTCGCGCGCGCCTGGTGGTGCTCGCCGCGGGCGCCCGCAACACGCCGGGCCTGTTGCTCAGGAGTCGGCTGCGCGGTCCGATGACCGGCCGTGGCCTGCACGTGCACCCCAACGCCAAGGTGGTGGGGCTGTTTGACCAGCCGCTCGACAGCTGGGTTGGCACCCACCAGGCCCACCAGATCCATCGCTTCATGGACGAGGGCATACTCATGGCCGCTGCCGGTGTCCCGCCGGGCATACTGGCGGCGGGCATCCCAGGCCTGGGCGAGGAACACGGCCGCTTGATGGCGCGCTACAACCACATGCTGACCGCCGGTTGCCTGGTGGAGGACAGCGGCCAGGGCCGTGTCCGCCTGGGCCCGGACCGCCGGCCCCTGATGACCTTCAAGTTGTCGTCGCGGGATCTCGAGGTGCTGCACCGCGGCGTGCGCCTGCTGGCTGAGGGAGTATTCGAGGCTGGTGCCGAGCGCGTGTTGTTGCCCTTTGCCGACCTTCCGTTGCTCGAGTCGGCAGACGAACTCGAAAAGATTGACCAGCGCCCCAGGTCGCCGCAGGGACTCGAACTGATGACGGTGCACATAATGGGCAGTTGTCGCATGGCCGTCGAAGAGCGCGACGGGCCCTGTGACCCCTGGGGCCGCGTGCGCGGCATAGAAGGGCTGGTGGTGGCCGACGCAAGCGTTATACCGTCGCCGGTGGGGCTCAATCCCATGGAAAGCATCGTCGCGTTGGCGCTGCGCAACTGCGAGCGCTGGATCGAGGGCTACAAGAGCCAGGGAGGCAACAGTGCTGTTCACTCGTCCTGACGGCGTAAAACTGGGCGGGCTCGACCCGGTGCGGCGCATGCTGCCCTTCCTCCTGCCCACCCGTAACCAGGCCTCGGTGCTGTGCCGTCAGCAGGTCGAGGTGGCCCCGCTCCGGGAGTTCCTGGCCGATTGGAATCGCGACCGCGAAGGGGCCCGGCAGGCGACGCTGTTTCATCTTGTGCTCAGGGCGCTTGCCATGTCGCTGCACGAGCGCCCCCGACTCAACCGCTTCGTGATGGGGGGCAGGCTATGGGCCCGTAAGGGCTTGTGGATTTCGTTTTCGGGCAAGCAGGGCATGAGCGATGACGCGCCGGTGTACACCCGCAAGCGCGAGTTCGCGGCCAACGAGGACCTGGCCTCGGTGGTGGACGGTCTGACCGCGGCTTCGGCCAGCGGCCGCTCGGGAGTGGAGACCGATTCGGACAAGGAGGTGTCGTTGCTGCTCAGGCTACCGGCTCCCTTGCTGCGCCTGGTCATCGGCCTTGCGCGTCTGCTCGATACCCTCAACCTGCTGCCGGCAGCCATGCTGCGGGCCGACCCGCTGTACGCCTCTGCCTTTGTCGCCAACCTGGGCAGCGTGGGCATAGATGCCTGCTATCATCACAATTACGACTACGGCAGCATCCCGATCTTTGTAACGATGGGGCGGATTCACAAGGCGGTTGTCGTCACCGCCGACGACCAGCTGCAGGCCAGGGAAGTCTTCGAGCTCAAGTTTACTTATGACGAGAGGGTGGAAGACGGCTTCTACTGCGCGCGTGCGCTTGAGCGCCTGGCCGAGCTGCTTGCCCACCCCGACCGGCTGCTCGAGGCCCCGGATCTTCCGTTATTTGCTGCTACTTCCAGTCCCGGTTCGGCTTGCTGACATGGCCTCTTTTTCCAGGGACGAACGGTGGGCGAGGTATTCGCTCAGGATGCGCGTGGTAGTGCTGCCGCCGTCCATGTTGTAGCCCATCTCTGGCGGATTACTGTAGCGCGCTTTACGCACTGCCTTGAGCAGCGATTTGCCGTCGAGCTGCCAGGGCTCAACGACCACCGCCTGGCCTTCTTGCTCGAGGCGCCGGGCCTGGCGGATCCGGCTACCGCCCGGCTGCCGGCGCGGCACTATCACGGCCGGCGTTGAATTCTGCAGTACATCGAGGTTGGCGTTGAAGCCTCCCTCTCCGACTACGACCTCGGCCTGGGTCAGCAGTGGGATAAGGTTTTCGACGCTGCGCTGCAGTCTCACGTGGCGGCTTGAGCGGGTGAGGCGTCGCAGTTCTTTCCAGTCCTCTTCGGATATGGACGGGCCTGTCACAATCCTGGTCTCAAGGCCTTCTTCTCTCCACAGCCTGTTGTGTTCGAGAGCGGCGAGTTTGAGCAGCTTGGCTGAGTCGTGTCCGCTGCCGCCGCTTACCAGTATCTCGGGGGTCGGGTTGGGCGGGGCGGCGGTCGAGTCGCTGCCGAGGTTGCTCACGTCGACGAAGCCGGTGTGAAGAACCTGTAACGGTAGTTTACTTGCTCCGGGGCTGCGGTCTTCAATCTTCACGTGGCTGGGGTCGGTGTGTACGAGCAACATATCGAAACAGCTGTCGAGCAGTTCCAGCGTGTTCTCGTCCACGAAGGCGGGTTCGCCCACGTCATCGGGGCTGCGAACACTGCAGGCCATGACCGGTACCTTGTTGCTGGCCAGGGCGCTGTTTACAAGCGGCACGAGCTCAGAAGCCAGGGTGATGAGGTCCAGCGGAAAACGGTCCACGAGCAGGACCTCGGGGCCGGTGGAGGCAAAAAGCTCGAGCAGTTTATCGCGGCGCAACTCCAGGGTTCGGTCGAGATCTCGGCGGCGATCGATGGTCTGAATGCCCCCATCATCAGTCAGCGTGGTCGGCGGCAGCTCCCTGACCAGTACGTTGGCTGGGGCGACAACCCCGTCGGGTATGGGGGAACCCAGCACGAGAGTGACTCTGAAGGATTGGCTGAGGCTGCTGGCCAAGCCCAGGCTGTGACGCAGGGCACCCAGAGACCAGGAGGGTTGGCTGTAGAAGAATAGTTTTGGTAGAGGCGATGACATTGTGCGATATCCGGTGCGCTGTCCGATTGGCCAGTTCATCCTGCGGACTGCGCGTCTTTATATAGCAAATGCTATGCCATTAACGGGGTTTCTGAGTTACGGCCCAGCATTAACGCAGTTCCTTGCGTCTTGACCACCCGCGTTGCCACCCTATCAGGGGGCATTAATGTGGGGGAATGGCGCAAATGGGTGTGTTGTTGCACCCAAGGTGGGGGGATATGCCTCAGACAGTAGCCCCGGTTGGTGCTGTTCTGCACTGAATCCGCAGCATCCGGATTAGCATGCTGGTTGCTCATCTACCTTCGTATCGTTGTGGGGGTTTCCCCGAAAGCTACCACTTCTGTTACTAGCGGTCGGCGGCGTAAGTCGCCAGCCGTTTTTTTTTGGCCGCGGCCCCCAGCGCTGCGAGCATGAACAGCATGCTTAGACACGGCAGCCAGTCTCCCCCCGAGCTGTAAGGCCCAGGCCCAGGGCCCGGCTGTACCACGAACAATCCCACGCGCGCTGAACCCGGTCTGAGCGATCCTGCGAGCGAAGCGTCAGCGGCCAGCAGTACGCTACTGCCGGTGGTCGTTGAGCGCAGCAGTGGCAATCCGTTTTCTACCGTCCTGGGCGTGGTGAAGGCCAGGTGCTGCAAGCGGCCCGCTCCCGCGTCGAACCAGGAATCGTTGGACAGGTTTACCAGCAGGTCTGCCCCCGCGCGCGCCGCGTTCCGCGACGCCCCGGCAAACACCCCTTCAAAGCAGATCAGCGGGGCGATGCTCCACCCGTCGAGTTCAAACAGCACCCGGTTACTGCCCGGCAGGTAGTCGAGCGGATCGGCGCCGGGCAACCAACTGGGTCTGTACTCCATCCACTGCAGCAGCCTCATCTTGTCGTAGACTTTCCATTCGCCCACCGCGGGGTCGAAGAAGTAGGCCGAGTTGTACAGGTGGGCGCGGCCGTCGCCGCGATCTTCGTTGCGCACGCTTCCCAGCAGCACCGCCGCGTTCTGCTGCCTGGCGAGCTCCTCGACGCGTTGCTTGCTGGTCGCATCGAAGAAGCGGGGTACAGCCGCTTCGGGCCAGACGATGAGGCGGGCGTCGGCAAGTTCGGGTCGGCGGCTTAGCTGGAGCTGGAGATCGAGGTGCGAGCTCTTCTTCGCGGGGTCCCACAGGTCGTGCTGACCCAGGCCTGGTTGTATGACGGCGACCTTAAGAGGGCTGAGTCCTTGTTCGTCGGCCGCCGGAAGCCCAACAAGGGCCGAGAGCACGAAAACCACGAGCACCGCGCCCGCCACCGCGGCCGAGCGCAGGGCCTGGTCGAGGCGCTGTTTTTCAATCCACGCTACCGCCAGTGCCCCACCGAAGGCTGCCGCCAGCCAACCGGGCAACCAGGTACCGCCCAGGCGGATGAGGGCGTAGGACGAGGGCAGGTCGTGGAAGGCCTGGCCGAGCAGCCCCCAGGGATTGCCGCCCAGCAGGCTGGCGCGGGCAAAATCCCAGGCCGTCCAGGTAAAGGCAAAAGCCACTACGCGTGTGATCGGTGGCAGCGGGTGCAGTCTCGAGGCAAAAAGCGCGAGCAGGGCGGTAAAAAGGGCCACGTGCAACCCGGTGAACCCGATGGCAAGGGCAGCGGCCCCGGCCCCGCCGACGTCAAAATAGCGTAGTGCGGCCTGGGCTATCCACGCCCCGGTTCCTCCGAGCGCAAAAGCCCAGCCGAACAGCAGCCCGGCCATCGCCGCGTGCCAGGGCCTGAGCGGCCTGGTCGGATCCAACAGCAGCAGCGCCAGCGGGGCTGGTGCCAGCAGTGCCGCCCAGGAGAGGTCAAACGGCGGAAACGCAGTGATGTATAATAAAGCGGCTGCCAGGCACCGGGCCGGCAGCCGCGCCAGGGAAGGGGGTGTGCTTGAATCCTGCACGGCAGGACTCTCGATACTCGCGGGCCGATATGACTGCAAACAAAGAAAGCCGTTTCGCAACTATACTCGCGCCGGGCCTTATCCAGGTCCTGGTCGCGCTCGTGGCCTCGGTGGTGGTCGCGACCGCGATTTTCGCTTCGGTAGACCGGGTGGGCAAGAGCTTTCCCGGGTTTTTCGTCTGGGAGAACCTGGTTGTACCGGCGCTGGGCGAGGCCAACTGGACAGGCGCCGAATCGGGGGTCGAATACCTGTCGTGGCTGCGCTCGGCCGATGGCCGCACGCTGCGCAACGGGCGCGAGCTCACCGAGATGGTGGAGGGGCTGAGCCCCGGTACCAGCCTCAACTATATTTTTGAGAAAGAGGGACGGCTGGCCGAGGTCGAAGTCGAGGTGATGCGCTTCGGCTGGCGCGAGTGGGTCTCGGTGCTGGGCCTGTTTAACTTTGACGCCGCAGCGCTACTCATCCTGGGCATAGTTGTCCTCTACATGAAGCCCGACGACCCGGCCGCGCGCGCGCTGTTTCTCTTCAGTGCCAACGGGGCTGCTTACCTCGCGGCTTCGGCCGACATGCAGGGCAGTTACCTGCTGCGGATGCCGTACTTCTTTTTCTTCAACCTGTTACCTGCCACTACCTTCTACCTCGTGAGTTGTTTTCCGGTGGGCCGCAGGAGGCGGCGCTGGGAGGACGGGGTGTTCGCGGCCTTGCTCGGCCTGGGCTTCGCCTACGGGATTGCCACTAACTACTTCTATTTTCGCGACCACGATCTCTTGCTCATCCTCGAGCGAATGAGTTACCTGCCGGTAGCGCTGGGCGCTGTCATGGCCCCGGCCTTCTACGCCTATTATTTTTTCACCACCGACAGCCTGGTGGTCAGGCAGCGCACCAAGGTGGTGTTGTTCGGCACCGCGTTGGCGTTTGCCCCGATGGCCGTGGTCTTGCCGGCCGTCTTTGTCGGCGGCGCGGCCCTGCCCGTGAACCTGAGCACGGTGCTGTTCGTGGTCTACCCGGTAAGTATCGGCTACGCGGTGGCACGTCACGACCTTTTCGGCATAGACAAGGTGATCAAGCGCGCCCTGGTCTACACCGTGCTTTCAGCCATGGTACTGGGCGTCTATACCCTGACCCTGGGCACGGTGGACTACCTGTTTCAGGGCCTGACGCCCGCGGCTTCGCGGGTGGCCGAGGCCGTACTAATCCTTGGCCTGCTCGTGGTGAGCAACCCCAGCCGCGTGCGCATTCAGGCCTTCGTTGACAAGGTATACGATCGGCACCGCTACGATTACCGCGGGGCGGTAAGGTCGGCGTCGCGCAGCTTCAGCTCTATCCTCATCTTTGAAGAACTGGTCAGGGCGGTGCTCGAGCTGGTGGACGAAACCCTGCAACCGGTGTGCGCCGACATACTGTCGGTTGACGAAGACGGCGCCGTTTACCGCCGCGGCCGCCTCGTGCATGCGGCTGGAAAGCAGGGCAGCGTGCGCACGGGGCTGGGTGGCGCGGCTGCCTCCAGCCTGGCCCCGCTGGCCCGGGGCTTCAACGAAGTTGACCTGCTGGCCGAGGCCCAGCAGACCGGCGGTGGTCACGAGGCCGACGTTGAGGCAGCCATGCTCGACCTCGACGCGGTGTTCGTTCTGCCCATGAGACTGGAGGGTCGACTGGTGGGCATGGTGTCGGTCGGCCAGCGGCGGGCGGGCGGTTACCACGGCGACGACGACGTCGAACTGCTGCGAACGGTGTGCGACCAGCTGGCCGTGGCACTAGAAAACGCGCAGGCCTATTCGCGCATCGATCAGCTCAACCGCGGACTCGAAGAAAGCAACCTCGAGCTCAACCGTACCAACATCGAACTGCGCGAGACCCAGAACCTGCTGGTGCAGAAAGAACGCCTGGCCGCCGTTGGTGAGTTGTCGGCTGCCGTCGCGCACGCAATACGAAACCCGCTCGCGGGCATCAAGGCCGCAGCCCAACTGGCTATTTTTGAAGCCGACCAGGAAGGAAATGTCGACCCGGACGAACAGGTCGCGCTCAGGGACATAGTGGCGGAGACCGATCGTCTCAACGATCGCATAGCAGCGTTGCTCGATTACTCGCGTCCCTTTGAGCCGAGTCTCACGCCAGGATCGATGGAAAAGCTGGCCGCCGAGGTCATGGCCCTGTCAGCCGGCAAGGCGACCGAGCGGTCCATTGAACTCCACTGCCAGCCCGACCCCGGGCAGCCGCAGGTACTGATAGACAAGGTGCTGTTTGAGCAGGTGATAATGGAGCTGGTGGCCAACGCCCTCGACGCGTCGCCCGACGGGGGCAGGGTGCAGCTGACCAGCGGCCACGACGAAGAACACGCGTGGCTCGAGGTCACGGACAGCGGCGCGGGCATAAAGCCGGGCAAGGCTGAGCGCATCTTTGACCTGTTCTTCACCACCAAGTCGGCGGGCACGGGCTTCGGGCTGGCCACGGTCAAAAAGATCGTTGACCAGCACGGCGGTGCGGTTACGGCTGAGAACGCGGAGCAGGGCGGGGCGATCTTTCGCGTAGAGCTCCCCCTGGCCTGAGCCAGCTGCAGGTTGGTGGCAGCTGCGCGCGGCGCTCAGCGCAGCGAGTGCTTGTCGAGCCGGTAGCGCAGCGTATCCCTGGACATCCCCAACAGCTTGGCCGCCTGCACCTGGTTGTTGTTTGCGTATTCCATCGCGCTGGTGAGCAGGTTGGCCTCGACGGTTTCCAGCGGGATCGGCCCCTGCGAGAAGTCGACCTCGAAGTCGGCCGTCGCCACGGTGCCCGTGTTTTGCTTCAGAGCCCCGGCAGCCGGAAAAAATGCGAAATCCTCGACTTCGAGGTCCCCGCCGTCGTGCATTACAAGGGCGCGCTCGAGGGTGTGGCTCAGCTCGCGAATGTTGCCCGGCCATGGGTAGGCAACCAAGGCCCGCATGGCGTCGTTACTTATCCTTGGCGCGGCCATACCGTAGTCGGTCGCGTGTTGTTCAAGGAAGTGTTGAGCCAAAATCTCGATGTCACCCTCGCGTTCCTTCAGGGAGGGGAGCTTGATGTTGACCACGTTGATACGGTGAAAGAGATCCTCGAGGAAGTTGCCCTCGGCGACTTCTTTTTCGAGATCCATGTGGCTTGCCGCTACTATGGTGCAGCTGATCTTGCGGTCGCGGGTGCTGCCCAGGCGACGCACGGTCTTTTCGTCGATGATCTTGAGCAGCTTGGCTTGCAGGGGGCGGGCCATGTGGCCGATCTCGTCGAGAAACAGCGTACCGCCGTGCGAGGCTTCGACCAGCCCGGTCTTGGAGTTATTGGCGTCGGTAAATGCGCCTTTCTCGTAACCCATGAGCTCGGCCTCGAGAAGGTTCTCGGGAATGGCCGTACAGTTGACCTCGATGAAGGGCTGGTTGGCCCGCGGCGAGGCGTTGTGCACGGCCCGCGCCACGAGTCCCTTACCTGTTCCGGTTTCACCTGCGAGCAACATGGTGGGGCCTTCACCATCGGCCTTTTTCATGCCGGCGAGCCTGGTCACCAGCTGCCGTACCTGGTTGATGGCCGGCGACCGGCCGATGATGCCTCCCTGTTCGGGTACCGAGAGGTCGCGTTCACGGTAGTACTCGAGCTCACGACGTACGCCGGCACCTTCCAGGCAGCGGTTTACGACGAGGGCGAGTTCGTGCAGGTCGACGGGCTTTCGCAGGTAGTCAGCCGCCCCGTCGCGCATTGCCTTCACTGCGTCCTCGACCGTGCCGTAGGCGGTCATCATGATCATGACCACGTCCGGCCAGGACTCGTGTACCCTGGTCATCAGTTCCATGCCGCTCATGCCCGGTAGCTTGTTGTCGGTAAACAACAGGTCGGGGGGACCCTCCGAGATCACAGCCAGGGCCTCTTCGGCCGTTTCAAACTCACGGGCCTGGTGGCCCAGCTTGACCAGGGCGCGGGCCAGCGTGCGTCGCAGGACCTCCTCGTCTTCAACCAGTATTATGTCCGCCATTGTCTAGTCAGCTCCTTTGCCTGCCGGTCAGCGGCCTGCAGTCAGCACTCAGCAGGCTAGCCAGCTTAGATCGCCTCCCCCGTGTGGGGATCGCCTAAAGCTACATTGGGGCAAATCACTCACTCCAGTGTAGCGAAAAAAAGCCACAAATAAAGGCTTTATCGCTTGGCACAGCAGCTGCAGGCAAATTCCGGGAATAGTCAGGCCCGCTGCGGTTTTTCGAGTGCCAACAAGGCATATAGTCAGCCAGGAGCAGGTTCTGCCGGGTTTTCGCTGGGATCGGGCCGGGGAAAAATTACCCCGTGTGGGGGGGGGTGAGGGGCGAAAGGAGGTTTTGCCGTTGACTACCATGCTTTCTGGATGGAGTGTTGGATCGGGGTAGGTTTTGAAATTTTCTATTAAAACAGGCGCCACGAGCGCTTTACTGGCCGTAGTCGTACTGCTGGCTGCCTGCCCCTGCGCGCAAGCAGGCCTCACCGAGCCCGACCTGGCCATCGGCCGGGTTACGGCCACGCCGTCGGGCTCGGGCTCGGTGGTCGACGTTGTGGGCAACTGGGAGTTTGACGCACTGATGCAGGTGGAGTTTCCGGTGACGCTGGTAGCGAGCCAGGGCGAAAACTTCGTGCGTATACCTGTTAACGGCCAGGGAGGAGACAGCGGCAGCCTGCCCGCATTGGTAGACGGGCTCGACCCCTCGGAGATCGCAGCACTCGAAGCTGCTGCCTTGCCGGTGGCCGAAGCATCGCTGCTGCGCGTGGAGCCGCATCGCATCACGGTGGCGCTGCCAGCTCTCATCGGTGACGGCCTGGTGTCGATAGAAATTTACGTGATCGTACCCGACTACGGTAGATTTGTGAGCAACCGCGTGTCGGTTGAAGTTGCGGGTATAGATCCGTGAGGCGTGTTTTACCCAGGCTGCTCGTTGCTTTGATTGCCGTCCTCTTGCTGGGCTCCCCGGCGACGAGCCAGGTTTTCAACGGTGACCCGGTAGATCCGGCCACGGGCCTGGCCTATCCCATGCTGCCCGGCCTCGAGCTGGCGCTGCCCGGACCCGACCTGCGCTGGAACACCGGCGACGAAAGCATCGATACTTCACTCACGGGCGACGTTGACCTCGTGATACGCGTGGGCACGGTGAACTCCGCTGTTATTCCCGCGCCGTCTTCGCCGCTGCAACAGGTGTCGGCCGGTGGCCTGGGGGCCGACGGCGGGCAGTTGCTGCCCTTCACGGTGATGGCGAGCGACGGTTCGCTGCCGGGTAACGTCGCCAGCTCCTCGGAACTCGACGCCCGCGGCGTGGCCGTGTTTGCCTTCGCTGACCTCGACGGCGACGGGATCATCGGACCCACAAACTCCGACGGCTCTGCCGACAACACGCTCGAACTGCAGGAAGTCTGGGCCTACGCAGCACAGCAGACCGGCTCGCTGCTCGCCGGTCGCAGCCAGGGTACCATCGGCCTGCAGCTGGGAGCCCCGGCCAGCATGGGCGGCCTCACGGTGGCTCTTTGTGCCGGCGCCTACACGGGCGTAGACAGCAACAGTCTTTTCTTAGACGGCACTCCATTGTTTACCGCCTGGCCGTTCTACCCGCCGCTTGATCCGGCCAGGGTGGTGGGCAACGGAAACGCTCCGCCGCCCGATCCGCTGCGGCCCTCGCACATAAAGTTTGAACCCGGTCACAACTGGCTTCCCCCTCCCGACCATCCGCTGGTGGGTACCCCCTTTGCGCTGCCGCTTGACGGTAGCTCGGTGTCGATAGACCGGGCCGTGGTCTTCAGCGGAGAAGCAGTAGGCGCCGCCTTGTTCGTGGAGGTCGACCCGACTGCTTTCATGCCGGGTGCTCGCAACAGGCTCAAGCCGGCACCGTCGATGGACGGAAGCAGCAGGGTGCTGGTTCTGCCGGTTGAAATGGCGAGGCTGGCCGTCGACGGGGCTGTCAGCCGACGGACTTACAGGCTGCTACCGGTTGACTCACTGGGCAACGTGGCTGACCCGCCAGCTACAGGATTGTGGCTTACGCTCAGGGCCAGCGGCGCCGTTGCCGTGCATTCGCCCGATGCCGACGGCGACCGCTTCCACGAGAGCCTGGTGCTGGTGAGCGCGGCCGGACTGCAGGTGACTCTCGATGACGTGGGCCTCGACGGTACCGGACGAGTTGAAATAGTACAGGGCACTTCGGGCATGCAGCGAGTACTGGCGGTAGCCGGTGCGCTGGCCACTGACAGCGACGGCGACGGCGTTGGTGACGACGGCAGTGGCAGCGGCGTGGGAGGCGACTTTTTCTGCAACGATGAGATCATCGACATCGGCTTGCCCTGCGATGACAACTGTCCCTTTACCATCAACCCCTCCCAGTTTGACGACGACGGCGACGGTGTGGGCGACTGTTGCGACGGAGGGTGCGTCATAGACCCGGCCGGCGACGGTTGTTCGGAGTGCGCGCCCGCGTCCCCGGATTTCGCCCCGTCGAGGTCGTTCTCGCGGGCGGTCCTGAAGCTTCGCAATCCGCTGAACGGCAAACCGCAGAGGGCTCATTTGCGCGCGCTGTTTACCACCAGGACCGGTGGCTCGCTGGCTCCCGACGCAGAACTGCTGACGATGCTGTTAGACAAGGACCAGGTGGAGCTATACCGGGGCGTGCTCGATTCGCAGATGGAGCCTGGCATCGGCATTAATCCCGGCTACTCGTACCACGACAAGGATGCCCTGGTCGATGGGCTGCGTAGGGTCCGGCTGAAGAACAGCGGCTCGTCGCGTTGGCGTATAGATGCCAAGGCTCGTGGACTGGGGCTGCTGGCCAACCCCGGCCAGGGTACCGTGCGGCTGTCGGTGGATATAGGCGATGACGCCTTCTCGCTGGTCTTTGACTGTCAGTCGGGTAGTGTGACCACCCGCTGCCGTTATCGCCCCGCTCGCTGAGCCCTGGCTGATTTCTTTTCGGGCTGTCTCTCCTCTGCCAGGCTCGCCCAATGGCCTTATCCAGGCTTGCCTTTCAGGGCCCTGTTTCAGCGCTGATCCTGTTTCTACTTGCCCCACCTGCGGGGGAGTTGCCCCACTTTACCGGCCCCGGATGGGGGGCAGTGTCGCTGGTTCTCCGCAAAATCAGGCTTCCGTCGGTGGCACCGCTCTTGCTTATAGTAGGGCTCCCCCCGGGCATTTTGGGGGATATTTGCCCCTGGGAACAGAGCGGAGGAAAGGAAAAATGATTACAAGAATAATTGCAATAACAGGGATGGTAGCGATGCTGCTTCCCTCGGTAGCCGTGGCAGCCGTGTTGAACGTGCCTGGGCAATTCTCACGTATAGACGACGCGGTTGATGCCGCTTCTGCTGGTGACACGATCGTAGTCGCACCGGGTACATACAACCGGCGCGTACGCGTTCGCAGGGTAGATAACCTGACCATCGACGGTGGCGGGGCTGCCATCATGCAGGTTGACTCTGATGACGACGCATTTCGGGTACGTGAGTCTGATAATGTCACCATCAACGGTTTCATGATCAACGGTGGCGAGCGCGGCGTGAGGGCAAAACGCTCTTCGGGCCTCACCGTGACCAATAACGTGATGAACAACGTTGAGGAAGGCGTGCGACTGCGCGAGTGCACTGGCGCCAACATTATGGGCAACACCGTTCTCGGCACCAGCAGGGGCCGTGGTATACGCATCGATAAGTCCGACGACGTCACTGTTGACGGCAACTCGGTCTCAGGCGCGGCGCGTGAAGGCTTGAGGGCCAAGCGGGCCAACGGTCTCTGGATCCTCAGCGGTAGCTTTGACGGCAACCGCGGTGGCGTAAGATTGACCCGTGTGGGTGCTGGTACTACCGGCGACTCGATGGTGACCGGCATATCGGCCAACGGCAACACGCGTACCGGTATCAGGGTCAGGGGCGGTACTGGCACCTCGGTGTCCGGCAACACGGCCAACGACAATGGTCGTTACGGCCTGCGCCTTGAAGGATCCTCGTTCTCGCTGGCAGCTGCCCAGGCAGGTAACTTTGCCAGCGGCAATTGCAGTGGTGACTTCCGCGTCAACAACGAGACCGTGGGTGGTGGCTGTGGCGACTCGACATCGACGAGTTCCACCAGCAGCACGAGTATTCCCGGAAGCTCGACCACGACCATACCTGGCACGTCGACCACGAGTATCCCCGGAAGCTCGACCACGAGTATTCCCGGAAGCTCGACCACGACCATACCTGGCACGTCGACCACGAGTATTCCCGGAAGCTCGACCACGACCATACCTGGCACGTCGACCACGACCATACCTGGCACGTCGACTACGAGTATTCCCGGAAGCTCGACCACGACCATACCTGGCACGTCGACCACCACGGTGATCACACCGACCACCACGGTGATCACACCGACCACCACGACCACTCTCATGCCCTCCATGTGACTAGCTAACAAGCCGTACCTCGGCTGGTGGCTGGCTATAGCCACTTGCCTGCCGGCAGGGCTGGAGCCCGGGTTCGAAAGATCCCGGGCTTTTTTGTTCGGGGCTGGTCTAAAGCCGACCGCTGGTGCCTATTCGCAGCTCTCGCTCGTGGTAGGACTGCGCTGGCAGGCCATGCTGTCGCGCATGCCCGCCGACACGAAGGCGCAGGCGTTCATTATTGCCGCCTGCCGAGCCTCGGCCACGGTGCTTGCCGCTACCGTGCGGCACTTGGCTCGGCCCTTGTAGCTCACACAGACGTCGCAGCTGTGTTCCGACATCTGTGCCGTGCCGTACACCAGCACTACGGCGAGACCGCCGAACAACAACAGCCCCGCCAGGCCCGCGAGTGGAATCTTGATGGCCATCGGGGAGCAGGTTAGCAGTCGGCGCAGTGAGCGGCAACGCGAGGGGGGTCTTGGACGGGGGGCGCGGCGTGGCTATAAAGCCCGTGTGAGCGACGACCCCGGATCGATGGCGCAGGCCGAACGCCTGCTACGCGGACTCAAAGAAGCGGGCGCTGCGCCCCTGGAGCTGGTCGAGAGCCTGGCCGAGCTCGCCCGCGGTGGCGCCGAGGCCGCGCTGCTCGAGGCTTTGCAGTCGAACGAGGGCGATCGCAGGCTTGCCGCAGCCCTGGCACTGGCACGCGCGGGCCTGGCAGGTGCCGATACCTCCGACGCTGTATCGACCGACGCTGTATCGACCGGGGAGCAGGTGCAACGGGCCTTGCTCGCGGGCCTTGCCGACACCCGCAGTGACAGGCGCTGGGCCGCCGCCGTGGAGCTGGCTGGCCTGCTGGCCTCCGTGCCTGCCGCCTTGCAGCTGCTCAACGCTCTTTCGCGGGAGGGGAGCCCCCTGGAAAGGCGAATGGCGTTCTACTGCATGGCCCGCGCCGGGGCGGGTGAGGAAACGGTTTTGCTCGACGGGCTGGCCGACCAGGAATCGCTCGTGGTGCTGGCGGCTCTTTCGGCCCTGGTGCGACTGGCCGGCATCTCGGACGGTGCACTGGCGTCGCTCGAGCGACTGGCCGATGAGCACGGCGATTCAGGGGTCAGGAGAACGGCGTCGGAGTACGTCCGGAGGTTGAATAGATGACAAGCAGCAACAGCAACACCGAGGAACTGGCAGCGGCTCACTGCGCGCCCTGCGCCGAGGGGTCGCCGGCCATGGACGCGGGCGAGGCCGGCGAGCTGCTCGAGGCGCTGGACGGCTGGAGCATACAAGACGGGCACCACCTGCAGCGCAGCTGGGAGTTCAAGGATTTCGTGGCAGCCCTGGATTTTGTCAACCGGGTGGGCGAGGTCGCCGAAGCCGAGCAGCATCACCCCGACATCACGCTTGCCTGGGGAAAGGTGGAGGTCTGCGTGCACACCCACACAGTGGGTGGCTTGAGCCGCAACGACTTCATACTCGCTGCCCGCATCGACCAATTGCGGGGCTGAGTTTACCGGCTGCTGAGTCTGCCGGCTGCCGAGCGGCGGGTTTCAGTGCAGCGTGTCGGTGGCCGGGTCGCCTTTGCCACTTTTGGCCGCGTCGGTCTTGGCCTTGCCCGCCTTGCCGGCTTTCGACTTGGCCGTCTTTGACTTTTTGGCCTCTACCCGGGCGGGCTCTTCGCTCGAACTACTGTCGGTGGCGACATCGGCGGTCGGCGACTTGTCCTGTCTCGCCTCCAGCCAGCTGCCGTACAGCCATCCCAGGAACCGGTCGGTCGCGTCTATGACGGCCTGGCTGCGCAACGAGGGGAATATCTCGAAGGCGTGCTGGGCGCCGGGGATCTCGGCGTACAGTACCTTCTCGTCGGAGGCTTCTTCGAGGGCCGAGCTGAACTGCCTGGCGTCTTCCACCGGCACCAGGCTGTCGCGTTCGCCGTGTATTATGAAGAACGGTGGCGCGTCTGCGTGCAGGCGATCAAGCGGCGAAGCCTTGCGGTACTCGTCCGGTGCTTCTTCGATGGACGCCTTCATTACCTTTTCTTCGAGCACCTTGAGCAGGCCCTGGTTGTAGAGGTTGGCGTTGCGGTTGGTGAAGTCGTAGACGCCGTAGAAGGGTACGCAGCCGGCTACCGAGGTGTCGACGTTTTCAAAACCGGGTTGGTACTCGGGGTCGTTGGCCGTCAGCGCTACCAGCGCCGCGAGGTGTCCGCCAGCCGAGCCGCCGGTCACGACCAGGAAGTCGGGGTTGGCCCCGTAGTCCGCGCCGTGTTCCCGTACCCAGGCTATCGCGTGCTTTATGTCGACCAGGTGATCGGGGTAGGTGGCGTGCGGGCTGAGCCGGTAATCGACGCTCACGCAGACCCAGCCGCGTGAGGCCATCTGCTGCATGAGGGGGAGTCCCTGTTCGTTCTTGCTGCCGATGACCCAGCCGCCGCCGTGGATCTGCAGCAGGGTGGGGCAGTTGGAGGGAGCCGAGCGGCTTCGGTAGACGTCCAGCCGCAGGTTGATGCCGCGCACGCGCCGGTAGTGTATGTCGGCCACGCGCTCCACGTCGGGCAGGGCAATGGGAAACGGCCGCGCGACGGGCTTCCAGCGGGTCTCGCTATCAAAGGCCTGCCGCCTGTCGTCGGGTACCGTGTCACGGTAGTCGGCTCCAAGGCCACGCCTGAGCACCGACTCTACCAGCGCGGGTGTTTCGGTGGCGCCCCACCACTCCTTGAGCAGGGCGGCCCAGGAGCCCAGCAGCAGGAGCATGCCGATGTTGCCGAAAAGTGAATCCAGTGCGCCGCCCGAAACCAGCATAATGGCGAGCAGTGCCTGCAGCGCGACGTTGTGAGGGGCGAGTTCGCCCACCAGCCACCCGGCGAAGAAACTCAGTGCCGAGGCCCTGTCGCCGGTGTAGGTAGGACGGTAAACATTCCAGGTGAACCAGGCGCTCAGGGCGCCGAGCAACAACATCATCAGGGCCATAGGGGGTCTCCGTGGGGCCGCGTCAGCCGCGGCCGCGGCCCGAGCCTATAACCGGAGCTGTTCTTACGCCAGCCTGACCCGGGTCGTCCCACCCACGGCGTCCAGGGCTGGCTTCGAAGGGCAGCGTCCGGCGGTCAGGGGTCGGCGGTGACAGCGCCGCTGGCTTCCTGCCAGGCGCGGCTGACGACGAAATCGCGGTCGAGCTTGAGCAGCAGCGGGACTTCCATCGTGTCGTAACCTTCGTCCAGTTCCAGCCTGGTCATGGCCAGGGTTTTTTCCAGCGTCCACCCGGCCGCGGCGGCGCGCTGGCCCTGCTCCCACAGCTCGGCCATGAAGTCGCGAAAAGCTCGCAGCCCGGCGCGGTCGGTGGCCTCGCCGTGCCCGGGTATGACACGGTCGAAGTCGAGTTCCAGCACCTTGTCGACCGTGGCCGCCCATTTGCGCACCGAACCGCCGGCCTCGAGATCGATGTTGGGGTAGCGCTTGTTGAAGAACAGATCGCCGGCGTGCAACACCCGGTCTTCCACGAACAGCACCACGAGATCGCCGTCGGTGTGTCCGCGCCCCGGGTGCACGGCACGGATGGTCTTGCCGCCGATGCTCATTTCGTACTGCTCGCTGAAGGTAGTGTTGGGCAGCTTGCGGTCGTCGCCCTCCCAGAAGTCGGCGTCGCGGCTGAGCATGTGGTGGAGGGTGCGCTCGGTGGCCACTACTTTGGGCGTGCCGTCGAAACCGGGATTGCCGTGGCTGTGATCGAGGTGGTAGTGGGTGTTGAGTATGGCCTGCACCGGGCCGCCGCCCAGTTCTTCGGCAAGCTTGCGGATGGCCTCGCCCTGGAAAGCGAAGGTCATCGTGTCGACCACCACCGCGCCCTCCGACGTCGCCAGTACGGCCACGTTGCCGCCAAGGCCCCGCAGCATGTACACGTCACCGCTGACGCGTTCGTGTTCGAGCCCGGACAGCTTCCAGCGCAGGGCCCCCACGGTAACGGCCGCGAGTAACGCCACGACGAGCAGCGCTCGTAACCCTTTCTTCATCCTGTCGCCTGCCCCCCGCGTTTACGCGGCCTGCTGGAATAACTCGCGTTCTTCAGTGATGAGCCTGGCCACAGTCGGTCGTTCGACGACGCGCTGGTACAGCCCGGCGAGCCCTGGCCAACGGGCGCTGTCCACCGATTCGGAGGCGTGGGCCATGTTGATCAGCATGCTCACGACCGAGATGTCGGCTATGGAGAAGTCGCCGGCCAGGTAGTCGTTGCTGCCCAGTTCACCTTCGATGTAGTCGAACAAGGGCGGCAGCTTCTCGTCTATGGCGGTTCTGACCACCGACTCGTCGCAGACCTCGCCGCGGAAGGCCGGGCCGACCACGCGCTGCCAGAAGATATCGGGTCCGATGACGCTCACCAGCGCCGTGTCGGCGTACTCTTCAAACCAGCGCGCGCGAGCCAGCAATCGGGCCTCGACCGGGTATACGGGCGGGTCGGGGTGTGTTGCTTCGAGGTAGGCGATGATCACCGACGAGTCGGGCATGGTCCACCCGTCCTCTTCGAGCACGGGGATCTTGCCCAGCGGGCTGATGGCGGCAAGGCCGTCATCACCTGCGCCCGGCATGATGGGGTTGAGATCGTAGGCCAGGTTCTTTTCTTCGAGCACGATGCGCACCTTGCGCACGAAGGGGGAAGGGCTGACCCCATGGATTTTTAACATACAGTTTTCTCCTGCCGTTGTTTTTGCAGGCTACACAGCCTGTCGGCACAACAGCGACGGGCCGACTATAGGTCGCTGCCCGCGGCTGCGACAAGACCCGCTGCTCAGTTTGTGCTGCCTTCGCCGCTGTTCGAGTTGTGGCCGGGTAAACTATCATGGGCCGTTCCGGGCGTGGCCGCTTCGTCGATGTCAGCGAGTCCCGCACGCGCGTAGCGGGTCACCATGGCGGTGACGGCCACCGTGGCCAACAGGCCCACGAGCATGGTGGCGTACCAGCCTGGTCCATGGCTGCTGTTGCCACCGGCGAGTTGCACGGCTTCGCCCCCGGCCGCTCCATAGTAAACGTACAACAATGTGCCCGGCAGCATGCCAGCGCAGGCGAGCAGGTAGTCACGCGCGCGTATCGAGGTGAGACCGAGTGCGTAGTTGAGCAGGTTGAAGGGGAACAGCGGTGACAGCCGCAGCAGGAAGACCACGCGCAGGCCGCGCTGTGCAACGGCCGCCTCCATGGTGGCCAGGCCCGGTCGCTTGCGCAGGCGGCTTTCGACCGCCGGACGGGCGAGGTAGCGCGAGACCAGGAAGGCGAGGTTGGCTCCCAGGGTGGCACCGACCATGACCAGGGCGGTTCCGTTTGCCACGCCGTAGACGGCGCCGGCGGCAAGCGTAAGCAGCGAGCCGGGTACCATGGCAACCGTGGCCAGCGCATAGACGGCGACGAACACCGCGGCCCCGGTAGTGCCGCGACCGCGAATCCACTCGAGCAAGGCGGGCAGATCGTCGCCGGCCAGGTGGGCCACCGCGGCCAGCCCAAGCAGCGCTGTTATGGCGATTACACTACCGGCCTTTACACGGCCACTCGTTCTGCCGGCCGCGGGCGCGGTATCCCCGGCTGTTTTCCTGCTTGCTCGGCTGCTCATTTCTTACTCTATCTTCACTCGTTACACGTGTTTGTTCCAACTTTGTAACAACGGCGAATGTAACGAGCCCGCCGGGTCTTGAAAATCCGCCGCTCTACTTACTAATAGTGGGGGGTGTCGAGTGAATTGAAATCGTGGCTGCAACTCGTGGGGCTTACAAGGGGACCCCTGTCAGTGGTGTTGCTGTTGTCTGCGTTGCTCCTGGCGGCGCCGGCCTGCACGCCGGTGCTGCAGGCCCCGGTGGTTTCGGCTTCGGCGGTGAGCGAGGAAGGCCGACGCCAGAAGGAGCTTTTTTACGAACTCCTGCAGGTGCGGCGCCAGCGCCTGTCGCGTGTTGCGTCGCGGCTGCGCGTGCAGGGCGTGGCGCTTTGCGGCGAACAGGTTGGGCCTTACTACGGCTTGCTCGTGCGCAGTCGCAATGACATCGCCGAGAACTTCAGGGACGCGGCCGCGACCGTACTTGGCCTGGGCGAGCGTCCGACCATCGAGCTGATCAAACCCGGCTCACCTGCCGAGACCGCCGGGCTGAAGACGGGCTGGGTCGTGGATTCGATCAACGGCCACGAGGTGCACGACGGTGAAGATGTGGCGCGCTTCATCGAGGAGGCGAGGGCTGCGGGAGCCGCGCTCGAGCTCGAGCTCGGCGGCGACCAGGCCGGCCGGCGGGTGACGGTAGAGCCGGTGACAGCCTGTGCGTTTCCGGTGCATATGGAGGTGGGCGATTCGGTAAACGCTTTTGCGGACGGCAGTCGCGTGGTCATCTTCAGCGGCATGATCAAGTTCGTGGAGAGCGACGAGGAGTTGGCGCTGGTGGTCGGCCACGAGATGGCGCACAACGTGCTCAGTCATGTACACAAGCAACAGGGTAACTACGTGGTGGGCCGACTTCTCGGGCTGCTCGTTGACATCGGCGCGGCGGCCGCCGGCGTTAACACGGCAGGTACCGGCGAGATGATGGGCGCTTCTATCGGCGCGAACGCTTCCTCGGTGGGTTTTGAAGCCGAGGCCGACTACATGGGCATGTACGTTGCTGCCCGCGCAGGTTACGAAGTGTCGGGAGCGCCGATGCTCTGGCGGCGCATGGCTGTCGAACACCCGGGGTCTATTGATGGCGCGTTCATGGCTTCGCACCCGAGCACCCCGGAGCGCTTTGTTGCCCTCGAGCAGACGGTGGACGAGATCAAGCGCAGGCGTGCTGCCGGTGAAGAACTCATACCCCTGCGACTCGAGGAGTAATCAGGGGCGGCCAAATCAGGGGCGGCCAAATCAGGGGCGGCCAGCGGCCAGGCGCAGCGTGCCTGCGTAGCCGCGCACGATACAGGCACCGTCGAGTACACCGCGCTCCTTGAGCAGGCGGTGCATGGTGGGCAGCCTGTAAAGCGGCACCGCCATGAAGAGGTGGTGTTCGAGGTGGTAGTTCACCCGGTTGGGCGCGAGTAGCAGGCGCTCCCACCAGCTCGCCAGCGTGGTGCGCGCGTTCTGCAGCGGATCGGCCGGGTCGGCGATCATCGAGTGCTCGTTGATCGAGCGTATGCGCATGGCCAGGCTGTAGGTCGTGAGCCAGGCAACCGGCCAGAGCAGGTAGAGCAACGGGTGGCCCAGGGCCGTTAGCAAGGCCAGCAGCGCGGCGTTGGTGGTGAGCACGCCCAGCAGGTTGTTGTAGGTAAAGCCGTCTGCCGACTCGCGACGGCGGGCGCGGCCCTTGCTGATCGAGAGGTCTCTTTGCAGTGTAGCCTTGGCGCGCTTCCAGCCGGTCTGTCCTGACAGGTCGCGCCACAGCTTGCGCTTCATGCTGGCGCGGCTGATCGGGAAGGGACGCGTAAGGGTTCGATCGGGATCCTCGTCGGTCCAGTTGAGGCGGTGGTGTTCGAGGTGGTAGGGCCGGTAGGGGGCGATGTCTGACCAAACCGGGTAGGCGCACAGCCAATTGCCCACCAGGTCGTTGGCTCGACGCTTGGAGAGGAGTGCGCCGTGCGAGGCTTCGTGCATGAGCACGGCGAAGCCGAGCTGGCGGGCGCCGATGACGAACAGGGCGAAGACCACCGTCAGCAGGTTGGGCCAGGCGGCGACCAGCGCCATGGCGGCAGCCACGATGCTCCAGTTGACCGCCAGCGACCACAGCCCACGAAGGTTGTTTACGCTATGCAATTCGCGGATCTCGCGTTCGGAGAGCACCGACTTCCAGTCGCGGCCGGCCGTGGAGGGGGCTTGCCCGTCGGCGGCCACGACTACGCCGCTGCCGCTGCGCTGCCAGTCTACCTGTAAGTCCTTGGCCACGATCACGATGGTGACCTTGATGACCCCCTGCGTCAAGAGACCAGGCTGTCTTCCCCTTTCGGGGGGGAAGCGGTGGTGCTAGAAGGCGGCATGCGTTTTTTGTTTTTCAGGCTGCCGGGTTACCTGCTTTTCACAGCACTGGTATTGGTGGGAGTACAGGCGCTGCAGAACGACGATATGCAGCGCACTTTTCCAGCGGCGGGCTCTTTTGTAGAGGTGGACGGCCTGAACTTCCACGTGCTCAGGCAGGGGCAGGGCAGCCCCGTGTTGCTGCTGCACGGTTCCCCGGGTTTTGCCGACGATTTTCGCCTCACGGGTGACGGCGGCCCCGGGGTTTTCGAGCTGTTGGCGGTTGATCACGACGTGATAGCCATTGACCGCGTTGGTTACGGCTACACCGACGGCGGAAACGACGGCGCCCTCGGCCTGTTTGGCCAGGCCGACCTTTTGCCGGGCCTGCTGGCCGCTCTCGGCGTCGACAGCGCCGTGCTGGTGGGGCACAGCTACGGCGCCTCGCTGGCGCTGGCCACTGCCGTTCGCCATCCGCAGATCGTAGACGGCATGCTCTTGCTGGGTGGCGCCGTTTACGGCGAGGGAGTTGAGTCGGGGTTTCTTGAACACCTCGCGGCGGCTCCGGTGCTTGGTCCGCTGGTGAGCCGTTCGCTGGCGCCCCTGCTGGGTCCCCTGGTCGAGGAAGGCCTGGCCGAGGCCTTTGCGCCCGACCCGATTCCACCGGGCTACGCCGGCCGATTTGCCATCCACTTTGCCCGTCCTGGCCCCATGGTGCAGCGCGCCCACGAGTTAATAGAACTTCCCCCGGCGCTCGACGCCATCGGCCCCGCTTACAGGGGCATAAAGGTTCCGGTTACCATCGTGGTGGGAGGCGAAGACACCCGTGCGCTGGCCAACAACCGCCGCCTGGCCGAAAATCTTGAGCAGGCAAGGTACTTGGAGCTACCCGGTATCGGGCACGAGATTCCACATCTGCGCGCGCGCCTGGTGGCCGACGAGGTCCGCGGGTTGCTTGGCCGCTAAGCCCCTGCCGCCTGGTCCTGGTCCACCAGTTCGAGGGCCCGGGCTGTCACGTTCTTGTAGTCCATCTTGCCTGCGGGCGTGCGTCCGAGTGAGTCGACGCAGAATACGCGCTTGGGCACCTTGAAGGCCGCCAGTAGTTCGCGCACGTGCTGGCGCAGTTCGTCCTCGCCGGCCTGCGTACCCTCGGCCGGGGTCACCAGCGCCGTTATGGCCTGGCCCCACTTCTCGTCGGGCAGGCCGACCACTGCCGCGTCTTCTACCG